>NZ_JAFCLX010000032.1:0-82836 GCF_018130205.1 Bradyrhizobium sp. AUGA SZCCT0222
ACCACACGCTTTTGCCGTACGCCTTTGCCGCGACCGTCAATCGCAACATCAGCGTCCACCGCATCCCCGCCCCTCGTTGTGACGATGGCCAACGCCCCTCTGAGTGGGACGGGATGGCGAGAATGTGCCGGTGATTTGGGCCGAAGGGAAGAGAAATATTTTTGATTTTCGGAAATTTAGAGCTTGACACGATTTCCGTAAATCAGAACTGATTTGCCCGTCGGGTTGTTTTGTCGCACCCGCTCCCTCCACACCGTCATTGCGAGCCACCGGGTCGCGCGAATGCGCGCCCGATGACAGGCTCCGCGAAGCAATCCATCGCGCCGCATGAAGAATGGGGGCATTGCTTCGCTCGCAATGACGAAACCTGGTCCGTAAGGCGGATTCTGCTCTCTCCGTCGTCCCGGCCCGGTGCGCAATTGCGCACCAGGAGCCGGAACCCATAACCACAGGCCGTAATTGTTTGCGAGATGTTAGTTATCCGCGTTCTTTTACAACATCACCGTCACGGAGTATGGGTCCCCCGATGCGCAATTGCGCATCTGAGCTCAAGGCCGGTACGACGACAATATGAGAGCGCCCGCTACTCCGCCGCGATCTGCCACGGCACCGGCGGCGGGTTGACGAGGTCGGCCGCGAGTGCGCGCAGCGCGTCTATGCCAAAGAAACTTTCAACGTCATAAAACGTTGACGGTCATGGATTATGACTATCAACCATAGCGCAGCGATGCGCCCCAGTGGTGGTCGCGAAGGGCGGATGTACCCCTCGTGACAGTGAAGGCCTCCAGCTTCGGCTCGGAGGTCTTTTGCGTTTTACGACGGTGCGCAGAGTGCGGTTATTACCGCGATTGTTGAGAGATGGTGGGCACGACGCTACGCGTCTTTGCCCACCTTACGCGCCGCACATACCAACCTCATCCTGAGGAGACCGCGAAGCGGCCGTCTCGAAGGATGGCCGCGGGTGAGATCGGGGCCTCATGGTTCGAGACGGCGGTTTGCGCCTCCTCACCATGAGGAATGAGATCAGTGATGCTTTTCCAGAACAACGACCGATGCGGTCGATGCCCCCTTCCACATTGTCGCGACGTAGCAGTAGCTGCCTGGATAATCGTCAGGGTGGAAGCCATCGACATCTGGAGGTACCAACCGACACTTAACCTCGGTCTCCCAGAAGGCAAAGCGATCAGCATCGGATATCCACTGCAGAGGATGCCCCACGTCAGCAACCACGAAGCTCGAACCCGCTTGCAGTAGCCGCGCAATGTCTGTCTCCCCGACCTCCTCAGCTCGGCGAGCATCCAGCCGTCCGTTACTATTCCAGAGTTCGTTGAGCGGCGTGAGTGTGACGATCCTCTTGGCCGACTCCATGTCTCACCTTGGGCATTTCAGAAGTAGTGGGTTGAGCTTCGCTAACCCACCTTACATCACCAGCTTTTTGCCGTCATTCCGGGGCGTGCGAAGCACGAACCCGGAATCCATTTCACAGCGCAGCTAGCGGGCAAATGGATTCCGGGTTCGCGCCAAGAGGCGCGCCCCGGACTGACGGAGGAGCAATGAAGTGGTCGTATCGAAGGATGGCCGCGGGTGAGATCGGGGCCTCATGGTTCGAGACGGCGCTTCGCGCCTCCTCACCATGAGGATTTGGCGCCCTACTCCGCCGCGATCTGCCTTGGCGCCGGCGGCGGGTTGACGAGATCGGCGGCCAGTTGCGTGTAGCGCGCCTTGGCGTCGTGCACCGCTTTTTCCTTGACCGGGCCGTAGCCGCGGATGCGGTCGGGCAGCGAGAGGATTTCGACCGCGATGTCGAGCGTGAGCGGCGACAGCAGGCCGAGCACGGTTGCGACGTCCTTCTCATAGCCGGCGATCAGGTCGCGTTCCAGCTTGCGGTCGGCGCTGTGGCCGAAAATGTCGAACGCGGTACCGCGCAGACCCTTCATCTTCGCGAGCATCCGGAACACCGGCATCATCCACGCGCCGAACGCGCGCTTCTTCGGCCGGCCCAGCGCATCGAGGCCGCCACCGAGGATCGGCGGCGCGAGGTTGAAATTGAACTTGAAGTCGCCCTCGAACTGGTCGCGAAGCTGCTTTTCGAAGCGGCCGTCGGTGTAGAGCCGCGCGACTTCGTACTCGTCCTTGTAGGCGAGCAGCTTTGCATAGTTGATCGCGACCGCACGCGGCAAGGCCTCGCCATAGCCGCCATCGATGGCGGCGTCGCGGACCCGCTTTACCAGCGCCTGGTAACGGGCGGCGAGTTTCGCGTCCTGATACTCGGTCAGGAGGTTGCTGCGGTGGGCGATGATCTCGTCGAGCGACATCGCGTCCAGCGTCTTGGGTGCGACGCTCCCGTCCTGATCCTTCATCATCGCGATCAGCTTTGCGGGGTCGTGTGCGGCCAGACGTCCGAGCTGGAATGCCTGGATGTTCAGCTTGATCGCAACGCCGTTGACCTCGATCGCCTGTTCGATGGCCTTGGCCGAGAGCGGCAGCAGGCCCTTCTGATAGGCAAAACCCATCATCATCATGTTGGTGGCGATGGAATCGCCGAGCAGCATTTCGGCAGGTTTTGTGAAATCGAAGAACGACGAATCCTTGCGCAGCGCGGTCTCCAACACGTGGTTGACCTTGCGGGCCTGGAAATTGAAATCGCGGTTGAGGATGAAATCGGCGATCGGAATGAGGTGGGTGTTGATGATCCCGGTGGTGCGGCCGGATTCGCAGAGCGTGATGGTTTCCTTGGAAACGGCCACCACCTCGTCGGCCGCAAGCACGAGATCGGCGGTGCCGGTGACGATGCGCGAACATGTGACGTCGGCGGTGTGTTCGGACAGACGCACATGGCTCAGCACCGCGCCGCCCTTCTGGGCGAGGCCGGACATGTCGAGGATCATGCTGGCCTTGCCCTCGATATGCGCGGCCATGCCGAGCAATGCACCGATGGTCAGCACGCCGGTGCCGCCGACGCCGCCGACCGCGACGTTATAGGGCCGATCCAGCGTCGGGCGCGACGCAGGCTCCGGCAGTTCGCCGATATCGCCGACACCCGCCGCCGCGCGTTTACGCATCTTGCCGCCGTCGATGGTGACGAAAGACGGGCAAAAGCCCTTCAGGCAGGAATAGTCCTTGTTGCAGGTCGACTGGTTGATGGTGCGCTTGCGCCCGAGCTCCGTCTCCAGCGGCTCGACCGAAATGCAGTTCGACTGCACCGAGCAATCGCCGCAGCCTTCGCAGACGGCGGGATTGATCATGACGCGACGCGCCGGGTCTTCCAGCGTTCCCCTTTTGCGGCGGCGGCGCTTTTCGGCGGCACAGGTCTGCACGAACACGATCGCAGAGGCGCCCTTTACCTTGCGCAGCGTCTTCTGCACGGTGTCGAGGTCGTCGCGGTGCGCGGTCTTGACGCCGGGCGCGATCTCGGAGGCCGGATAGGCGTCGGGATTTTCCGAGACCAGATAGATTTCGCGGATGCCTTCGGCGTGAAGCTGGAAGGTGATCTGCTGCGGCGACAATTCGCCGTCGACATGCTGGCCGCCGGTCATCGCGGTCGCGTCGTTATAAAGGATCTTGTAGGTGATGTTGGCGCCGGAGGCGACCGCCTGGCGGATCGCGAGGCTGCCGGAATGGAAATACGTGCCGTCGCCGAGATTGGCGAACACGTGCTCTTCCTTGGTGAAAGGCGCGACGCCGACCCAGGGCACGCCCTCGCCGCCCATATGGGTGAATGTCTCGGTCGAGCGGTCCATCCACAGCGCCATGAAGTGGCAACCGATGCCGGCAAAGGCGCGGCTGCCTTCCGGCACCTTGGTGGAGGTGTTGTGCGGGCAACCCGAACAGAAATACGGCGTGCGGGTGATCGGCGCGACCGCCTGCATCTGCGTCGCCTGCCGGCCGTTGAACCAGTCGGCCTTGGCGCGCAGCTGTGCTGCGATTTCGGGATTGAGATTAAGTCGAAGCAGCCGCTCGGTCAGCGAGCTTGCCAGCGAGGCGACGCTGAGCTCCTCGGCAAACGGCAGGAAGCGCTTGTCGTGATCGTCCATCTTGCCGATGATCCGGGGACGGACATCGTCGCGCCAGTTGAACAGCTCCTGCTTGACCTGGTTCTCGACGATCTCGCGGCGCTCTTCGATGATGAAGATTTCTTCGAGACCCACAGCGAACTGCCTGACCCCTTCCGGCTCCAGCGGCCAGGGCATGCCGATCTTGTAAAGCCTGAGACCAATCTTGGCGGCGATTTCAGGCGTGATGCCGAGTTCGCGCAGCGCCTGGCGGATATCCTCGTAGCTCTTGCCTGATGCCATGATGCCGTAGCGGGCGTTCGGCGAATCCATGGTGACGCGGTTGACCTTGTTGGCGCGGGCAAAGGCGATCGCGGCGAAGCCCTTGTAGTCCTGCAGGCGGCGGTCCTGGGCGAAGCGGTCATCGGGCCAGCGCAGGTTGAGGCCGCCTTCGGGCAGTTCGAAATCGGTCGGGATCACGAACGGCGTCATCTCGTCGGTGAGGTCGATCTCGGCGGTGGTTTCCACCGTCTCGGTGATCACCTTCATGCCGACCCAGCAGCCGGAGTAGCGCGACATCGCGATACCCAGCAAACCCATCTCGATCATTTCATGGATGCTGGAGGGATAGAGATAGGGCATCAGCGCCGACATGAAGGCGTGGTCCGACTGATGCGGGACGGTGGAGGATTTGGCGCCATGGTCGTCGCCCGCGAGAACCAGTACGCCGCCGTTCTTGGCCGAGCCCGCCGCGTTGCCGTGACGGAACACGTCGCCGCAGCGATCGACGCCGGGGCCCTTGCCGTACCAGATACCGACCACGCCATCATAGTTGGCGCCGGGCGACAGATTGAGCTGCTGCGAGCCCCAGACCGCGGTGGCCGCAAGATCCTCGTTCACGCCGGGCTGGAATTTGATGTTGTATTGCTCGAGATGCTTGCGGGCGGCGAACAGCTGCTGGTCGTAACCGCCAAGGGGCGAGCCGCGATAGCCTGAAATGAAGCCTGCGGTGTTGAGCCCGGCGGCGCGGTCGCGGCGGATCTGCGCCATCGGCAGCCGCACCAGCGCCTGGATGCCGGTCAGGAAGATATGGCCGCTTCCTTGGGTGTATTTCTGATCGAGACTGATCGGACCCTGGTTGATTCCCATTTAAGCCCTCTTTTGCCGTCCGCTTTGATCGCGACAGCTGTGTTTTATGTAGGTGTCAGAACTTCTTAGAACCAGTCTATGTCGGATTTTCCGCTTCCCGCACCACAAATCTCGGCAAGGCAGCCGCGCGATCAAAGATCGCAATTTCGTGCCGGGAAGAACGCCGGCCGGTTTCGCTTTGTGTCGCCGGACCGCCCCGGCACGAAACGGCATGACGTCGCCGGCTGCCCTGCGTTTGGGGATAACGCCCCAGGCGGCCTTTGGCTGCAGGCGATTCTGGCTGAATCGCTATGGTGCGCTGCGTTCGTCGGTTAGCGTTGATCGCCGCCGAAGACGAATTTCGGCATTTCCCATTTGTAGCGGATCGCGAGCAGCCGCAGCGTCAGCCCGAGCACGAACGTCAATCCGGTCCAGAGCTCGTGATTCAACTGCAACCCGAAGGCGGTGACGTAGAACAGCCCGGTGACGACGGAAACGCTGGCGTAGAGTTCGGAGCGAAACAGCAGCGGCACGTCGTTGCAGAGGATATCGCGCAGCACGCCGCCGGCGCAGCCCGTGATCATGCCGGCGACGATCACGATCGGCAACGGCGCGCCGACTTGCCGGGCGACGTCGCAGCCGGCCATCGTGAACACCACGAGGCCGATCGCATCGAGCACCAGGAATGCGAGGTTGAGCCGGTGCACATGGCGCGCAATCAGGATGGTCACGAAAGCCGCAATCGCGGTCAGCGCCAGGTAGGACGGGTTCTTCACCCAGACCAGCGGGTAGTGCCCGAGCAGCACGTCACGGATGGTTCCGCCGCCGAGCGCGGTAATGCAACCCAGCATGCATACGCCGGCCCAATCCATGCTGCGGCGCCCGGCGGCCAGGGCGGCCGTCATCGCCTGCGCGGTCAGCGCCACATAAGACAACAGGTGCAGCACGGTATCGCTGGGCGGCAGGGCCCACATGGCAACCTCTTATGCAGCCTCTTCGCAACCTCGTGATCCGATGGAACCCCGAATCACGGGTTCCATCATTAACCGGTTGCAAGATTGACGCGGAACATCCGGCCGCGCCAGCCATTGTATCTCCGCTAAACACTTTGGGGTTCTAACGGAGGAACTGATTGATGACCTACAATCCGAACGACCCGTATCGCGCCAATCTGAGTGATGACGAAATCCGCCGTCAGGCACGTATGAACAGTCTCGACAACGAGATACAGGCCGACCCGCAGCTCGCCGAGGCTCCGGCCAACGGCACCAAGATCGCGATGTTCGCGATTGCCATCGCCGTGGTGATGGGTGCGTTGTTCTATGGTCTGAACAATACCAGCGTGAACGAGGCCGGCACCACGCCGTCCAGCCAGACCGCGCAGACACAGCCGGCTACCCCCGCGGCGCCTCCGGGCATGCGTGACGTAACGCCGAAGTCCAACAACCAGCCCGGCACGACCACCGGTGCCGCGCCGCCGCGTCCGGCAGCGCCCTCGCCGGCGGCCCCGCCCGCTCCGGCCGACGCACCGGCCAAACAGTAACGGCTGAGGCAAGCGTAATCTGACGAGTGATCTGAAACGAAAGCGCAGCGGGCATTTCGCCCGCTGCGTTTTTCTTTGTGCGTTTTTTGTTGGCGGTGTTAGCTGAACATCTTGTTGAGTTCGCCGCCGGGATAGCCGTGCGCGAACTCCGTGAACGTGCCCTGCTCCGCCATCTCCTTCGACGCCTTCATGAAGCCGGCCCACGCCATCCGCGCCAGCGCACCGCCGACGCTGATACGGCGGACGCCGAGATCGCCGGCAACCTGCAACGAAGGCCCGGCCGCGCCGACCAAAAGATTGACGGGTCTTGGCGCGACCGCTTTCACGACCGCCGAAATTTCTTCCGGCGTCGAGATTCCGGGCGCATAGAGAACGTCGGCGCCGGCCTCGGCATAGGCGGTGAGCCGGTCGATTACGAGCTTCATATCCTTCACCCCGCGCAGGAACGCCTCGCAGCGGCCGGTGAGCAGGACGCCGCTATTGTCGGCGTCGATCGCCTGGCGCGCCGCCCTGATGCGATCGACGGCGAGCTCACGATCGAACAGCGGCTTGGCATTGTCGCCGGTGAAATCCTCGATCGAAAGGCCGGCGATGCCGGTCTTGACCGCGCGCGCGACGTTGACGCCGACCTTGTCCGCCTCATGCGCAAAGCCGTCCTCGAAATCGGCATTGACGGGAATGTCGACCGCAGCAGAGATCGCGGCGAGATGATCGCAGACGTCGTCGACGGTGACGCGGTTGTCGGCCTTGGCGATGGCCCAGGCAAAACCGGCGCTGGTGGACGCCAGCGCCTTGAAGCCGAGATGCTGCAACGCCTTCGCGCTGCCGACGTCGAACGGATTGGGAATGATGAAGCAGCCGCTCTCGTGCAACTTCTTGAAGGCGGCGCGTTTGTCAGCAGTTGTCAGCATGGTCACTCCCCGAATTGTTTGTTGGCGCGGCCAACATAGGTACGCGACGCCGCCTCCGCCAGACGCTCACGCCACGACCTTGCGCAGGAACGTGCGCTCTTCGGCGAGGATGAACTGGTTCGCCTCGGCGAAGCTGAAATTGGCCATGCCTTCCTTGTCGGTGCGCAGCCGCGCCCGGTAGCTCTCGTAGGCCGCGAGGCTGTCGAACGAGATCAGTGCGAAGGCGATGTTGTTGGTGCCCTCATGCGGCATCCAGTAGCCGATCAGATCGCCGCCGCATTTCGGAATGATGCTGAGCCAGTTTTTCGAGTATTCCTCGAACATCGCCCGCTTGAACGGATCGAGCTGGTAGCGGATGAAGACGGTGATGGTCATGTGGTTCTCCGGTCTTTGTTTTCGTCATTGCGAAGCGACGAAACAATCCATTCCTCCGCGTGTGGCGATGGATTGCTTCGCTTCGCTCGCAATGACGTTCGAGGCAACACTACCCGCTTGATCGTCGTCGATGCTTCGGCTATCATCGAACTATGAAAGCAGGCCCCGACATCGCAATGGTTGCCTCCCTGGTCGGCGATCCCGCGCGCGCGAACATGCTGACCGGGCTGATGACCGGGCGCGCGCTGACCGCGACCGAGCTGGCGCACGAGGCCGGGATCACGCCGCAGACGGCGAGTTCGCATCTGGCCAAGCTGGAAGCCGGCGGGCTGATCGAGCAGGAGAAGCAGGGCCGTCACCGCTATTACCGCCTCGCCGACCCCGATGTCGCCGGCGTGCTCGAGGGCCTGGCGGGGCTTGCGGCCCGTGCCGGCCACATGCGCGTGCGCACCGGACCAAAGGATCCGGCGCTGCGCCGGGCGCGGATTTGCTACGACCACCTCGCCGGCGATCTCGGCGTGCAAATGCTCGACAGCATGAAGAAGCAGAAGCTGGTCCGGCAAAGCAAGGAGACCATCGAACTCACCGGTGAAGGCAAGCGCTTCATGGCGAAGTCGCTGCAGATCGACGCCGACACGCTGGCGCATCCGCGCCGGCCGGTTTGCAAGGCCTGCCTCGACTGGAGCGAACGGCGACACCACCTCGCCGGCACGTTGGGTGCGGCTGTCATGAGCCGGTTCACCGAACTCAACTGGGCCGCGCGCGATACCGCGCCGGGCAGCCGCGTCGTCAATTTCACGCGCAACGGCGAGAAGCGGTTCGCGGCGCTGTTCGGCCCGAGCGAAGCTTAATTCGTGCAGCCCGTTTGTTTACGAATTGGCCGCAAATGAGGCGCGGCAACGGGAATGTGACAGCCGCTCAACCGGCAATTTCTTGCTGCTGTTTCACGAATCGACAACATTCATTTTCTATTCAGGTCTCCGTGACTAGGTTCGGAACCGCGCCGCATGGCGGCTTAAAATCGGGAGAAAACATGAAGTACCTTTTCGCTGCAGTCTTGGTCGCAGCCTCGTTTGCGAGCTTCAGCGCGGCCAACGCCGCGGGCGGATGCGGCCCTGGCTATTATCGCGGTCCCTATGGCGGCTGCCAGCCCAAGCGCGCCGTTGTGGTGGCGCCGCGCGCCGTCTACGTCGCCCCGCGGGCGGTTGTGCGGGCCCCAGTTGTGGTTGTGCGGCCCGGCGGCCGGGTTTGCCCCTACGGCATGGTCTGGGCCTACGGGCGCTGCCGCGTTCGGTAACATGATTTAATTCGGCAAAAGGCCCCGCTCCGGCGGGGCTTTTTTATGGGCAGAACGGCATTGAACGTCGGCGCTTGTTGCGCAGACGAAGCGGGATGCACGTTTCCGGGCAACCAGCCAAGAACTCTCACCGATCTGTCGCCACCGCGCTCGCGCTGGCCTGCCTCACCCTATCGGCGCGTGCCGAAGCACCGCCCAAATTCGCGGATTATCCGGTCAGGGTCCACGCCGGCAAAGTCGCAAAACCGCAGCTGGTGACGCCGGATTTGCGCGCCCGCCGGGAGAATTTTTTCGCCGCAGCCGACGACGGGAAGATCGATGCGGCGGGCCGTTACATCGTGGTCAAGCTGCCCTGCGGCTCGAGCTGCGTCGCGCCCACCTTGCTCGATGCGCGCACCGGCAAGATCATCGAGCTGTTCACGGTCTCGGGCTGGCACGAGGTGTCAGTCCCGTCGTCAGCCGCGCCAACAGCCGCATGATCGTGTTTCGCGGCGCCCGCAACGAGGCCGGTATCGTCGGAAACCATTTTTATCTGATCGAAGAACGCGGAAGGCTGAAGCACCTTCATACGCAGGACACGCAGGCGAATTTCGAGACTTCGCGGAATATTGAATAGCACGATGGAATGAAGTTCACGCCGAGCCGAACAAGGCAGGGACGGCAAATGCCATCCCCGCCCCGTACCCACGAACCTTACCAGTAGCGGCGACGCCAGTAGCGACGGCGCCAGTAGCGGCGACGCCAGCCGTAATGCCTGCGGCGCCAGCCCCAGCGCCGGCGGCGCCAACCCCAACGACGACGGCCCCAGCCCCAGCGACGACGGCCCCATCCGCGGCCACGGCCCCAGCCACGGCCACGACCTCGGCCCCCGCGCACTTCTTCTGGCTGAAGCCGATCGACCTCATCGCCAGACGTGACGGCGGGTTGCGCATCCGGATTGGCGGGGAGTTGGCCGTCCGGAACCAGCGGCTGCGGCGTCAGCGGGGCGGCCTGTGCGCCGGCCGCAAGTGCGATACCACCTGCCGCAAATCCAAAGGCGAGTTTCAGAAAGTGTCGGCGCTCCATGACATCTCCTCCTCTGCGATCGGTTGGATTGAGCAGGAGAGTTTCGGTGCGCCGAGATGAATGCCAGCTGAACTGCGCGTTCAGGTTTGCCGTCCGCCACTAACGTCGTCCCGGCGAAGGCCGGGACCCATAACCACTGGCGGTCATTGTTTTACACGCTGGTCGTATCTTCCTTTTCCAACAACAGTGGCCGCGGCGTATGGGTCCCGGCTCAAGGCCGGGACGACAGCGGAGCTTACTTCCCAAACTCCTCGGCCAGCACCAGCACTTCGCGCGTACGCGTCACGTCGGGCCAGTCGCGGTTGAAATCGGCGATCAGTCGGGTCATGTCGGGAGCTTTGGTCGCGCGATCGAGCGCGGCCTCGTCGGAAAACTGATACATCGCGTGATGCAGTGCGGGATCGCTGAGGCTCCAGTAGCGCCACGCTTTCTCGGCGCCGAACGATTTGACCGCGTCCGGCAGATGCTCGCGCGAATACCAGGCATCGAACGCCTGACGCTTTGCGGCATCCGTCACGGTGGCGCGGACGACGAACAGGGTTTTGGGCATTTCGGTTCCTCCCGATTGTTATTTTGCGTAAGATCGCCGCCGTGCGACCCCGTAAACTGTAGATAAACGCCGAGCGAGCGCAACCCCACACGCAGACGTCATAATGTCGTGGTGATATCCGTTCTTTACACTGCCACTTCCGAGACACCGCCACTTCCGAGGTTCGTTCATGCACGCTCGCCGCCTTCTGGTTCTGCTCTCCGCGCTCGCGATGTTTGCGCCCGTCGCCCCCGCCGCGGCGCAAAGCGTGCCCCTGCCGCGCGAGGCGCAGATCGGCCCGCGCCCGTTCTACCTCGTCGACAAGATGAAGGATGGCCCGCTCAAGGAAAAGCTCAGCCAGTGCACCGGCCCGTTTCACAAGACCGATTTCTCGATCGGCCATCGCGGCGCGGCGATGCAATTCCCTGAACATACCAGGGAATCCTATACCGCCGCAGCCCGGATGGGCGCCGGCATCATCGAATGTGACGTGACCTTCACCAAAGACCGCCAGCTGGTCTGTCGGCATGCACAATGCGATTTGCACACCACCACCAACATCCTGTCGGTGCCGGCGCTCGCTGCGAAATGCACGCAAGGATTCAGCCCGTCCGACCCGGCCGCCGGCAAGAAGGCCTCCGCCAAGTGCTGCACCAGCGACATCACGCTCGCCGAGTTCAAGTCGCTGACCGCGAAAATGGACAGCTTCAATCCTGATGCCACCAACGTGGCCGATTACCAGAACGGCACGCCGCGGTGGCGGACGGATCTCTACGCCGCCTCCGGCACGCTGATGACGCATGACGAAAGTATCGCGCTGATCAAGAGCCTCGGCGCCAAGTTCACGCCCGAGCTGAAGTCGCCCGAAGTGCCGATGCCGTTCGACGGCGACTACACCCAGGAGAAGTATGCCGCGCAAATGCTGCAGGCCTACAAGGCCGCGGGCGTTCCGGCGAGCGACGTGTTCGCGCAAAGCTTTAATCTTTCCGACGTGCTGTTCTGGGTAAAGGCCGAACCCGACTTTGGCGCGCAGGCGGTCTATCTCGAGGACCGCTACGAGAAGCAGGGTCTTGATCCCGGCAAGCCCGAGACCTGGAAGCCGTCGATGGCCGAGCTGAAGGCATCGGGCGTCAGAATCCTGGCGCCGCCGATCTGGACCATGCTGACGCTGAACGACAAAAAGGAAATCATCCCGTCCGAATACGCCAAGGCCGCGAAGGCCGCCGGCCTCGACCTGATCGGCTGGTCGCTGGAGCGCGACGGCCCGCTCAACAAGGGCGGCGGCTTCTATCATCGCTCCATCAAGCCGGCCATCGACCGCGACGGCGACACGCTGACGGTGCTCGATGTGCTCGCAAAACAGGTCGGCATCCGCGGCATGTTCTCGGACTGGCCGGCGACCACGACGTTCTATGCGAGTTGCATGGGGATGAAGTGAGAAGCTAACCGGAATCGTAGAATCGTAGGGTGGGTTAGCCGCAGGCGTAACCCACCGATGCGATGACCGACACAAAGATGGTGGGTTACGCTGCGCTAACCCACCCTACGGCACTGCCCCGCTTAGCGGCACACAGACCAAAGTCCGAAGGGCGCAGCGCTTGACGAGTGCGGCGAGACCGGCAAGTCTTGCTGTAGATCGGCGCTGTTTTGCCGTGGGTCCCCAGGACCCTCCCTTTTTGGACACCAATTTATTATGCAAAACGTCATTCGATATTTCGTCAAGGCCGCCCTGCTGTCAGCCACGCTCGCCATTGTCGCCTTGCCCGATATGGCGCGCGCGCAATCAGGGAGCGCGGGCGGCAGCATCGGCAATGACGAAAAGTCGCTGTCCGGTTCGCGCGCGACGCCGCGGGCGGTTGAACGCTCAAAGCCGGCGCGAACCAGCAAGCCCGAAGCGCAGGAGCCGCGCCGGGCATCGCGAAACAGGGGTGCCGGAAGTGGCGGCGGCGGTGGCAATTTCGATGGAGCGTGGGTTCTTCGCAGCGTAGGGAACACCTGCGCCAGCTCCACCGATACGGTGGTCGTCACCAGCGGCAAGATGGTGGGCCAATATGGCACCGGTCAAGTCAGCCCGAATGGCTCCGTCTCCGGGGTCGGAAGCGCCGGGAGCCTGAGTTGGACCATGTCCGGCCGTCTCTCGGGCCGCAGCGGCTCCGGTTCGTTCCGGCGATCCGATGGATGTGTCGGAAGCTGGACCGGATCAAAACAGTAGTTGTTGGCCCGCACGCGCGGTTGCATCCATCAAGGCGACCGCCACACGTCAAGCCAGCTTCATCGGCGCGTCGGCGACCATCCGCAGGTCGATCCTGCTGATCAGATCGGACCGGAGCAGCTCGGCGGCGCCGATGGCTTCCTCCGTCTGCCGCAAGGTGCTGACATTCGATCCGAGCGAGACAATTCCGCCAAGGATCATCGCGATCGATCCGAGGGCTGCCGTCTGACCGGCCCCTAACAGGCCGAGCATCGTGACGAGCAGCAAGGCGGCGCCGCCGGCGACGGCCGCCTTGGAAGCCAGAATATACTTCCGGCATCGCTCGGCGGCCTCGGCAAGCTCCTCAAGCCGCGCTTCGATCCGTGAAATCTCTTCAGTCGGGTCGTCTTCAATCATTGAAGGGTAGATACCGGAATTGGTGGAGAATCACCTTACGCGCTGGGGGCGCCGGTGATCAAGGCGTCGGGCTTCAGGCCTGAGCACGCAGGATCGCTGGCGCGACTTGTCCGCGCCGCTCATGGCGGGCGATCCCGATCAAGCGATGGTGACGTTTCGTGAAGGGCTCCCCCCTTCCACTCGAAACCATAACGCCGGTATGTCGTTGCCTGAAGTGGACATCGCGTCGTGATTCCGATGCCGCCACGCGAGATCACCGCCGTCGGAGTTCCCAATGAATCGTCTTTGTGCCGCGGCGCTCGCCAGCGCCCTGCTCGCTTCACTTCATGCACCAGCCAGCGCCGCCACGCGCGAGCCCTATGGCATCGGGCTGGAAGGATTCGCCTATCCCTATCCGGTCAGCCTGCTGCCGCTCACCAACGACGGCGAGCAAGTGCGGATGGCCTATATGGATGTCGCCCCAGTGCAGCCGAACGGACGCACCGTGGTGCTGCTGCACGGCCGCAATTTCCCGTCGAGCTATTGGGCGCCGGTGATCAGGACGCTTTCGGACGCGGGCTATCGCGTGGTGGTGCCGGACCAGATCGGGTTCGGCAAATCCTCCAAGCCGCAAGGCGAGCTGCATTTCGACACGCTGGCGCGCAACACGATGGCGCTGCTGGATCATCTGCAAATCGCCAAGGCCGACATCGTCGCCCATTCGCTCGGCGGAATGCTCGGCGTGCGGATCGCCCGCGCCTACCCTGACCGCGTCGACCATCTCGTGCTGACCGCGCCGATCGGGCTCGAGGATTACCGTCTCTATGTGCCGCCGACGCCGACCGAAAAGATTTTGGAGAACGAGGACAAATTGACCGCTGACGGATATCGCAAGCAGCTCGAGACCAATTATGCGCTAAAACTGCCGGCGGACCAGGTGACGCCGTTCATCGATGCACGTTTCAACATCAAGGGCAGCGCCGAATATCCGCGCTGGCTGCGCGCCTTCGTAAGCTCCGCGCAGATGATCTACCGCGAGCCGGTGGCGCATGAAATCCCGCTCATCGCGCGGCCGACCCTGTTCATCATGGGCGCCGACGATCACAACGCGCCGGGCAAAGCCAACGCCCCCGAAGCGCTGCGGCCGAAGATGGGCCACAACGCCGACCTCGCCCAAGCCCTCGCCGCCAAGATGCCGAACGCTCGCGCCGAGGTGATCCCGGGTACCGGGCACCTGGTGTTTCTGGAGGCGCCGGCGAAATACAATGAGTTGGTGCTGGGGTTTCTCGCGGCCCACTAGCAGGGCAGCTTCGTAGGGTGGGCAAAGCGCAGCGTGCCCACCATTCCGCGCAACGGTCTTGATGGTGGGCACGGCGCAAGTGCGCCTTTGCCCACCCTGCACCGGCTTCTGGGAGATGAACCCACCGGCCCGTCGCCCCGTCTAACCGGCCATGCAACTAACCCAATGCCGCAACAGGACGGTTCGCGAAGCCGCCATCCGCTTTAGCGCCTGGACCACCCGGCGAGGTGCGGAACTCCGCGCGCTCGGTCATTTGACGAGCTTTATCCTGCTGTTTGGCGGCGTGGCTCATGTTACCTACCGTTGCAAGCTGGCCCGGTACGCGCAAGCGTCATGCGGTGAAACGTGTCTTTCGATGCCAGATTTCTATCTCCTCGCCGCGGTTGCCTTCGGCGCCGTGGCTGTCCTGTTCTGGCATTCGCAGTCACGCTTCGTGCGTTTGGGCGAGAAGCCCCCACCCTGGAAGGAAGCACGGTCCTGATCGTGACAGGCATCATCCTGACCCATTGGGGCGGCCTGGTCGGCGCGAAAATCTATTTGAGGGCCGAATTATTTTTCGCATGGGCGCTGGCCGGCCTCGGAGTGGTGGATTTTTTCTGGTCGAGATTTGCGGCCGGGCGGGCCGAGCAAGACACCGCGAATTAGCAGCGTAGGATGGGTGGAGCGAAGCGATACCCATCAATTGCCGGCGCGAAGATCAAAGAATGGTGGGTTACGCTTCGCTAACCCACCCTACGAAGCAACGATCGCCTACAACGGCAAATTGTCGTGCTTCTTCGCCGGCATCTCGACCTTCTTGTCTTTCAGCATCGCCAGCGCCCGCGCGATCCGCTTTCTTGTCGAATGCGGCATGATGACGTCATCGATATAGCCGCGCTCGGCCGCAATGAACGGTGACAGGAAGCGGTCTTCATATTCCTTGGTGCGGGCGGCGATCTTGTCGGCATCGCCGATGTCGCTGCGGAAGATGATCTCGACCGCGCCCTTGGCGCCCATCACGGCGATCTGGGCGGTCGGCCAGGCGTAGTTCATGTCGGCGCCGATTTCCTTGGACGCCATCACGTCGAACGCGCCGCCATAGGCCTTGCGGGTGATGACGGTCACCAGCGGCACCGTGCATTGCGAATAGGCGAACAGCAGCTTGGCGCCGTGCTTGATCAGGCCGCCATATTCCTGCGCGGTGCCCGGCAGGAAGCCCGGCACGTCCACGAACGTCACGATCGGGATGTTGAAGGCGTCGCAGAACCGAACGAAGCGCGCGGCCTTTCGTGATGCATCGCTGTCGAGCACGCCCGCCAGCACCATCGGCTGGTTGGCGACAAAGCCGACGGTGCGGCCGGCGATGCGGCCAAAGCCGGTGACGATGTTCTTGGCAAACGTTTCCGAGATCTCGAAGAAGTCGCCCTCGTCCACGACCTTCAGGATCAATTCCTTCATGTCGTAGGGCTTGTTCGGATTATCGGGGATCAGCGTGTCCAGGGACATATCGAGGCGTTCGATATTGTCGAAGCTCGGCCATTCCGGCACGCCGTCGGTGTTGTTAGAGGGCAGGAAGTCGATCAGCCGACGCATCTGCAGCAGCGTCTCGACGTCGTTGTCGAACGCGCCGTCGGCGATCGAGGAGCGCGTGGCGTGCACGGAGGCGCCGCCGAGTTCCTCGGCCGTGACCACCTCGTTGGTGACGGTTTTGACCACGTCGGGCCCGGTGACGAACATGTAGCTCGTGTTCTTCACCATGAAGATGAAGTCGGTCATCGCGGGCGAATAGACGTCGCCGCCGGCGCAGGGGCCCATGATGACGGAGATCTGCGGGATCACGCCTGAGGCGATGACGTTGCGACGGAACACATAGGAATAACCCGCAAGCGCCGCGACGCCTTCCTGGATGCGCGCGCCGCCGGCATCATAGAGCCCGATGATCGGCGCCCGCGCCTTCATCGCCATGTCCTGCAGTTTTGTAATTTTCAGCGCGTGGGTCTCGGAGAGCGAGCCGCCGAACACGGTAAAGTCTTTCGCGAATACAAAAGTCTTGCGGCCGTTCACGGTGCCCCAGCCGGTGACGACGCCGTCGCCGGGGATCTTGTTCTTTTCCATACCGAATTCGACCGAGCGGTGCTCGACGAACATGTCGAATTCCTCGAACGAGCCCTTGTCGAGCAGGAGTTCGATGCGCTCCCGCGCGGTCAGCTTGCCACGGGCGTGCTGCGCCTCGATGCGCTTCTCGCCGCCGCCGAGCTTGGCGCCGGCGCGCCGTTCTTCGAGGGTGTCCAGGATATCTTTCATGTGCTGCCGCCCGTCATAGGTCCGAATTGGCCGGGGTTCTAACACGGCCTTTTGCGAACCGGAAACACCCCTCCATGCCCTCTGGTACCGGTGCGGAAATGCACCTATATCCGCACCTCTGCACAGGGGATGCAATTGACGGATACTGCGACCGCCGAGCCTGCCGGGACCGTTACCGGGGGCCTGCGAACCATGCTCCGGCTGGAAGGCCTGGCGCTGTTTTTGGGGATGACGCTGCTCTACTGGGTCTGGGACGGATCGTGGTGGGTCTACGCCGCCCTGTTCCTGGCGCCCGACCTCAGCTTCGCCGCCTATTTTTTCGGGCCGCGCTTCGGCGCGATGCTCTACAATGCCGCCCACACCTACATGGTGCCGATGGCGCTGATGACGGTCGGCTTTGTGACGGCCGAGCCTTTGGTGCTGTCGATCGCGATGATCTGGCTCGCCCATATCGGCTTCGACCGCGCGCTCGGCTACGGGCTGAAATATGCCACCGGGTTTGGCTTCACCCATCTCGGGCGGATCGGGAAGAAATCGACCTAGGGCTGTCCGGTTTGACAGGCATTACCCTGCTTGGTCTAGTTGCCCCCACAACGAAAAACACTGGGGGTACACCGATGCTGAGAGACTGGCGCTTCGCCGTTACGGCCGCGATCTTCTGCGGCGGGATTCTCCTGAGCTCGCTTGAGGCCAACGCGCAATCGATCCCTAGGGACGTCGCCGCGCGGACCGAAATCTACGCGATCCCGTCGCTGACGATTTCGGACCAGCAATTTTTGAACGGCGACAGTAACGGCAAGCAGGTCACCGTCGCCGGTTCATTCCGCATCGCGCAAGGCACTGGAAAACTGCCGGTCGTGGTGCTGATGCACGGCTCGAGCGGCGTCGGCGCCGGGATGGATCCGTGGGTGCGTCAGCTCAACAGCCTGGGGATTTCGACCTTCGTGATCGACGGCTTCTCCGGCCGCGGTCTCACCGCTGTTGGTCCGAACCAGGGCCTGCTCGGCCGGCTCAATTTCATCGTCGACATCTACCGCGCGCTGGAGATCCTCGCCAAGCATCCGCGCGTCGACCCTGAGCGAATCGTGCTGATGGGATTTTCGCGCGGCGGACAGGCCACGCTCTACGCCAGCCTCGATCGCTTCCAGAAACTCTGGAACAAATCCGGCGTGCAATTCGCCGCCTATATCCCGTTCTATCCGGATTGCTCGACGAGCTATGCCACCGACACCGACGTTGCAGCGCGCCCGATCCGGATCCATCATGGCACACCCGACGATTATAATCCGGTGTCGAGCTGCAAGGCCTATCTGGCGCGGCTGCAGGAAGCCAAGCGCGACGTGGTGCTGACCGAATATCCGGACTCCCCGCACGGCTTCGATTCCGGCCTGCTCGGCCTCAGCACGACGACGGTCTCGGCCAATTCACAGACCGCGCGCAGCTGCAAGCTCAGCGAGGGCGAAGGCGGTGTCTTGATGAATGCCGATACCAAGGCGCCGTTCAGCTACAAGGATGCCTGCATCGAGCTCAACCCGCATGTCGGCGGCAACCCGGCGACCGCCGCGGAAGCGCGCAAGGCCGTGAGCGACTTTTTGCTGGCGCTGTTCAAATTGGGGTAACGGCTATCGATGCTTCGACGGCGGCGGTAGGCTCCCTCTCCCCTTGTTGTGGGAGAGGGTTGGGGTGAGGGGTTCTCTCCTCACGATGAATCTCACGGCGGATAGAGACCCCTCATCCGGCGCTTCGCGCCACCTTCTCCCACAAGGGGAGAAGGGAAGAAAAGCCTGTCCTCAGCTGATCAAATCGCGACGATATCCGCGAGGCATTGCTGCGTCACCGTCATGCGCGCGGCGATGTGGGCGGGCTCCTTGCAATCCATGTTCATCGCGAACACGGTTTGCATGTTGCCCTTCTCGGCCCAGCCGACCATCCAGCCCAGGGACGGCTTGCCCTGCTCGGCGCCCAGCAGACCGCTCTTGGCGCGGATCGTGGCGTCGCCGACTTTCGTTACGGGGAGGATGTCGCGCACCAGATCCTGGCTACGCTTGCCGACCGGCAGCACGCCGCGGCGCAGCCGGTCGATGAAATCGATCTGCTGCACGGGGTCGATGCGCAGCTTGCCGGTCAGCCAGAACTGATCGATGCCGCCGCCGATGTCGCGGTTGCCGTATTCGAACAGGTCGAGATATTTCTGCATCCGCTCTGCGCCGATGCGCCGGGCGATCTCCTGATAGACCGGCACCGCGGAGACCGCGATCGCCGAACGCAGCGTGTGGTCCGTGTTCCACGCCTCGATGCTGCGGGTCACACCGTCCCACTTGAAGATATCCTTGTCGGGGTCCTCGACCACGCCGGTCTCCAGCGCAATCAGCGAATTCGGAATCTTGAAGGTGGAAGCCGGCAGCCTCGCCTCGCCGGAGCGGACCTTGTCGCTGGCGATCATCAGATAATCGTCGACCTTGTAGCCGACGAAGGTACCGACCGTTCCCAGGTCGAAAAACCGTTTTGCCAGATCGTCGCGAAATTCGCTGCGCTGATAGGAGACATTGGCGAAGCTGCGCGAAGGCAAAAGGCTCGCGGCGGCAACAAGTCCGAGCGCATGGCGGCGATTGATCACGGGAGGTATCCGAAACGTTTGAGGAGAGCGGCGGAGGATGCGGATGGCATCGTGGTAAAACGATGACAATAGGTTGCCAGATGCTGGATTTTCCCGATGCCGCCATCCTTCGAGACGCATCGCTTTGCGATGCTCCTCCAGCGATGAGCTTACGCTCACGCGGGGATGAGGTCTGAGACCCTCATGGTGAGGAGCGCGGCAAGGCCGCGCGTCTCGAACCATAAGGCCCCAAACGATAGCTACCGAATCCGCCCCGACAGCCGCAGCACGAAAATCAGCACTTCGGCGACCGCCTTGTAGAGCTCTTCCGGGATTTCGTCGCCGATCTCGACATGCGACAGTGCGCCCGCCAGCACCTCGTTCTCCTCGATCGGGATGTCGTGGGCCTTGGCGAGTTCGATGATCTTGGCGCCGATGGTGCCCTTGCCCTTGGCGACGACGCGCGGCGCGCCTTTCTTGTCGTAGTGCAGCGCGACCGCGAGCTGATTGCGGACCTCGATGCTCATAGCGCGCGGTCCAGGAAATGCCCGGCTTTGGCGGGGGCGGCCTGCGGCGGCGCGCCGTCACGGATCACGATCTCGCCGGGCTGCAGTTCGGCCCGGCTCAGCGCCTGGCTCAATTCCGATGCGCCGGCGCGCAGCTGCGCGGCGGTGGCTGATCGTTCCGCCCACATTCTCACCGAGGTCTTCTCGCCGACCAGCGACACCAGCGCATGAATCGGCCCCGTCGGCTCGACGTCGAGCGAAAACCGCGCCCGCCACACCCGCTTGGCGGCCTCGACGTCGGCGGCGCTGCCGTCGCGGGCAATCTCGAACTGCGCCATCGCCGTGCCCTGCGGCGTCACGAACGGGATTTCGAAATTCCAGCGCGGCGTCGTCGCGTCGACCTTCGGGCCTGTAACATCGATGCGGTCCGGCAGCGAGGCGACCTGCAGCAGGGTCTGCCGCGCAATCGCCGCATCGGTGTCGTCGAGCAGATGATGCGCCGTGGTGGCGAGCGGCGCGTCCGGCGCGAGCGAGGGTAACGCGACCGGCTGCGCCGTCGGGGATGCGCCGCGAAACGGCGGCGGCGGCGTATTGGTGTGAACGGTGACGTCGTCGCCGACAGCCGCCTTCGATAGTGTTGCCGTGCGCGCGGGAGTGCCGAGTTGCTGCAGCGCTTCCTGCAGCAGGTTCATGGTCGCGCCCGCACTCGGTCCGGAATTGAGGGCCTGGGCGAGCGCGCCCTGCAGGCCACCGCGCGTTTGGGCAGTTTCCTGAGCCACAGGTAGCCGCGCCTGCGGCAGCAGGATTTCGTGGACGTCGAGATCGGGAGTCCCAGAAGGCGCAAGGCTGGGGGCGGCATTCGGCAAACCGGCCTGGGCCGGCGCCGCTTTCGTGGTCACCGTTGCGTCCCCGCCGAGCGCCGATTGCAGCGTCTGGCGCAGCACGATCAGCGCGGCCTTGAGATCGGGCGCGCCCGACGATGGCACCGCGCCCGAGGCCAGCGACGCCTCGAGGAAAATTCCGGATTTCTGGAACGCGGTCTTGATGTCACCGCCGTCGAGATTCTGGTCGAGGCTGGTCTGTTGCGCCAGCACCTGCGCGATGGCCGCTTGCAGTTTCGGCGGCAGGTTGGCGGATGATACCGCGGCGCCGAGATTGGCGAATAATGGCGCGAGACTGTCCTGCTCGGTCGCCGCACTCTGCGCCGCGACCGACACCGCCGCGCGCTCCAGCGGCGTCAGGACGTTTTTGGAGGGGGCTACGATTGTCGGCCGGTTGGCCGCGGCATCTACCAGCGCCTGCGGCGACAGCGTGACGGCATCATTGGCGACGCCACCCTGCCCGACCAGTGCAAGCCTGATTCCGTCCTTGGTCTGCGACACCGCCAGTTGCAGCGACTGTCCCGCCTGCAGCGGAATCTCCGTGGCCACATCGATAGAGAGCGCGGCGATGGCGATCCGCACCAGATTGGCGTCGAGAACCTTCAGGACCTGCGCATTGACCACACTGCCCTGCGCCAGCACGAGCTCGGGCGCCACACCGCCGACCTCTTGGGCGGCAAGCACCGGAAGCACCGAATTGTTGATAGAGATCGCCATATCAGAGGTCTCGGCCAGGGCTTGAGGCTACCCCGGCGTCGTAAACCTCTCGTTAACCGACCACCTGATTCAGGGCTTCAAGGCCTTCAGAATGGTGACCGCGGCGGTGAAATCGACCAGCCGGGCTGCCCTGCGGGCCGCGACTTCGTCGTCTATGCCCCATTTTTCGATGTTCCAGTCCTCGTCGACATGGGCGGCGGCCCAGACCTCGTCGGCGTTGCGTACGCCGTGGAAGAGCGCCAGCGCGAGCAGCGCCGAGCCCGTCAGTGTCGTCACCACATGCAGCGCCGCGACCGACCAGGGATCGCCTGGAAACACCGCTCGTGCCGCCTGGATCGCAGGCTCCGGCTGGGTGACGTGCACGATCCCCTCGGCCAGCATGAAATGCGCGCCGAGTTCGTTGGCGGCCCAGAACACCACGGGGTCCCAATGCGCGGCTTCTTTTGCGACCAGCGCTTCGGGATGGCCGGCGCGATAGAACAGCAAATCGGTGCCGAGATATTTCGCGACGTCGTCGGCGACGGCGTCGACGCGATCGATCACCCCTTCGCCAACGCTGTTGGCGAACCGCGTCAACGGCATCGTCAGGGGGCTGATGGTCTCGACTTGCGCATTCCATTCCGCCGCGATCGCCTCCGCGATAACAGCGTTGGGCGCGACGACATGGCGGCCGGAGGGCGTGCGGATCGGCTTGCCGTCGAGCGTGACGGTAAAGCCACCATCCGCCTCGCCGACGCCGGCACTGGTATAAAAGCGCTTGCGCTGCGGCACGCGCGTCGCGCGCCGCACCGCCTCCTCGGGGTCGAACGGAGACTGGCCGGCCACTTCATCGAATAATTCACGCATCCGCGCCTTATAGCGCTTTTGGGCGAAATGGACACCGGTTCAGCGGAGAAAACACCCCAATTCGAGCCGCCCGGAAGGCTTTCGCCTGATGTCATTTACCGGCAAAATAGGCCCGGTGAAACCAGGATAAGGCCCGAGACAGAGCCCATGAAAGCCGCGAAATTCCTTGCTGCGATCCTGATTTCGACGGCTGTTTTGGCCGCCCTGCCCGCGCAAGCCGGGTTCCGCACGCCGGAATCCCTGGTCCGCAATGTCTACGCCTATTACGGCAAGGGCTCGTCGGACCTCTCGAAGGGATTGCCGCGCAGCGCCGAAATCGCGGAGCAGTTTTTCGACCGCAGTCTTCGAAGCGCGTGGATCGCCCCGCGCGAGGCGCCGTACGATTTCATGGTGCAGAGCCCGAGCTGGAAAATCGGCCCGGTCTCGACAAAAATCCTGCGCACGGAATTCGACAAGACCTATGTCACCGCCAGCTTCAATAATAACGGCCGCGCCGTCACGCTGAATTTCATCGCCGTCAAGGGGCCTGACGGCTGGGTGATTTCGGACATCGAAAGCCCGCACGATTCACTGCGGCTGTTTCTCGCGCAGTTCAAGCGCTAGCTCAGGGTTTCTGATAGATCACCCTGCCCGCGCGGATGGTGTAAGCGACCTTGGCGAGGTTGCGAACATCGGTCATGGGATCGCCTTCCAGAACCGCGAAATCCGCGTCAAAGCCCTTTTCAAGCCTGCCCTTCTTCGGCGCCTTGAAATATTTGGCGGGATTGGTCGTCAGCGTTGCCAGTACTTCGCGTTCCGAAAGCGCGCGGTGCATCAGCTCGTATTCGAGCGACGTGTCATAGAGCTTGATGAAACCGACATCGGTTCCAAACAGCACGACGCCGCCATTCTCCGAAAACTGCTTGAGTTGATGGACGGTGGCAGCAATGATGCGGGCCGTAACGGCGGGGTCGAGCACGATCGTCGTGAAAAGCGACAGCGTCGGCGTCAGTGCAATACCCTGCGATTTGAACTGCGCGAGTTGCTCCGGCGTGTAGCCGCCGCGTTGACTGGGAACGGTGTGCGCCATGACATCGACGCCGGCGGCGATCACGGTTTCGACGCCGACCGTATTTTGCGGATGGGCAAATACCGGTTTGCCCTCGGCATGGGCGACATCGACCGCAGCTTTGGCGACGGCAGTGTCCATGTTCACGACGGGCTTGTCGCCCATGAATGCTCCGGTAAACAGCTTGATGCCGTTATGGCCCATCGCGAGAAAGTCGCGTGCCCTCTTTGCCGCTTCATCCGGGGTCGCCACTTCGGGGACCTCCACCTCGGGCGGCACATAAATGGGATGGCCGCCCTTGGGATACATATTGCCGGCAAGCAGAATGTTGGGACCTGCGACATTGCCGGCGTTGATACGCGCGCGCAGCGGCAGGGAAGCTCTGGGGTCGGAGCCGAGATCCCATACCGTGGTGAAGCCCCATTTGGTCAGCATGTCCCGCATCGGCGCTTCAAGTGCCGCGGCCGGCGCGCTTGCTGCGTCTTTCCATACCTCTTCCGTGAAATGAACGTGGCTGTTCCAGAAGCCGGCAACAACGGTCTTGCCGGTGCAATCGATCACGCGGGCATCCTGCGGGACTTGCACTTCGCTGCGGCTGCCGATCGCGGTGATGACGCCGTCGGTCGCTACAACCACCGCATCGGCAAGCGGCGTTGTGTCGGGCGATGCGTAGACGCGGCCACCGACGAGCGCGAAAGTTTCCGCTCTGGCTGGCGCGCCGAGCGAGGCAGCCTCACCCAGAAGAAAACAGAAAAACGCAGCGCGGAGCCAAGTCGCGGTCATATACCGATCCCTTGTTCACGATGGCAGCCTGGCGCCAAAACAAACCGGACCGGGCGATAGCTGATTAGCACGCCCTCGATTTGATCGTTGTTGCGCTCCCGAAAAGTTGATGGCGGCGCATGGACGGATCGAACGCCCTACTCCTCCGGCGCGTTCTCGATCGGATCGAAGCGGTCGGCCTCGAGGCCAAGCAGGTTCCAGGATTGCAGCATGTGCGGCGGCAGCGGCGCGGTCGCGTCGATCACGCCGCCACGCGGATGCGGGATCACGATCCGGCGCGCCAAGAGATGCAGGCGGTTCTGGATGCCGCCCGGCAGGTCCCAGTTTTCCTTGTTGAAGTATTTGGGATCGCCGACGATGGCATGGTCGATATGCGCCATATGCGCGCGCAATTGATGGGTTCGCCCGGTCACCGGCTTCAGCGACACCCAGGCGAGTTTTTGCGCCGAGGTCTCGACCACAGCATAGTAGGTTACCGCGTGGCTGGCGCCTTCGTCGCCATGCTTGGCGATCCGCATGATGGTGTCGTCCTCGCTCTCTTCCTTGGCGAGATAGGTCGAGATGCGGCCCTGCTTCGGCTTCGGAACGCCCGCCACCATCGCCCAGTAGATCTTTCGCGCCGAGCGATGGCGGAACGAGCCGGTCAGCGCGGTGGCGGCAAAGCGCGTTTTTGCGATCAACAGACAGCCCGACGTTTCCCGGTCCAGCCGGTGCACCAGTCTTGGTTTTTGTCCCTTGGCATCGCGCATCACTTCCAGCATGTCGTCGACATTGCGCGTAATGCCGGAGCCGCCCTGCACCGCAAGCCCCGCGGGCTTGTTCAGCACCATGACGTCGGCGTCCTCGAACAGGATCATGTCCTTGAGCGCCTGCAGCGTCTTGGTCGCGGCTTCCGAGAGCGTGCCGCCGACCTTCGGCGTATCGAGCTTGAGCGGCGGAATCCGGATGCTCTGCCCCTCCTCGATCCGGTCCTTGCTGTCGGCGCGCTTGCCGTTGACGCGCAGCTCGCCTTTACGGACGATGCGCTGGATGTGGGAGAACGACAGGCCCGGAAAACGCGCCTCGAGAAAGCGGTCGACGCGCATGTTGTTCTCGTCCGCGGTCACCACCACGGTCTGGACCTTGGTCGGCAGCGGCGGCGGCTCGGCGACCACTTTCTCCGGCTCCGGAACATAGGGCGCCGGTTTCGGCGCGCGGGGCGCCGCGGCTGCAAAGCGCGCCGGCGGTTTGCCGCCCGGACGATGGGCCGGCCGCTCGGCTTTCGAGCCCCGATAGGGACGCGCGCCCTTGGGGCGGTCGCCCGCCGGGCGGAGAGGTTTTTTGACGCGACGGCTCATGATTGGCTTGGCTCCGGATAAGGTCGTTGCCTAGCGCAAATGCAGCGAATCGTCACGGTGAATCAGCCCGTTCCGGGGAATGTCGGAGCAAAACCCGGCCGATCCGGCTTCAATTTCCGCTGCATTTGGCCTCGCGCCAGATCCACCTGATACTCGTGTGCGCGTGCGGAAGCTTGTCAGCCTTGTCGGCGGCCAGGCGGCAGCGGCCGGATTATGGTTTAGAAGCAAATGGGAGTAGCGGGATGAAATCGACGACATGGGCCGTGAAGGTGTTCCTGGGCGTGATCGCAGCCATGTGGGCGGGTTCAGCCCTCGCACAGCAGCCCCCGATGTCGGAAGATCTGGCGTGGAAGCTGCTGGAGCTCGGGCGCACCATCGACCCGCCCAAGACGGCCGCGCTCTACGCGCCGATGCAGCAAAAGGAGCCCTATGAGGGCGTCAAGACCGAGCGCGACGTCAAATACGGCGCGGCGGAGCGGCATCTGCTGGACGTGTTTACGCCGGACACCAATTCATCCGCGCGGCCGGTGCTGATCTTCATCCACGGCGGCGGCTTTGTTGCCGGCAACAAGCGCAATCCCGGCAGTCCCTTTTACGACAACATCATGCTGTGGGCGGTGAAGAACGGCTTCGTCGGCGTCAACGCCACCTACCGCCTGGCGCCGCAATTCGTGTATCCAGCCAGCGCCGAAGACCTTGCGTCCGTGGTGCAATGGGTGACCGAGAAAATCCGCGAGCGTGGCGGCGATCCCGATCGTATCTTCCTGATGGGGCAATCCGCCGGCGCGGTGCATGTCGCCAACTACGTATCGCATCCCGAGCTTCACAAGGTGAAAGGCGGCGGCCTCGCCGGCGCGATCATGGTCTCCGGTATCTACGACCTGACGGCATCGCCGGTCGGCGACGCCGAGATCACCTATTTCGGTTCCGATCCCTCGCGCTATGCCGAGCGATCCTCGCTGCGAGGCTTGCTGGAGACAAAGATTCCGTTGATGGCCACTGCCGCCGAACTCGATCCACCGCGCTTCATCGAGCAATACGAATTGCTGAAACAGGCCACCTGCAAAAGCGCCGAGGGGTGCGCGCGCACCTTCATGCTGCCGCAGCACAGCCACATGTCGGAGGTCTACGCGATCAACACCGCGGATACGCGGCTGACTGATGAGATTATGGAGTTCGTGAAGGCGGGGAAGTGACGGATCTCACTTGCACTGCGCGTCATTCCGCAACCGGTTGAGATCGACGCTCGCGTTGCTGGATGGACGCTGTTTCATCGCCACGTCGGCCGCCGCGCAGGCAGCCTCGCGGTCGCCATTTTGCAGGCGGGCGTGGGCAAGATTGATCCAGGCGTCGCCGAAGTCCGGCGTGTCCTTGACCGCCTGCTCCAGCACCGGCTGCGCCTCCTTTGGCCGCTTGGCGACCAGCAGCACCCGGCCGTAGTCAGCATTCAGCATCTTCAACGGATTGGGCTGCTTCTGCGCAATCCGGAATAGCTCTTCGGCGTAGTCGGGATCCTTGAAGCGGATTTGCGCGATCGCCGCCAGGCCGTGATAGACGACGCTCTGTTCGGGAGCGACGAGGTAGGCCTGGTTGAATCGCAGTGCAGCTTCGGGGTACTTGCCCGATCCAAGCGCCCGCCAACCACGCTTGACCACTTCGTCCAGGGCCTTCTCCTTGGTCCCGGTCGCCTGCACCAGCGCCTTGACGAACTTGTCGTCCTCCTCCCGCTCCGCGTCGGTCTTGGCTGCGAATCCAAAGAACGGCTGCTCCTTGCTCGGCGCCGCATAGGTACGCTTCGTCACCTGTATCCCCGGCGCAACTTCCACGGTGTCAGCCAACGCGGAATGCGCAAACCCCACGGCAAGAAGGGCGCACGCGAAAGCGAACAAGCCACGGCACTTCAGACCAATCATTCAGCACTTCCCCCGCCGCGCCCGCGCCGCAGCTTCGCCCAATAGTCCAGCCGCTTGCGGATTTCGCGCTCGAAGCCGCGGTCGGGCGGATCATAAAATGTCTGGCGTCCCAGCGCGTCCGGGAAATAGTCCTGGCCGGAAAACGCATCGGGCGCATCGTGGTCGTATTCGTAGCCGGAACCGTAGCCTTCCGACTTCATCAGCTTGGTCGGCGAGTTGAGAATGTGTTTTGGCGGCAGCAGCGAACCGCCCTCCTTCGCCGTGCGCATCGCCGCGCCGAAGGCCTTGTAGGCGGCGTTCGATTTCGGCGCGGTGGCGAGATAGATCACGGCCTGCGCGATCGCCAGTTCGCCCTCGGGATGGCCGAGGAAATCATAGGCGTCCTTGGCGGCGTTGCAGATCACCAGCGCCTGCGGATCGGCAAGTCCAATGTCCTCGACCGCCATGCGCACCACCCGGCGCGCCAGGAACAGCGGGTCTTCGCCGGCGTCCATCATGCGCGCGAGATAATACAGCGCCGCATCCGGATCGGAGCCGCGCACCGCCTTATGCAGCGCCGAGATCAAATTGTAGTGGCCGTCAGCGGATTTGTCGTAGATCGGGGCGCGGCGCTGCAGGATGTCCTGCAACTTCTCGGCATTGAAGACTTCGCCCTTGCGCGCGGCGCGCCAGACTTCTTCGGCGAGCGTCAGCGCGGCGCGGCCGTCGCCATCGGCCATCCGCACCAGCACGGCGCGGGCCTCGGCATCAAGCGGCAGCTTTTTGCCCTCGATCTTTTCGGCATGGGCGTAGAGCTGCTCCACCGCCACCGCATCAAGTGAATGAAACACCAGCACGCGCGCCCGCGAGAGAAGCGCCGCGTTGAGTTCGAACGACGGATTTTCGGTGGTTGCGCCGACCAGCACCACGGTGCCGTCTTCCATCACGGGCAAAAACGAATCCTGCTGCGCACGGTTGAAGCGATGCACCTCGTCGACGAACAGCAGCGTGCCCTTGCCGGTCTCGCGGCGGGCGCGCGCGGCATCGAACACTTTCTTCAGATCGGCGACGCCGGAAAATACCGCGGAGATCTGCTCGAAATGCAGTTCGGTGGCATCGGCGAGCAGCCGCGCCACCGTGGTCTTGCCGGTGCCGGGCGGTCCCCAGAACACCAGCGAGCCCAGCGTGCGCGTTTCCAGCATTCGCGTCAGAGCGCCGTCGGGGCCGAGGATGTGATCCTGGCCGACGACATCTGACAATGACTGCGGGCGCAGCCGGTCCGGCAGCGGACGCGGCGCGTCCTGCTCCATCCCTGCCGCGGCAAAGAGATTGGCAGCTTCGCGTGGCTGCTTCGGGCTCATCCGCCGAGCGTCACGTTGATCTGCTGGCCGCCGCGCACCACCGTGATGCGCCAGATCCGCGCCGAGGTCTTGGACGCCTTGTCGAGATCGCTGGTCTTGGCGATCTTCTGGCTATTGACCGCGAGGATGATGTCGCCCTTCTGGAAGCCGACGCCGGCGGCCGTTCCGCCATCGGCGAGATCGATCACGACGACGCCTTCGGTCGAAGCGTCCAGCCGCAGTTCATCGGCCACCGCCGGCGAGATATTGGCGACCTTCGCGCCCTGGAACGGCGAGCGCGCGGTCAGCACGATCTCGTCGCGATTGGTGTCGGGCGCGGTTTCCAATGGCATCGTCAGCTTCACGGTCTTGCCGGCGCGCTGCACGTCGATCTGCGCCGAACCACCCAGCGGACGGGTGGCAAAGCGATAGTCGAACGCGTTGGGATCGTCGATCACCTGTCCATCGATGGCCACGATCAGGTCGGACAGTTTCAATCCGGCGCGCGCTGCCGGGCTGTTCGCCGCGACGTTGGCGACCAGCGCACCGGTCGGCGACTTCAGCCCCAGCGTCTCCGCGATCTCGGGCGTCACCGCCTGCAACCTGGCGCCGAGATACGGGCGCTTCACCGCCTTGCCGCCGCTCTTGGCGGAGGCCACGACCACGCGCACCATGTTGGCGGGAATCGCAAAGCCGATGCCCTGCGAGCCGCCGGAGCGCGAGAAAATCGCGGTGTTGATGCCCGCAAGCTTGCCGGTCATGTCAACCAGCGCGCCGCCGGAATTGCCGGGGTTGATCGCGGCATCGGTCTGGATGAAGAACTGGTAATCGGTGATGCCGACTTGCGTGCGCGCCAGCGCCGAGATGATGCCTTGCGTCACGGTCTGGCCGACGCCAAAAGGATTACCGATCGCGAGCACGACGTCGCCGACCAGCAATTCGTCGGAATTGGCAAAGTCGATCGTCGTGAATTTCTCCTTGGAGTCCTTGATGCGCAGCACCGCCAGATCGGTGCGGCTGTCTTTCAGCACGATCTCGGCTTCGAATTCGCGCTTGTCGGCCAGCGATATCTTGACCTGATCGGCGCCTTCGATGACGTGGTTGTTGGTGACGACGAGGCCGGAGGCATCGACCATCACGCCCGAACCCAGCGAACGCTGCATCTGCTCGGGCTGCTGGCCGGGCACGCCGAAGAAGCGGCGGAAAATCGGATCGTCCAGCAAGGGATTGCGGTTCTGCACGGTCTTGGCGGCATAGACGTTGACCACCGCCGGCTGCACCCGCTGCACGATCGGCGCAAAGGACAGCCGCAGCTCGGCTCCCGACGACGGCACGCGGCGGTCCTGCGCCAGCGCCGGCGTGGCAACGATCGCGGAAACCAGGAGCAGGGCAAGAGAGCGAATCAACATGCAAGAAATCCCGTAATTTGGTGCGTCAGATATAGGTGCGAGGCGGCAACGAGAGAAGACAAAGCGGTACACAACTACGCTGCGCGATCGGGCGCTTTGATGGTTTCCGGCGCAGGTCCACAGGACAGCCTGTCCCGATGGCTCTCCCCCCACGCCTTCAGCGTATCGATCACGGGGCGCAGGCTCTCGCCGAGCTCCGAGAGGGTATACTCGACCCGCGGCGGCACCTCGGCATAGACCTTGCGGACCACCAGTTTGTCATCCTCCAGCGCGCGCAGCTGCTTGGTCAGCATGCGCTGGGTAATGCCGGGCATCCGCCGCCGCAACTCCCCAAATCGCTGGGTGCCGGCCTGCAGGTGGAACAGGATCACGCCCTTCCACTTGCCGTCGATCAGATCGAGCGTGGCTTCCACCGCGCAGCCCGGCCGATGGGCAAAATTCCGCCTTTTCATGCGTTATTTTCCAATAGTATCCAAACAGGGACTAGTTCCCCGATTTTACAGTACTTGCCAAATTGATGCCAGCGCGACAGGTAGGCTGAAGTCGTCGCTTCGAACAGGAGACCCCCAGCCATGAAGGCCGTCGGATACCAAAAATCGCTCCCGATCGAGGACGCGAATTCGCTGATCGATTTCGAGACCGCCAAGGGCGAGCCGAAAGGCCGCGACGTCAGAGTCGCCGTGAAGGCGATCTCGGCCAACCCGGTCGACTACAAGGTCCGCAAGCGCGCCGCGCCGCCCGAAGGCGAGAGCAAGATTTTGGGTTATGACGCCGCCGGTGTTGTCGATGCGGTCGGGCCGGACGTGACGCTGTTCAAGCCGGGCGATGAAGTGTTCTACGCCGGCTCGATCCTGCGCCAGGGCACCAATTCGGAATTCCACCTGGTCGATGAACGCATCGTCGGCCGCAAACCGAAATCACTCTCCTTTGCGCAGGCCGCCGCGCTTCCCCTCACCTCGATCACCGCCTGGGAATTGCTTTTCGATCGCCTCGGCGCGGTGCCGGGCAAGAGCGTCGATCCGCGCACGCTATTGATTACCGGCGGCGCCGGTGGCGTCGGCTCGATCCTGATCCAGCTCGCGCGCCGCCTCACGGGCCTCACCGTAGTTGCCACCGCGACCCGGCCGGAATCGCAAAAATGGTGCCTCGATCTCGGCGCGCATGCCGTGATCGATCATGGCAAGCCGATGAAGGAGCAGATCGAGCAGCTGAAAGTGCCGCCGGTCGCGCTCGTCGCGAGCCTCACCCACACCGATCAGCACTACAAGGGAATCGCTGACCTGATGGCGCCGCAGGGCAAGTTCGGCCTGATCGACGATCCCCCGGAATTCACCATGAGCGCCTTCAAGGGCAAGGCGATCTCAGTGCACTGGGAATCGATGTTCACGCGCTCGTCGTTCCAGACGCCGGACATGATCGCCCAGCATATGCTGCTGAACGACGTCGCCGACCTCATCGACAAGGGCGTGCTGCGCACCACGCTCGACCAGGCCTTTGGCACCATCAACGCTGCCAACCTCAAACGCGCGCATGCGCTTCTGGAGAGCGGCAAGTCGCGCGGCAAGATCGTGCTGGAGGGATGGTAGCGGGCCCATAATTGGGTTGATCGGGGAGCCGATTCAGGGGACTCTTGTTCCTTCGATCCGGGACGACTGTCACCATAACCCCGGCGCGAATTGCCGGGGTTTAGGTAAGACAGGAGTACGTGTTCGACATGATACGGAAGTTTCTATTGGCCGCGATGGCGTCGGCCGGCCTGATCGGAAGCGCCAACGTGGCGGTGGCGCAGGCGAACTATCCCGAAAAGCAGCTCCAGTTGATCCTGCCCTTCCCGGCCGGCGGGGCCTCCGATGTCGTCGGCCGCATTATCGCCAGCGAACTGGAAGGGCGGCTCCGCAAGCCGGTGATCGTCATGAACCGCCCCGGCGGCGGCACCACCATCGGCGCACGGGAGGCGGCCAATGCCGCGCCGGATGGTTATACGTTGTTCTTTTCCTCGAACTCTACCTTCACCCTGCAGAACGCGGTCAAAGAGACCGTGCCCTTCGACAGCGCCAGGGATTTCGAGCCGATCGGCCAGATCGGCACCATCGGCATGGTGCTGGTGACCCATCGCGACAACCCGATCAAGGATGTCGCCGCCCTCGTCGCCGCCGCCAAGGCCAATCCCGACAAGCTGTCGCTGGCTTCCTTTGGCGCGGCGACCATTTCCCATTTTGCCGGCGAACTGTTCAAGTCGAGCGCCGGCATCAAGATGGTGCACCTGCCCTACAAGGGCAGCGCGCCGGCGATGAACGATCTGATCGGCAAGCATATCGAGTATCACGTCGACACGGTGATCGCGGTCAAGCCTCAGGCCGAGGCAGGCACCGTACGGCCGCTCGCCATCTTCTCTGCCAAACGCTCGACGTTCCTCCCGGATGTTCCGACGCTCGCCGAACTCGGCTATCCCAAGGCCGACATCATCTCCTGGGGTACATTGGTCGTGCCAAAGGGAACGCCCGCCGCGATCCGCGACAGGCTGGCGGGGATGCTTGAAGAGGCGATCGCGACCCCGGCGGTGATCGAGCGCTTCCAGAAGGTCGGATTCGAGCCTGCGTTCAAGCGCTATACGGACTGGCCGGGATTCGTCGGCAAGGAAATCGGCGAGATGAAGGCGCTGGCGCAGGCCGCAGGTATCAAGGAGGAGTGATCCTGATATGACCGAACCCTGCGACCTCTCCGCGGTGACGGCGCGGGCGCTGATCGGCGAGCGCAAGCTTTCGCCGGTCGAACTGCTCGATAGCTGCATCGGCCGCATCGAGGCGATCGATCCGGCGGTGAACGCCATGATCGCGCGTGGGTTTGATTCTGCGCGCGCGACGGCGCGACAGAGCGAGGCCGCTGTGATGCGCGGCGATCAGCTCGGCCCGCTGCACGGGCTGCCGCTGGGGGTCAAGGACCTGATCGACGCCAAGGGACTGCCGACGAGTTTCGGCAGCGTGCTGTTCGCCGACAATATTGCCAGGAGCGACGAAGCCATCGTCGCGATGCTCAGGCGCGCCGGAGCTGTTGTCGTCGGCAAGACCAACGTCCCCGAATGGGGCGCGGGCGGCAACACCCGCAACGCGCTGCATGGCGCGACGGGCAATCCCTTCGACCCCGATCGGTCCGCAGCCGGCTCGTCCGGCGGATCGGCGGTGGCGCTTGCCACCGGCATGGTGCCGCTGGCGACCGGCTCCGACACCGGCGGATCGGTGCGCAATCCCGCCGCCTTTTGCGGCGTGGTGGGATTCCGTCCCTCGCCCGGGTTGATTGCAAGCAACAGCCGCAACATGGCCTGGCTGCAAATCTCGCAGCTCGGCCCGATGGCACGCACCGTTTCGGACACCTGCCTGATGCTGTCCTGCATGCTGGACCGCGACGCGCGGGATCCGCTTTCTGCGATCCTTCACGCCGGCGGCTCGCCAGCGCCATCAGCCTATCGCGACCCACCGGCGACCGACCTTGGCGCTCTGCGAATTGCGGCAACGACCGACTTCGGCTTCGCGCCAACGGAGCGCGCGATCGCCGAAACCTTCAGGACCAAGCTTGCAACCTTCGGATCGGCGTTCCGCAGCGTCGAATGGACCCATCCGGATTGCAGCAATGCCGACGACGTGTTCGCGGTCCTGCGCGCGGTCGCCTTCCTCGGCCGCCACCGCGAACTTGCGGAAAAACATCCGGACAAGGTCGGCCCCAACATTCGCGACAACGTGGCCGAGGGCCTCGGCTATTCGGCGCTCGACGTCGCGCGCGCACTGTCGATGCAGACCGAGATGTATCGGCGCTGGCAGAAGTTTTTCGGCGAGCACGATTTCGTTCTCGCGCCCGCGATCACGATCAGCCCGCGACCGTGGTCGGAATTATACCCTGCCGTCATCGATGGCAGCCCGACAAAATCCTATTTCCACTGGCTGGCGATGGCCTATGCGGTCACCAATGTCGGACATCCCGCGGTGGCGATACCGGCGGGCCGCGACGGCGCCGGAATGCCGTTCGGTATCCAGGTGATCGGACCGCGAGGCGGCGATCTCGCGACGCTGTCGGTGGCCCGCGGGATCGAGGCGCTGCTGTCAGCCAATCCGGCGACCGCCCGTCCCGTTCCCGACCTCGCCTGGCTGGGCCGCCAGAAGCCGATTGCCGGCAAGCCGGGATTCCGCGATTTCGGCTGACGATGCAGGCATCGCGGGCGCCACGCGCAGCGCGGGGTTCCAGCCGGCCAGGGAGCGCCCTGGGCCTTGCAAAGGCGGCATGCGGAGCCGCCTGAACCGGCGTTCATGAATATTAAAATCTGCCGCCCAGCCGTCCGGCCGCTTGCCGCGTGCAACGAACTTCACTTGAATAGGTTTGTTGAATGTCTGGTTTGCGGATTTACGGAAAGGAGTGTTCCATGAGGAAAGCACCTTTGATTCTGGCACTTGCGGCCGTCCTCGGTCTGACGGCGGTCGCGGCGCCCTCGCCCGCGGAAGCGCGCTGGCGCGGCGGCGGATTTTTTCCGGGGATCGCTGGCGGACTGCTGGCGGGAGCGGTGATCGGCGGCATTGCGTCGAACGCTTACGCCTACGGTCCAGGCTACGGGTATTACGGCCCAGGCTACGGGTACTATGGCGGCGGCTACGCGCCAGCGTATTACGGCGGCGGGTACGCGCCCGCCTATTATGGTGGCGGTTACGCACCGGCCTACTACGGCGGCTACTATGGCGGTCCCTATGTTCGCCGCGTATATCGTCCGGTCTACGCCTACGGTCCGCGCTACTACGGTCCACGGTACCATCGCGCTTACTACCGCCGCTGGTAGTTGCACTAAAAAGGGCCGCCCGAAATGGCGGCCCTTTTTGTCTTAGGCAGTTCGCGTTAGTCGGATATGCGACGCCGCGCCGTGCACACACGCCGGCGCCGCCTCACGCGATGGTTTGCACGATCCCGCCTTCGACACGGAGCGCGGCGCCGTTGGTGGCGGAGGCTTCCTTCGAGCTGACATACACCACCATGTTGGCGATCTCCTGAACGCTGGCAAAGCGCTGCAGCAGCGAGGTCGGGCGATGCTGTTTCACGAAGCTGGAAGCCGCCTCTTCCACCGACTGGCCATTCTGCTTTGCCAGATCCCTGACGAAGGTCTCGACGCCCTCCGACATCGTCGGCCCCGGCAATACCGAGTTGACCGTCACCGCGGTGCCACGGGTCAGTTCCGCAAGGCCCCGCGCAACCGCGAGCTGCGCGGTCTTGGTCATGCCGTAATGGATCATCTCCTTTGGAATATTCAACCCGGATTCCGAGGAAATGAAAACGATGCGGCCCCAATTGCGCGTCAACATGCCCGGCATATAGGCGCGCGACAGCCGCACCCCCGACATCACATTGACCTCGTAGAAGCGGCTCCAGTCCTCGTCGGGAATATCGAAGAAGCCCTTGGGCTCGAATATCCCGGCATTGTTGATCAGGATGTCGACGCTGGGCAACGCGGCCAGCAGCGCCTTGCATCCCGCAGCGGTCGATACATCGGCGGCCACGCCGTGGACCTTGGCGCCGGAAACGGCCTTGGTGATCGCCGCTGACGCGGCATCGACCTTGGCTTGCGAGCGTCCATTGACGACCACGCTGGCGCCGGTCGCGGCGAGGCCCTTGGCGATAGCGTGTCCGATGCCGGCGGTCGAGCCCGTCACCAGCGCGGTTTTTCCCGAAAGATCGATGTTCACTGGATATCTCCCTTCATTGATGACGGAGATATCGGAAGCGGCGGACGTGGCCGCAATCGCTGGTCACCTGCAGGTGATGCCAAAAAAAAGCGGCGCCGAAGCGCCGCTTTTGGAAACTGATTTCGGAAAACCTTACGCCGCTTCGGCGGACTTTTCCTGCACCGGGCCGGAGTCCTTGCCCTTGGCATCGACGTCGCGGTCAACGAATTCGATCACGGCCATCGGGGCGTTGTCGCCGTAGCGGAAGCCGGCCTTGATGATGCGGGTGTAGCCGCCCTGGCGGTCCTTGTAGCGGGACGCCAGCACGTCGAACAGCTTCCTGACCTGATCCTTGTCGCGCATTTCGGAGATCGCCTGGCGGCGCATGGCGAGACCGCCTTTCTTGCCGAGCGTGACGAGCTTCTCGACGATCGGGCGCAATTCCTTGGCCTTCGGCAGCGTGGTGACGATCTGCTCGTGCTTGATCAGCGCCGCGCACATGTTGGCGAACATCGCTTTCCGATGCTCGGCGGTGCGGTTGAGCTTCCGGTGAACCTTGCCGTGACGCATGTTGAATTCCTCAATACTTATTCTGTCGCGACGGTTCGTCGGACTTGTTGCTCAGGTGGGCCGCCTGCGTTCGCCCGGTGTCATTCCGGACGTCGCGAAGCGGCGATCCGGAATCTCGAGATTCCCCGATGCGCAATTGCGCATCTGTGGTTCGATGCTGACGCATCGCCCCGGAATGACTAAGTCTCAATAGTGGTCTTCGAAGCGCTTGGCGAGCTCGTCGATGTTCTCCGGCGGCCAGCCCGGCACTTCCATGCCGAGATGCAGACCCATCTGGGCCAGCACTTCCTTGATCTCGTTCAGCGACTTGCGGCCGAAGTTCGGGGTACGGAGCATTTCCGCTTCCGACTTCTGCACGAGGTCGCCGATGTAGACGATGTTGTCGTTCTTCAGGCAGTTTGCCGAACGCACCGACAACTCCAGTTCGTCGACCTTCTTGAGGAACGCCGGGTTGAACGCGAGATCGGGGATGATCTCCTGCGCCACTTCCTTGCGCGGCTCTTCGAAGTTCACGAACACGTTGAGCTGATCCTGCAGGATGCGGGCGGCATAGGCCACCGAATCTTCCGGCGTGATCGCACCATTGGTTTCGATCGTCATGGTCAGCTTGTCGTAGTCGAGGATCTGGCCCTCGCGGGTGTTCTCGACCTTGTAGGAGACCTTGCGGACCGGAGAGAACAGGCTGTCGACCGGGATCAGGCCGATCGGCGCGTCTTCCGGACGGTTACGCTCGGCGGCGACGTAGCCCTTGCCGGCAGCGACCGTGAATTCCATGCGGATTTCCGCGCCCTCGTCCAGCGTGCAGATCTGCAGGTCGGGATTGAGCACCACGACGTCGCCGACGGTCTGGATGTCGCCGGCGGTGACGACGCCCGGGCCCTGCTTCTTCACGACCATACGCTTGGGGCCTTCGCCCTGCATCTTGATCGAGATGTCCTTGATGTTGAGCACGATGTCGGTGACGTCCTCGCGAACGCCCGCGATCGAGGAGAACTCGTGCAGCACGCCGTCGATGTGCACCGACTGCACAGCTGCACCCTGCAGCGACGACAGCAGGATGCGGCGCAGCGCGTTACCGAGGGTCTGGCCGAAGCCGCGCTCGAGGGGTTCTGCGACAACGGTCGCAAACCGGGCCGCATCGGTGCCCGGCGTTACCTGCAGCTTGTTCGGTCGGATAAGTTCTTGCCAATTTTTCTGGATCGTCACTGTGTCACCCATGTGTCAGTCCTTTGGGCCAGTCGTGCCCGCAACTGACGTTGGAGATCGCGGATCAGCCCGCGGCTGTCGAAATTCCAAGGCAATCGCGCGGCGGATAAATCCGCCCGCGACCAAAAAATCAAACGCGCCGACGCTTGCGCGGACGGCAACCATTGTGCGGGATCGTCGTCACGTCGCGAATCGATGTGACGGTGAAGCCCGCCGCCTGCAGCGCGCGAAGCGCCGACTCACGGCCCGAACCGGGGCCCGCAACTTCCACTTCCAGCGTGCGCATGCCGTGTTCCTGCGCCTTCTTGGAAACGTCTTCGGCCGCGACCTGCGCGGCATAGGGGGTCGACTTGCGCGAACCCTTGAAGCCCATCGTGCCGGCCGACGACCAGGCAATGGTGTTGCCCTGCGCGTCGGTGATGGTGATGGTCGTGTTGTTGAACGACGAATTCACATGCGCGATGCCGGAGGCGATGTTCTTGCGTTCGCGGCGGCGTATGCGGGTGGCTTCCTTGCCCATTCCAAAACCTTTCCTGTGATCTCAAACGCCGCCGTAGTGCCAGCGGCTACACCTAAAACGCGAAAAGCAGACGGTGAGGAGCGAATGGAAATTCGCCGCCTCGCGTCAGCTGTTCGCGAGCTTATTTCTTCTTGCCGGCAATCGACTTGGCCGGGCCCTTGCGCGTGCGCGCATTGGTGTGGGTGCGCTGGCCGCGCACCGGCAGGCCGCGGCGATGACGCAGGCCGCGATAGCAGCCGAGGTCCATCAGACGCTTGATGTTGATGCCGACTTCACGACGAAGATCGCCCTCGACCAGATAGTCGCGGTCGATGACTTCGCGGATCTGCAGAACTTCCTGGTCGCTGAGCTGGCTGACGCGGCGCTCGGCGGGAATCTTCACCTTCTCGATGATCTCGGCCGCGTTCTTCTGGCCGATGCCATGGATGTACTGGAGCGCGATCAAGACGCGCTTGTTGGTCGGGATATTCACGCCGGCAATACGGGCCACGGACTTCTCTCCTGTCACCGATCCCTCGCGGACCGGGCTATGTTCTTGCTAACTCGGGCAGGTGTCCGCAAACGCGAACACGACGCCCGTCCCCTCAGATTCTTTGGGGCCCGGCATCGTCTGAAACTATCCGACTTGGATGCGGGGCTTATTAAAGGATTCAACTCGGTTTCGTCAACCGTCTCTATCGTTTAGCTCGCTTTTTCGTGACCTTTTTCACGGCCTTCTTGGCGGGCTTTTTGACCGCCTTTTTGGCCGTTTTCTTGCCAGTTTTCCTGGTCGCCTTTTTGGCCTTTTTTGCCCCCTTGGAGGCCGATTTGGCGGCCTTTGGAGCGGATTTGGCGGCCTTCTTGGCTGTTTTGGCAGGCTTTTTGCCAGATGGCTTGGCGGTCTTCCTGGCGCCTGCCTTGGCCTGTTTGGCCGGGGCTGAAGCCTTGACCGGCTTGGGTTCCACCGCGCCGATCGCGGACAGGATCCGGTTAATTTCCCGGGTGACGTGCTCGATGGTCATCATGCCATCGACCGTGAGCAGCTTCCGCCGCTCCGAATAGTAGTGAATCAGCGGCTCGGTCAGGGTCCGGTAGCTCGCCAGCCGCTTCGACAGCACCTCCGGAGTGTCGTCGATTCGGACCTCCTCGCCCCTCGCCCGCATCTCGGCGACGCGACTCTCGACGCGGTCGAGCAGCGCGCTCTCGTTGACGCGCAGTTCGATCACGGCGTCGAGCTTGATGTGCTTCTTCTTCAGCAGCTCATCGAGGGCGGCGGCCTGCGGCACCGTGCGCGGAAAGCCGTCGAGGATGAAACCGTTCTTCATGTCGGGCTGGTCGAGGCGGTCGGAGATGATGCCGATTACGATTTCATCCGGCACCAGCGACCCGCTCGCCATGATGTCCTTGGCCTGCAAGCCGATCGGCGTCTGGGCGGCCACCGCAGCGCGCAGCATCTCGCCGGTGGAGAGCTGGATCAGGTCGTGTTTGTGGACCAGCCGTTGCGCCTGGGTCCCCTTGCCCGCACCCGGCGGCCCCAAAAGGATCAATCTCATGACAATTCGCCCCCCGGGTTGGTGAGCGAATGCCCGCGCACCTGCGTTTTGATATCAAGGATAGTGCAAACCACAATCAGCGCCGACCCACCACCAAAAAGAAAGGGCAGCTTACCGTAAGCCACCAGGGCTTCCGGAATCAGCGACACGGCCACGAGGTAGACGGCTCCGACGAAGGTCGTCAACGTCACGACGCGATCGAGATGGTCGGCGGTGGGTTCGCCCGGCGCCACGTCTGTAATCGCGCCGCCCCGCTTGTGCAAGACCTCGGCGATGCGCGCGGGATCAAGCACATAGGCGGTATAGATGAAAGCCAGCACGAAGACCGCAATGGATCCGAGGATCATGTGGAGCGGCCGGGCGAACTGGATGTGGTCGTAGGCGACGGCGAGCGTCGGTGTCTGGCCGAAGGCCAGGGTCGCAAGCACCAGCGGAAGATAGAAAATCCACGGCGTCACGGTGGCCGGGATCAGGAACCCGGCGCTGTTGATCTTGATCGGCAGCACCGAGGAGCGCGCGGGAAGCAGGCGTGTTCCCGCCTGGCGCGCGGCATATTGCACCGGCACGTTCCGCCGCGCGCCTTCGACGAGCACGATGACAGCGACGCCCACGACCGCGAGGATCGCCAGCAGCAGCAGAAGGCTGCCGGAGATCGCGCCCTGTCCCAGCAGCTGGAATGTGGCGGCAATATCTGCCGGAAGCGAAACGATGATGCCGACGAACAGAATGAGCGCGAGCCCGTTGCCGATCCCGTGACGGGTGATCTGTTCGCTGAGCCAGACCAGGAAGAACACGCCGCCCACCATCGTTGCAGTGGCCGACAGCAGGAACCAGCCGCCGGGCTCGGTGACGAGGCCGGGAACGTCCTGAAGACCGGACGCGACGCCGAAGGCCTGGAATGCCGCAAGCAGCAGCGTCAGGATCAGCGTGAAGCGGGCAATCTTGCGGCGGCCGGCCTCACCCGATCGTTCGAGCGCGCTCAGCCTGCCCCACACCACAGCGACAAGCTGCATGACGATCGCGACACTCAGATAGGGAATGATGAAGAGCGCGAAAATCGAAATGCGGGCGGCAGCGCCCGATGAAAGCAGCAGGCCTGCCTGCATCTGTGGCGAGAGGCCCGTAAGCGGGATATGAGTGCCGAGCCGGAAGATGAGCAGCGCGCCGATCGTGATCGCGATCCGGCGCGGCAGCTCAGACTTCATCGACGGCGACCCTTGAGCTTGGATTTACGAATCAGCCCTTCATACTGATGGGCGAGCAGATAGCCCTGCACCTGCGCCACCGTATCCATCGTCACGCTGACGACGATCAGAAGCGAGGTTCCGCCAAAGTAAAACGGCACCGCGGCGTAGGAGATCAGAACTTCAGGAATCAGGCAGACGATGGCGAGATAGATCGCGCCGAGCACCGTAACGCGCGACAACACGTAGTCGATATATTCGGCGGTACGCTCACCCGGACGGATGCCGGGGATGAAGCCGCCATGCTTCTTCAGATTGTCCGCGGTCTCGGTCGGATTGAACACGATCGCGGTATAGAAGAACGCGAAGAACACGATCAGCGCGAGATAACAGAACAGGAATAGCGGACGGCCGTGGCTGAGCTGGGTGTTGAGCCACTGGAACCACTCCGGACCCTTGCCGGCGTTGAAGTTGGCAACCGTGGTCGGCAGCAACAGCAGCGATGAGGCGAAGATCGGCGGGATCACGCCCGAGGTGTTGAGCTTGAGCGGCAGATGCGAGGACTGGCCCTCGAACATCTTGTTGCCGACCTGGCGCTTCGGATACTGGATCAGGAGCCGCCGCTGCGCGCGTTCCATGAACACGATGAAGGCGATCACGACGACCGCCATCACGATCACGACCAGGATCAGGGCGGTCGACAGCGCACCCTGACGGCCGAGTTCGAGCATGTTGGCGAGCGCCGAGGGCAACTCGGCGACGATGCCGGCCAGGATGATCAGCGAAATACCGTTGCCGATGCCGCGCGAGGTGATCTGCTCGCCAAGCCACATCAGGAACATCGTGCCGCCGGTCAGCGTGATCGCGGTGGAGATCAGGAAGAACGGCCCGGGCTCGCTGACGACGTTACCGGCGCCCTGCAGGCCGACCGCGATGCCATAGGACTGGAACGCGGCGAGGATCACCGTAAGATAGCGGGTATACTGGTTCAGCGTCTTGCGGCCGGCCTCGCCTTCCTTCTTCAGCGCCTCGAGCTGCGGCGAAACCGTGGTCAGAAGCTGGATGATGATGGACGCCGAGATGTACGGCATGATGTTCAGGGCGAAGATCGCCATGCGGTTGATACCGCCGCCGGCGAACATGTTGAACATGCCGAGAATACCGCCGGCCTGGGACTTGAACACCTGCTCCCAGGCCGCGGGATCAATGCCGGGCAGCGGAATGTAGGTGCCGAGCCGATAAACAAGCAGCGCACCCAGTGTGAACCAGATGCGCTTCTTCAGTTCGTCGGCTTTGCCGAGCGCAGAGAAATTGAGGTTTGCCGCGAGTTGTTCTGCTGCTGAGACCATGTCTAGGCTTTCTCCCGCCGTCCCTCACGCCGCGGGCCCCTGATGGGGCCCATCGGCAGACGCCGGACATTATTTGGTGCTCGGCTTCGATAAGTCCATCGTTCAATCGGCGCATTGCCCGCGCCGCGGCGGGCAATGACGCAGATGTTACGCCGCCTCGCCTTCTTCCTTCTTGGCCGGAGCCAGAACCTTCACCGTACCGCCAGCCTTTTCGACCGCCGCAATCGCGGATTTCGAGGCGCCATGCACCTCGATGGCGAGCTTGGCCTTGATTTCGCCGCGGCCGAGCAGCCGCAGGCCATCCTTGGCGCGGCGCAGCACGCCGGTCTTCACCAGCGATTCGGCGGTGACGGTTTCGTTGACATCGACCAGCTTGGCATCGATCGCGTCCTGCAGGCGGTCGAGATTGATCTCGGCGAAATCGAGCTTGAAGATGTTGTTGAAGCCGCGCTTCGGCAGGCGCCGATGCAGCGGCATCTGGCCGCCCTCGAAGCCCTTGATGCGCACGCCCGAACGCGCGGTCTGGCCCTTGCCGCCGCGGCCCGCAGTCTTGCCCTTGCCTGAACCGATGCCACGGCCGACGCGCATGCGCTTCTTGCGCGAGCCGGCGTTGTCGGCGATATCGCTGAGCTTCATCGCGAAATTCCCTTATCTATGGAGCATGATCTTGACCGAAAACCGGTCCCCACTTTTCGGGATCATGCTCCTCCCTGTCTTGCTTACTCGCCGACGACGCGGACGAGATGTTGAACCTTGCTGATCATGCCGCGAATTGCAGGCGTATCCTGCAGCTCGGAAACCCGGCCGATCTTGTTGAGCTTGAGGCCGATCAGCGTCGCACGCTGCGAGTGGTGGCGGCGGATTGCGCTGCCAGTCTGCTCGACCTTGATCATCTTTGCGGCCTTGGCCATCGTCTTGACTCCGAACGGCGCGGGAAGCTGCGCCTGATTGTTTATTCAGCCACCACTTCGGCATCGCCACCGACGCGGCGCGACTGCAGCGTGGACACCTTGATGTTGCGGCGCGCCGCCACCGAACGCGGCGAATCCTGATGCTTCAGCGCGTCGAAGGTTGCGCGAACCATGTTGTAGGGGTTCGACGAGCCGATCGACTTCGCCACCACGTCCTGGATGCCGAGCGTTTCGAACACCGCGCGCATCGGACCGCCCGCGATGATGCCGGTACCGGCGGGGGCTGCGCGCAGATAGACGCGGCCCGCACCGTGACGGCCGGCGATATCGTGATGCAGCGTGCGGCCTTCGCGCAGAGCAACGCGCGTCAGGTTACGCTTCGCCGATTCCGTCGCCTTGCGGATCGCCTCGGGAACTTCGCGCGCCTTGCCGTGACCGAAACCGACCCGACCCTTCTGGTCGCCGATCACGACCAGCGCCGCAAAGCCGAAGCGCTTGCCGCCCTTGACGACCTTCGCCACGCGATTGATGTGGACCAGCTTGTCGACGAACTCGCTGTCGCGCTCTTCGCGATCCCTGCTCCGTTCGCGTCCGCCGCGTTCGCGTTCACCTGCCATGGTGTTTTCCAATCTCAGGGAGCCTAACGCCCCTGTCCTTCATCTTGGTTCAAAATCGGTTGTTAGAAGCTCAATCCGCTTTCGCGGGCCGCATCCGCAAGCGCCTTGACGCGCCCGTGATACAGATACTGACCGCGATCGAATATCACTTCCTTGACGCCCTTCTGCACGGCACGTTCCGCCAGCAGCTTGCCGACGGCCTTGGCCGCATCGATGTTGGCGCCCGTGTTGCCGCTCTCGCGCATCGTCTTTTCCAGCGACGACGCGGAAGCCAGCGTCTCGCCCTTCAGGTCGTCGATGACCTGGGCATAGATATGCTTCGACGAGCGGAACACCGACAGACGCGGACGTCCATTGGCGGAGCGGCGCAGTGAATTCCTCACACGCTGCTTGCGCCGGGCATTTGTAACTTTCAGTGACATGGCCGGCTCCGTTACTTCTTCTTGCCTTCCTTGCGGAAGATGAATTCGTTGGCGTACTTCACGCCCTTGCCCTTGTAGGGCTCCGGCGGACGATAGGCGCGGATTTCGGCCGCAACCTGACCGACGCGCTGGGAATCATTGCCCGTGATCGTGATCTCGGTCGGCTTCGGCACCGCGATGGTGATGCCATCGGGGATCGCGTAGACGACGTCGTGGCTGTAGCCGAGCGCGAGCTGCAGGTTCTTGCCCTGCAGCGCGGCGCGGTAGCCGACGCCGGTGATCTCGAGCTTCTTCTCGAAACCCTTGGTGACGCCCTCGACCAGGTTTGCGACCTGCGCGCGCGCGGTGCCGTACATGGCCTGCGCCCGGTTGGTTTCGAGCTTCGGCGCGACCTTGACCGCGCCGTCCTCGAACTTCACCTCGACGTCGTCATGCACGACGAACTGAAGCTGGCCCTTCGGCCCCTTCATCTTGACGGTCTGCCCTTCGACGGTCGCCGTCACACCGGACGGGATCGGCACGGGCCGTTTGCCAACACGTGACATGCTAGAATCCTTCCTCAGAACACCGTGAAGAGAACTTCGCCGCCCACGTTCGCTTCACGCGCTTCGTGGTCAGCCATGATTCCCTTCGGTGTCGACAAGACCGAAATACCGAGACCGTTGTTCACGCGCGGCAGGTTCTTCACCGAGGCGTAAACCCGACGGCCTGGCTTGGACACCCGCTCGATTTCGCGAATGACCGGCTCGCCGTCGAAATATTTCAGTTCGATCTCGAGTTCGCTGCGGCCGGACGAATGCTCTACGCTGGCGTAGCCGCGGATGTAACCCTCGGACTTCAGCACTTCGAGCACGTTGGCGCGCATCTTCGAGCCCGGGGTCGAAACCTTGGACTTCGAGCGCATCTGCGCGTTGCGGATGCGGGTGATGAGATCGCTGATCGGATCGTGCGTAGACATCTGACGACCCTCCCTTACCAGCTCGACTTCACGAGCCCGGGAACCAGGCCCTTGGAGCCGAGTTCACGCAGCGCGATGCGGCTGAGCTTGTTCTTGCGATAGACCGAACGCGGACGGCCGGTGAGTTCGCAGCGGTTGCGGATGCGCGTCGCCGACGAGTTGCGCGGCATCTCGGCAAGCTTCAGCGTCGCGGCGAAGCGCTCTTCCATCGGCTTGGTCTTGTCGGCGATGATCGCCTTCAGCTTCGCGCGCTGGGGTGCGGCGTTCTTGGTCATCCGCTTGCGCCGGTTGTTCTTCTCGATTGAACTCTTCTTTGCCATGCTTGGCTCCTGGGTTTCCGCGTTTGAGAGGCTTTAACTGCGTCTCACTGCCGGAACGGGAAATTGAAAGCGGTCAACAAGGCACGCGCCTCGTCGTCGGTCTGCGCCGTGGTGCAAACCGTGATGTCCATGCCGCGGGCTTCCGAAACCTTGTCGAAGTCGATTTCGGGGAAAATGATGTGCTCCTTGAGGCCGAGCGAATAGTTGCCGCGGCCGTCGAAGCTCTTCGGATTGAGGCCGCGGAAGTCGCGCACGCGCGGCAGCGCCACGTTCACCAGGCGGTCGATGAACTCGTACATCTTGGCCTTGCGCAGCGTGACCTTGCAGCCGATCGGCTGGTTTTCACGCAGCTTGAAGGTCGCGATCGCGACGCGCGAATAGGTCACGATCGCCTTCTGGCCGGCGATCAGCGACAGGTCGCCGGCCGCGGTCTCGGCCTTCTTGCGGTCGTTGACGGCATCGCCGACGCCCATGTTGAGGACGACCTTGTCGAGACGCGGCACCTGCATGACGTTGGCATAGCCGAACTGTTCAGTCAGCTTGCTGCGGATGCTCTTGTCATACTCCACGCGCAGGCGCGGCACATAAGCGGTTTCAGCCATCGATCTCTGCTCCCGAGCTCTTGGCAATGCGTACCTTCTTGCCATCAGCCTGAATCTTGAAGCCCACGCGGGTCGGTTTGCCGTCCTTGCCGACATACGCGATGTTGGACAGGTGGATCGGCGCCTCCTTGGAGATGATGCCGCCTTCCTGGGCCTGGGTCTGCTTCTGGTGACGCTTCACGAGGTTGACGCCGCGCACGAGTGCCTTGTTCTCGTCGGGACGAACCTCGAATACTTCGCCGGTACGGCCCTTGTCGCGGCCGTTCAGCACGATGACTTTGTCACCCTTGCGGATCTTGGCAGCCATCACAGCACCTCCGGCGCAAGTGAAATGATCTTCATGTGGTTCTTGGCGCGCAGCTCGCGCGGCACGGGCCCGAAGATACGGGTGCCGACCGGCTCCGACTGATTGTTGATCAGCACGGCGGCGTTGCGGTCGAAGCGGATGACCGAGCCGTCGGCGCGGCGGATGTCCTTGCGGACCCGCACCACGACAGCCTTCATCACGTCGCCCTTCTTCACCTTGCCGCGCGGAATCGCTTCCTTGATCGACACAACGATAACATCGCCCACGGTGGCATAGCGGCGCTTGGAGCCCCCAAGCACCTTGATGCACATGACACGGCGTGCGCCTGAATTATCGGCCACGTCGAGGTTGGTCTGCATCTGAATCATTGATGCACCTCGTCCTCTTTCTGATGCGCTGAAACGCGCTTAAAATTTCCCAAAACCAGTCAGGCTAAGCCCGACCTGCTTCAGGCCGTTTTCTTCTGTTCGCCCCGGACAACCGTCCAGCGCTTCAACTTCGAGATCGGCTTGCTCTCCTCGATCCACACCATGTCGCCCGGCTTGAACTCGTTGTTCTCGTCGTGCGCGTGGTAGTTCTTGGAGCGACGGATCGTCTTCTTGTAGATCGGGTGGGTGAAGCGGCGATCGACGCGCACCACTATCGTCTTGGCTTGCTTGTCGCTCACGACCACGCCCTGAAGGGTTCGTTTCGGCATATCCGGCCTCTTACTTCTTCTTCGCGCGCGCTTGCGCGGCGATGGTCTTGATACGGGCGATATCGCGGCGGGCTTCACGCAGCCGCGTGGTGTTCTCCAGCTGCCCGGTGGCGCGCTGGAAACGCAGGTTGAAACGCTCTTTCTTCAGGTTGAGGACGGCGTCCTCCCTCTGATCGTCGCTCATCGCGCGAATGTCGGCGGTTTTCATCTCGGCCATGACGGTTACTCCGCAATGCGCGCGACGAAGCGCGTCTTGATCGGCAGCTTGGCAGCGGCGAGCGAGAGCGCTTCCTTTGCGGTCTGCACCGTGACGCCGTCGATCTCGAAAATCACGCGGCCAGGCTTGACCCGGGCCACCCACAGTTCCGGCGTACCCTTGCCCGAGCCCATGCGCACTTCGGCGGGCTTCTTCGACACCGGCAGGTCCGGAAATATGCGGATCCAGACGCGGCCGGCGCGCTTCATGTGACGGGTCAGCGCGCGGCGTGCGGCTTCGATCTGACGGGCGGTGATGCGCTCGGGCGCCATCGCCTTCAGGCCGAACTGTCCGAACGACAACGTCGCGCCCGAAGTCGCAACGCCGTGGATACGGCCCTTATGCGCCTTCCGGAACTTCGTTTTCTTTGGTTGCATCATGGCTTACGCCCTCAAACCTTCTCTAATGTCTCAAGCAGCGTCGCGACGCGGACGGGTATTGTCGCCTTCGGCCATCTTCTTGTCCTGGGCCATCGGATCGTGCTCGAGGATCTCGCCTTTGAAGATCCAGACCTTGACGCCGCAGGTACCGAATGTCGTGAACGCAGTCGCCACGCCGTAATCGACGTCGGCGCGCAGCGTGTGCAAGGGAACGCGACCTTCGCGATACCATTCCATACGCGCGATTTCGGCGCCGCCGAGACGGCCCGAGCAGTTGATACGAATGCCTTCGGCGCCAAGACGCATCGCCGACTGCACCGCGCGCTTCATGGCGCGGCGGAATGCGACGCGACGCTCGAGCTGCTGGGCGATCGATTCGGCGACCAGGGTGGCGTCGAGTTCCGGCTTGCGGATTTCGACGATGTTGATGACGACGTCGGAAGCCGTGATGTCGGCAACCCGCTTGCGCAGCTTGTCGATGTCGGCGCCCTTCTTGCCGATCACGACGCCCGGACGCGCCGAATGGATCGTCACGCGGCACTTCTTGTGCGGACGCTCGATCACGATGCGGGCGACGGCTGCCTGCTTGAGTTCCTTGTGCAGGATCTCACGGATCCTGACGTCCTCATGCAGCAGCTTGCCGTATTCGTTCTTGCCGGCGAACCAACGGGAATCCCACGTACGGTTGATGCCGAGACGCAGTCCGATTGGATTGATTTTTTGACCCATCGTCTTCTCCTGCGCTCTTAAGCGCCAGCCTCGGCCTCGACCTGACGAACCACGATGGTCAGGTGTGCGAATGGTTTGTAGATACGACCCGAACGGCCACGGCCGCGCGGCGAAAAACGCTTCATCACGATGCCGTTGCCGACATGGGCCTCGGCGACGACCAGATCGTCGACCTCGAGGTCGTGGTTGTTCTCGGCGTTGGCGATCGCCGATTCCAGGCACTTCTTGACGTCGACCGCGATCCGCTTGCGCGAGAACTGCAGGTCGGCCAGTGCCGCAGACGCCTTCCGGCCGCGGATCAGCTGCGCGACAAGATTAAGCTTCTGCGGGCTCACGCGCAGCATCCGGGCCACAGCCTTGGCCTCGTTATCCGCGAGCACTCTTTCGCGCTTTGGTTTGCTCATCGCTTATTCCTCAAGCCTTCTTGGCTTTCTTGTCGCCAGAATGGCCATGGAAGGTACGGGTCGGCGAGAATTCGCCGAACTTGTGACCCACCATTTCCTCGTTGACCGATACCGGCACATGCTTCTGGCCGTTGTAGACACCGAAGACCAGGCCGACGAACTGCGGCAGGATGGTCGAGCGGCGGCTCCAGATCTTGATGACGTCGTGACGGCCGGACGCGCGCGCGGCATCTGCTTTCTTGAGCAGAGAACCCTCGACGAACGGGCCTTTCCAGACTGAACGAACCATGTCCGGCGTTCCTTACTTCTTCCGCTTGTGGCGGCTTAGGAGGATGAATCTGTTGGTCGACTTATTCGAACGGGTCTTCTTGCCCTTGGTCGGCTTGCCCCACGGGGTCACCGGGTGGCGGCCGCCCGAGGTGCGGCCTTCGCCGCCGCCGTGCGGATGGTCGATCGGGTTCATGACGACGCCGCGGTTATGCGGACGCCAGCCCAGCCAGCGGGTACGGCCGGCCTTGCCGATCGAGATGTTCATGTGATCGGGGTTCGACACCGCGCCGATGGTGCCGCGGCAACGGCCGTGCACCAGGCGCTGTTCGCCCGAGTTCAGACGCAGAATGACGTAGTCCTGATCGCGGCCGACGATCTGCGCATAGGTGCCGGCGGAACGTGCGATCTGGCCGCCCTTGCCGATCTTCATCTCGATATTGTGGACGATCGTGCCGACCGGCATGTTGCCGAGCGGCATGACATTGCCGGGCTTCACGTCGACATAGTTGCCGGCAACGACGGTGTCGCCCGCGGCCAGCCGCTGCGGCGCCAGGATATAGGCCTGCTCGCCGTCGGCATACTTGATCAGCGCGATGAACGCAGTGCGGTTCGGATCGTATTCCAGGCGCTCGACGGTCGCTGAAACGTCGACCTTGTCGCGCTTGAAATCGACCATCCGGTAGGCCTTCTTGTGGCCACCGCCACGAAAGCGAACCGTGATACGGCCGGTGTTGTTGCGGCCGCCATTGCTCTGCTTGCCCTCGGTCAATGCCTTGACCGGCTTGCCCTTGTACAGCGCCGAACGGTCGACCATCACCAGCTGGCGCTGGCCCGGCGTCGTCGGATTGTATGTTTTCAATGCCATCGTCGTAACGCCTTATAGTCCGGTGGTGACGTCGATGCGGTGGCCCTCTTCGAGGGTCACGATCGCCCGCTTCACATCCGACTGCGAACCGAAATTGCCGCGGAACACCTTGGTCTTGCCCTTGCGGACCAGCGTGTTCACGCTCTTCACCTTGACGTCGAACAGCTTCTCGACGGCTTCCTTGATTTGCGGCTTGGTCGCCTTGGAGGCGACCTTGAACACAACCTTGTTGTGCTCGGACGCTACCGTTGCCTTTTCGGTCACCACCGGGGCAACGATCACGTCATAATGGCGCGGATCGATATTCTTCATTTGAAGCGCGCCTCCAGCGCATCCACCGCCGACTTGGTCAGCACCAGCTTGTGACGGCGCAGAATGTCATAGACGTTGATGCCCTGGATCGGCAGCACGTCGATGTTCGGAATGTTGCGGGCCGCGGTCGCGAAACCGGTGTTCACCTCGGCGCCGTCGATGATCAGCGCATTGGTCAGGCCGAGACCCGAGAAATGTCCGACCAGAGCCTTGGTCTTGGCGGCCTCGAGCGTCGCCGATTCGATCACGATCAGCCCGCCGTCCTTTGCCTTGGCGGAGAGCGCATGGCGAAGTGCCAGTGCGCGCACCTTCTTCGGCAAGGCGAAGGCGTGCGAGCGCACCACCGGACCGAACGCACGGCCACCGCCGCGGAACTGCGGAACGCGGGCCGAACCGTGACGAGCACCGCCGGTGCCCTTCTGCTTGTACATCTTCTTGCCGGTGCGCCAGACATCGGCGCGGCCCTGCGTCTTGTGCGTGCCGGCCTGACGCTTGGCGAGCTGCCAGTTGACGCAGCGCTGGATGATGTCCTTGCGCGGCTCCAGGCCGAAAATCTCATCGGACAGCTGGACCGAACCGGCTTCCTTGCCCTCAAGGGTCGTGACTTTCAGTTCCATCTCACGCGCCCTCCTGCTCGGCCGGTGCAGCAGCCTGCTCGGCGCCGCCGACAACCCTGAACTTGCCGGGCTTCGGAGCTTCCTTCGGCAACGGCTTCTTCACCGCATCACGCACCGAGATCCATCCGCCCTTGGAGCCGGGAACGGCACCCTCGACGAGGATCAGGCCGCGCTCGACGTCGGTCTGCACGACGCGCAGATTGAGCGTGGTGATGCGATCGACGCCCATGTGACCGGGCATCTTCTTGTTCTTGAAGGTCTTGCCGGGATCCTGACGTCCGCCGGTCGAACCGATCGAACGATGCGAAACCGACACACCGTGGGTGGCGCGAAGACCGCCGAAATTCCAGCGCTTCATGCCGCCGGCAAAACCCTTACCGACCGAGGTGCCGGTGACGTCGACGAACTGGCCGACCACGAAATGGTCCGCCTGAATTTCGGCGCCAACCGGGATCAGCGCGTCCTCAGACACGCGAAACTCGGTGACCTTCCGCTTGGGCTCGACCTTGGACACCGCAAACTGGCCGCGCTCTGCCTTGGGCAGATAGACGGTCTTGCGGGTACCGGATCCGAGCTGCAGCGCAACGTAACCGTTCTTCTCGGTCGTGCGGTGGCCCAGAACCTGGCAATTGCCCAGCTTCAGCACGGTCACAGGGATATGTTCACCGGTCTCCGTAAAGACCCGCGTCATCCCGACCTTTTGTGCGATCACTCCGGAGCGCATCGGCGTGCTTCCTGTTCTTTCTGTCCGCTAACTTCGGACGATCTAAAAAAATCTTAGAGCTTGATCTCGACGTCGACACCGGCGGCCAGGTCGAGCTTCATCAAAGCATCGACGGTCTGCGGGGTCGGGTCGACAATGTCGAGCAGGCGCTTGTGGGTGCGCATCTCGAACTGCTCACGGCTCTTCTTGTCGACGTGCGGCGAACGGTTGACGGTGAACTTCTCGATGCGGGTGGGCAGCGGAATGGGTCCGCGAACTTGAGCACCGGTACGTTTCGCCGTGTTCACGATCTCGCGGGTCGACGTATCGAGAATTCGATGGTCGAACGCCTTGAGACGGATGCGAATATTTTGGCCGTTCATTGCCGCTGTCTTTCTTTGTCGTCGTATTTGCGAATGGTGGCTAGCGAGTAGCGGATGATTTCATCCGCAACTCGCCAATTCCTGTTCGCTTACTCAATGATGGCGGAGACGACACCCGAGCCGACGGTGCGGCCACCTTCGCGGATCGCGAAGCGGAGCTTCTCTTCCATCGCGATCGGCACGATCAGGTGCACTTCCATCGCGATGTTGTCGCCCGGCATCACCATTTCGGTGCCTTCGGGCAGATGCACGACGCCGGTCACGTCGGTGGTGCGGAAGTAGAACTGCGGCCGATAGTTGGTGAAGAACGGGGTATGACGACCGCCCTCTTCCTTGGTCAGGATGTAAGCCTCAGCCTTGAACTTGGTGTGCGGCTTGACCGAACCCGGCTTGCACAGCACCTGGCCACGCTCGACTTCCTCGCGCTTGGTACCACGCAGCAGCGCACCGATGTTGTCGCCGGCCTGGCCCTGATCGAGCAGCTTGCGGAACATTTCGACGCCGGTGACGATGGTCTTCTGGGTATCGCGCAGACCGACGATTTCGATTTCCTCGCCGACCTTGACGATGCCGCGCTCGACACGGCCGGTCACCACGGTGCCGCGGCCCGAGATCGAGAACACGTCTTCGACCGGCATCAGGAACGGCTGGTCGATCGGACGCGCCGGCTGCGGGATGCTTTCGTCGACGGCCTTCATCAGCTCGAGAACCGCATCGTGGCCGAGCTTCTTGTCCTTGTCTTCGAGGGCGGCGAGAGCCGAACCCTTGATGATCGGGATGGTGTCGCCCGGGAATTCGTACTTCGAGAGCAGTTCGCGGACTTCCATCTCGACCAGTTCGAGCAGTTCCGGATCGTCGACCATGTCGCACTTGTTCAGGAACACGACGAGCGCGGGAACGCCGACCTGACGGGCGAGCAGGATGTGCTCGCGGGTCTGCGGCATCGGGCCGTCGGCGGCCGACACCACCAGGATCGCGCCGTCCATCTGCGCCGCACCGGTGATCATGTTCTTCACGTAGTCGGCGTGGCCCGGGCAATCGACGTGGGCGTAGTGCCGGTTCGCGGTTTCGTATTCGACGTGAGCGGTCGAGATCGTGATGCCGCGCGCCTTTTCTTCGGGCGCCTTGTCGATCTGGTCGTACGCCGTGAACGTCGCACCGCCGGTTTCAGCCAGCACCTTGGTGATCGCTGCGGTCAGCGAAGTCTTGCCATGGTCGACGTGACCGATGGTTCCGATATTGCAGTGCGGTTTGTTACGTTCAAATTTTGCTTTGGCCATTTGACTCTCCGTTTAATCGTTGACTGCCGCCAACGACAATCAGGCAAACTTCTTCTGGACTTCTGCGGACACGTTCGCGGGTGCTTCCGCGTAGTGATCGAATTGCATGGTAAAGGTCGCGCGTCCCTGGCTCATCGAGCGCAGGTTATTCACGTACCCGAACATGTTCATGAGCGGCACCATCGCGTTGATGACGTTGGCGTTGCCGCGCATGTCTTGACCCTGGATCTGGCCGCGCCGCGAATTCAGATCGCCGATGACCGAACCGGTATAGTCTTCCGGGGTCACCACTTCGACCTTCATGATCGGCTCGAGCAGGACGGACTTGCCCTTCGTCAGCGCTTCGCGGAATGCCGCGCGCGATGCGATTTCGAAGGCCAGCGCCGACGAGTCGACGTCGTGATACTTGCCGTCGACCAGCGTCACCTTGACGTCGACCACCGGGAAGCCGGCGACGACACCCGAGCCCATCACGCTGTTGAGGCCCTTTTCGACGCCGGGGATGTATTCCTTCGGCACCGAACCACCAACAACCTTGGACTCGAACTCGTAGCCCTTGCCGGGCTCGTTCGGCTCGACCACGATCGACACTTCGGCGAACTGACCGGTACCGCCGGTCTGCTTCTTGTGCGTGTACTTGACCTCGGCCTTCTTGGTGACGCGCTCACGGAACGCCACCTGCGGCGCACCAATGTTCGCATCGACCTTGTAGGTACGACGCAGGATGTCGACCTTGATGTCGAGGTGGAGTTCGCCCATGCCCTTGAGGATGGTCTGGCCGGACTCCTGGTCGGTCGACACGCGGAACGACGGATCTTCCGCAGCGAGCTTCGCCAGCGCGACGCCGAGCTTTTCCTGGTCGGCCTTCGACTTCGGCTCGATCGCGATTTCGATCACCGGCTCCGGGAATTCCATCTTTTCCAGGATCACCTGCTTGTCGGGATCGCACAGCGTGTCACCGGTGCGCGCTTCCTTCAGGCCGGCCAGCGCGACGATGTCGCCCGCATAGGCCTCCTTGATGTCTTCGCGGTTGTTCGCATGCATCAAAAGCATGCGGCCGATACGTTCTTTCTTCTCGCGGGTCGAGTTGACCACGCCGGTACCGCTCATCAGCACACCCGAATAGATGCGGCAGAAGGTGATGGTGCCGACGAACGGGTCGTCCATGATCTTGAACGCGAGCAGAGCCAGCGGCTCCTTGTCGTCGGCCTTGCGGGTGACTTCGTTGCCGTCTTCATCGATGCCCTTGATCGCGGGCACGTCGACCGGCGACGGCAGATAGTCCACGACCGCGTCGAGCAGCGGCTGCACGCCCTTGTTCTTGAACGCCGAACCGCACAACACCGGGAAGAACGCGCCGGTCAGCACGGCCTTGCGGATCATGCGCTTCAAGGTCGCGACATCGGGTTCTTTGCCGTCGAGGTAAGCAGCAAGAACGTCGTCGTCGAGTTCGACGGCGGCTTCCAGCAGCTTCTCGCGATATTCATTGGCCTTCTCGACCATGTCCTCGGGAATATCGATGTCGACGAACTTGGCGTCGAGCTTCTCTTCTTCCCAGATCACGCCCTTCATGCGGACGAGATCGACCAGGCCCTTGAAGTTGTTTTCGGAGCCGATCGGCAGCTGGATCGCAATCGGCTTGGCGCCGAGGCGATCGACAATATCCTGCATGCATTTGTAGAAGTCGGCGCCGGTCTTATCCATCTTGTTGGCGAAGACGATGCGCGGAACGCGGTACTTGTCGCCCTGACGCCAGACGGTTTCGGTCTGGGGTTCAACGCCCTGGTTGGAGTCGAGCACGCATACCGCGCCGTCGAGCACGCGCAGCGAACGCTCGACTTCAATGGTGAAGTCGACGTGGCCGGGAGTGTCGATGATGTTGAGGCGCTTGCCTTCCCAGAACGCGGTGGTCGCAGCCGACGTAATCGTAATGCCGCGCTCCTGCTCCTGCTCCATCCAATCCATCGTCGCGGCACCTTCGTGCACTTCGCCGATCTTGTGGCTCTTGCCGGTGTAATAAAGGATGCGCTCGGTGGTCGTGGTCTTGCCGGCATCGATATGCGCCATGATACCGAAGTTGCGGTAGTTCTCTATGGCATGAACGCGGGGCATGGGTTGTTCCTTAAAATCCGTGTTTCGCCGTTACCAGCGATAGTGCGAGAAGGCGCGGTTGGCTTCAGCCATCCGGTGCACGTCTTCACGCTTCTTGACGGCGTTACCCCGGTTATTCGACGCGTCGAGCAGTTCGGCGGAGAGCCGCTCCGTCATGGTCTTCTCGTTGCGATCGCGCGCCGCAGTGATGATCCAGCGAATGCCGAGCGCCTGACGGCGGACGGAACGCACTTCAACCGGCACCTGGTAGGTGGCGCCGCCGACGCGGCGCGAACGCACTTCGATGGTCGGCATGACGTTTTCCAGCGCCTGCTCGAACACCGGCAGCGGGCCCTGCTTGGTCTTGGCCTCGATCATGGCGAGCGCGCCGTAGACGATGCTCTCGGCGGCAGACTTCTTGCCGTCGTACATGATCGAATTCATGAACTTCGTAATGATGATGTTCCCGAACTTCGGATCCGGGTTCACTTCACGCTTTTCAGCTGAATGGCGACGAGACATCTTGGCTGTTCCCGCTTACTTCGGACGCTTCGCGCCGTACTTCGAACGACGCTGCTTACGGTTCTTGACGCCCTGGGTATCGAGGACGCCGCGGAGAATGTGGTAGCGCACGCCGGGCAAATCCTTGACGCGGCCGCCGCGGATCATGACCACCGAGTGCTCCTGAAGGTTATGGCCTTCACCCGGGATGTAGCCGATCACTTCGAAGCCGTTGGTCAGGCGCACCTTGGCAACCTTACGAAGCGCCGAGTTCGGCTTCTTCGGGGTCGTGGTATAGACGCGCGTGCAAACGCCGCGCTTCTGCGGCGACTGCTGCAGCGCCGGCACCTTCTTGCGCGACTTCTGCACGGTACGCGGTTTTGCGATCAGCTGGTTGATCGTCGGCATGTCAGCCTTCACCCTTTAGTTCGCGCGAAACCGGAGATGGTTTCGCAAATTCTTCTCGGGACTAGCCGCCCCGTTCGGCCGCCTTGCACGGAAAACACCCACGCAAAACGAAATCGCGCCAACCACTCATTGCTGAGCGGAAAGCGCTTCGACGCCACAGAGGACCGCGACTGAAGGCCGATCAGCGTTCGCTGTTCGGCCTGCTACCGAGGTCATGCATCCGAGTTCACTCTCAAGAGAACGTGCTCAAGAGAACTAAAATCGCACTGGCATTGCCTAGCTATATGATCGACAGCGTTTGAGCGGCATTCGTCGAGGTTGGTGCCCGTCTCAGTCCAGAAGGATTTGGGTCCATAAGGATTTGAAGGGTGTTCCGTTCCGACGCTGGCGACGCTCACCGCCTGTCGTGAAGTGGGGGTCTTCTATAAGCCGTGGGTAGCTAAGTCAAGCGAAACGACAACGCAGGAAACGCCTATGGTACCTGCAGATTCAGAGCTTCGCATGAATCGGTGCGTAGCGAAATCGGCGGCACTCCCCGCTTCTTCGAATCGAGCTGCACCAGCGATTCTCGCCTATTTTACCCGGGTAAATATATCCAGAAACATAATTCCCCGGGTTCCCGTCCAAAGCGGATTGCCAAGCTAAGCCTTTATTTGCCTTTCCCGGCGCAAAACTAGCCCTTCAAGGCCGGAAATTCCTATGCGGTACACCGACATTGCAATTATCGGGGGCGGCCTCGCCGGCTCGACCGCGGCCGCGATGCTCGGACGCGCCGGGATTCCGACGCTCCTGATCGACCCGCATGAAAATTATCCGTTCGATTTTCGCGTCGAAAAGCTGAGCGGCGGCACCCAGGTCGACCTTTTGGACAAGACCGGATTCGCCGATTCGCTGCTGCGTGCGACCACCCATGACGGCGAAAACTGGATCGCGCGGGCCGGCTATCTGCTCGACAAGCGGCCGAGCCAGCAGTTCGGCATCATGTATGACGCGCTGATCATGGCGATTCGGGCCGAAATCTCCAAACCTGCCGAGCTGGTCTACGCCAAGGTCACGGATGTCTCGACCAGCGACGATCGCCAGAAGCTCACGCTCTCGAACGGCGAAACGATCTCGGCGCGGCTGGTGGTGCTGGCCAATGGGTTGAATATCGGGCTCCGCCGCAATCTCGGCATCGAACGCCAGATCATTAGCGCGTGCCACTCGATCTCGATCGGATTCGACCTTGCGCCGGCCGGTCGCACCGCTTTCGAATTTCCCGCGCTGACGTATTTCTCGGAACGTCCGAGCGGCCGTATCCCCTATCTGACGCTGTTTCCGGTCGGCACGAAGATGCGGGCGAATCTGTTCGCCTATCGCGAGGCCGACGATCCCTGGCTGCGCGAGATGCGGCAAAAGCCGGTCGAGACCATGAATGCCGCGCTGCCGCGGCTACGCCGCATCACCGGCGAATATACCGTGTCAGGCGACGTCAAGATCAGGCCGGCGGATCTCCACGTCAGCACAGGCTATCGGCAGCCCGGCATCGTCCTGGTCGGCGACGCCTTCGCGACCACCTGCCCCGTCACAGGCACCGGCACCGACAAGGTACTCACTGACGTTACCCAGCTCTGCAACGTCCATATTCCCGCCTGGCTGACGACCGAGGGCATGAACGAAGCCAAGATCGCGTCCTATTACGAAGATCCGGTCAAGCAGGCCTGCGACGCCTGGTCGATGGCGAAGGCCTTCAGCTTCCGCAAGGTCACCCTGGACCGCGGCATCTACTGGCGCGCACAACGCCTGGCGCGGTTCCTGGCGTGGTTTGGCGAAGGCAATTTGCGACGGCTACGCAAGGCAATCAGCGCGGAAGCAAAAACCCACGCTCACTCCTCGTCGTCCTCGTCCTCATCATCATCGTCGTCTTCATTGTCGTCGTCGGCCTGACCGGCCGCATTGTGCGGCCTGTGGCCCTGGTCGTCCCAGAGCTTGCGGTAGGCGCCATTGCGGGCAAGCAGTTCCGCGTGCGAGCCGCGCTCGATCGCCTTGCCGTTTGAAATCACGATGATCTCGTCCATCTCGACCACCGACGTCAGTCGGTGCGTCGACCAGATCATGGTGCGTCCCTCCGCGACCTTCAGCAGCGTGCGATTGATCGCAGCTTCCGTGGTCTGGTCGAGCGCGGACGTCGCCTCGTCGAGCAGCAGGACGGACGGATTGCGGATGACGGCGCGCGCGATCGCGATGCGCTGGCGCTGGCCGCCCGACAGCGTATCGCCGCGTTCGCCGACCGGCGTGTCGTATCTCTGCGGCAGGCTCATGATGTACTGGTGAATCTCGGCCTTCTTGGCGGCCTCCTCGACCTCTTCGTCGGTCGCGCCTTCCTTGCCGAGCCGAATGTTTTCGCGGATCGACATGTTGAACAGCATGTTCTCCTGGAACACGACCGCCATGCTCCGGCGCAGCGATTCCAGGGTGACGCGGCGGACGTCGACGCCGTCGATCGTCAGGCGCCCCTCGTCGGGCTGGTAGAGGCGCAGGATCAGATTGAGCAGCGTGCTCTTGCCGGAGCCGCTGGGTCCGACGATGGCGATGCGCTTGCCGGCATTGAGCTTGAGGCTGAGATTGTCGAGCACCGGCGTCTCGCTGCCCTCGTACTGGAAGGTCACGCGATCGAAGGTGATGTCGTTGGTGATGCGCGGCAGATCGGGCGCGCCGGCGCGGTCGGCCCCGCGGGTCGGCTCGTCCAGCAGTTCCTGCATATGCCGCACCGATGCGGCCGCCTGGATCGACACCGGAATGAAATGCATCAGATGGGCGATGTTGTAGGACACCTCCCAGAACGCGCTCTCGAAGGTCACGAAGGTGCCGATGGTGATCTGGCCCGTGGTGGCGAGATAGGCGCCGATCGCGAGCACCACCAGATGCAGCAACAGCACCGAGATGGTGACGGTGCGTTCCACCATGGTCGACAGGAACACCGCGGACGCGGTCTTGATGCGGACATCCTGGTTGCGCAGGGAGAACCAGCTGAACGCGCGGCGCTGCAGGCTGAAGGCTTTCACCACCGCCTGGGCCGCGACGTTTTCCTGCACCATGCCGAGCAGCGCCGATTCATTCAGCTTCTGCTCGTAATTGGCCTGCACCGCCTTTGGCGTCAGGATCCGCGGGCCGATCAGCGTGATCGGAAACACCAATAGCGCGACGGCCGCGAGCTGCCAGTTCAGGAACAGCATCAGGATGATGCCGGCGATCAGTTCCAGGAACGGCAGCGCCGCGCTGTTGGCAAAGGTCTTGACCGCCCCCTCGAACGCCGAGAGGTCGATCGAGAAGCGCGAGAGAATTTCGCCACGCTTGGTGCGGGCGAAATAGCTCGTCGGCAAGCTCTGGACATGCTCGAACAACCGCGTCCGGACATCGGAAATGATGCCGGCCGCCAGCCGCGCATCCCAGCGCTCATACCAGATCGCGACGATCGAGGTGATGATGCCGGCGACCGCGAGCACGCCGAGGATCTTGTACAGCGCCTGGAAATCCTCTTCGCCGAGCGCGTCGTCGATCAGGAACTTCAGGCTGAGCGGCATGATGACGTTGAACAGCGTCTCGACCAGCACGCCGAAGGAGACGATCGCCAATGGCTTCCTGTAATTGCCCAGATACGGCCTGACGAAGCCGTAGACGGTCGCCATCGCGCCGGCGGCTTCCTTCGCAGTGAAGACGACGAGGTCCTCGTCGTCATCGTCGTCGAGCTCCAGCTCGTCGTCGTCCTCGTCCTTCTTGGCTTTTTTGTCTTTTATGCCGTCATCGGCGGCGGGCACGCCGGCCGGCTTGCCGCTGGCGACAGCCTCGAGCGCGAGCCTCTTCGCAAGCTCAGGATCGTCCGCTGGCGCGGGATTCTGATCCGAAGAAGGAGGCTTTGGCGCCATGAAACCAACCGATGCTGCACGGCCGGCATGACCGCAAATCGAAACGCGATAGCGGTGGACGCTACCGCGCCGATCCTATGCGATCAGGATGAATTCGGCAAAACAATTGGCAAACAATCCGAGTAGCGGCGGCTGCCGATCAGTCTTCGGACTCCACCTTGTCGAAGAACGAATAGCGCAGGCTGTCGGAGTCGGCGTACCACTGTCCCGGCCCCTTGTTGGCGGCAAGCGTCGCCGCCCACAATGCATCGGTGACGTCGCGGCGATGCATTGAGAGGTCGAATCCGTTTCCGAAGAACAACTCCGACCATTCCCACCAGGTGCTGAGCTTCTTCACCCCGCGCAGCAGGTCGTAGCGGTCGATCAGCGCCGGCGGCGTGTCCGACGTGACGGAGCCGAACAGCAGTCCGGTCTTGATCACCCGGTTCAGTTCGCGCACGGCGCGCGGGACCTGCTTCTCCGCGACGTGGCACAGGCTGGTCTCGAACACAAAATCGAACTCGCCGTCCTTGAACGGCATATCGACGATCGATCCGAGCTTGTTGAATTTCTTCAGCGCCTTCGGCGTCCGGGCATGGATGGCGCGGTTGTTTTCGATGCCCCAGGCGTCGATGCCGCGCTCGCGCAGCGCGCCGACCAGTTCGCCGCTGGCCGAGCCGGCGATCAGGAGCTTGTAGCCCCTCGCCCGGTTCCAGACGATCTTGATCAGGTCCGTCAGATAGGCCGGGTCGGTAAACTCGCTCCAGACCTCGCTGTAGGGGCCAAGCCCGCGATAATTTTGGAAATAATCGCGATCGATCTTGTCGGAGAGCGACCCGCCCGCCTGCGCGCGTGCGCGGCGCAGCCGCATCATCTCGGAGACGATGATGTCGGTGGCGGCGTCGGAGGAGTCGAGCAGTCCGTTCAGCGTGGAGTCGAACAGATAGTCGCCGACCACGACGATCCCCGGATGTTCCTTCGGCTCGGGCCGGTGGTTGGTCATGACGTCGCGCACCGGCAAGCCGCCCGGCAGCGCGTTCACCGACGACAGCCAGCGATGGATCTTGCCTTCCTTGAAATAGTCACGGGCGTTGCCGAGCGCCGCCGGCAGCGACTTCAACGCGGCGTCGATCAGTTCCTGATCGCTGAGATTCGCAAACGCCAGCGCATCGGAACCCGCGATCAGCCAGTTCAGGACGCCATGCTTGCCCACATCATGACGCGCGCCCTCATTGTAGACGCAGCAGCCGCCGAATGCCTCCGACATGAACCAGGCACCGGGGATCTTCTCGCCCCAGAACGGTTCGTCGAACAGGATCGAGACCCGCAGATAATGCGCGGGCCGGTCGAAATAGGCGACGTGCTTGACCATCGACTTGCGCAACTGCTCGCCGTTCCAGCGCATCGTGCCGAGCCAGGAATGCGGCAGGCACATCACCACGAGATCGAAGTCCCGCGTCTCCGGTCCCTTGCCGTTCATCATGTTGAGCTGATAGCGGCCGGAGGGCGTCTTGCCGACCTGGAGCACCCGATGATTGAGCTGGATATCGGCGGTGACTTCGCTGCGCAGGCAATCGACCAGTTGTTCGTTGCCGTTCTGAATCGAATACAGCCCGATATAGCCGTCGACATCCATCACGAAGTTCTTCAGCGCGTTCAGCCCGTTGGTGTTGTGGGGCTCGGTCGCGATGTCCGAGCGGGCCATCACCTTGAAGAAGCGCTTGGCGGTATCGTCGTCGACGAACTTCTCAAGCAGCTCCTCGGCCGTCATGTAGGCCCACGGATGCTCGTTGTCGTGGGCGCCGACGCCTTCGTAATATTCGATCGGCGACACCATATCGCTGCAGCGCTTGCGAAAGCCCTCGATCGCGGCTGCGGTCTTTGCACCGTATTTGCGGCGCATGCCCGGCACGTCGTTGAGGAGTTCACCGTCGAACTGCACCTGCTCGGCGTCCATCGGAATCGTCTGCAGGCCGAAATGCTGGATCAGCTCGCGCAGCGGATCGGGTCCGGTCATCGAGTAATCATAGATCTCGGCAACGCCGGCCTCGTACATCGCGGGCGCCGAATCGAATTTGCGCGTGACGATCTTGCCGCCGACCCGGTCGGACGCCTCGTAGATCGTGATGCGGCAGAGGTCGCCGAGCTTCTTCTTCAGATACCAGGCGCTCATCAGCCCGCCCGGGCCGCCGCCTACGATTGCAAGATCGAGCATGTGTTTTCCGCAAGTTCCCGCCTGCCCCCAAAGTGCAGCCGGTTTAAGTCTCCTTAGCAAAAGCGCTTTTCACCCTGAAGGGAAGATGAACAAAGCAGGTCCGCGCATCGCAGCAATGCCGGAAAGCGCCAAGGAGCCCGCCATAACTGCGCTTTTTTATCCGAATCCGTACTCTTACGGGGGTTTCGGCGCCGGTGGTTGATCGGGCGTCGACGTGTGTGAATTCGCAGCCACGTTAGCGGCAAGCGGCTCCGCCGGGGCGTTATTCCCGCAGACGTGGAGTGCGCCTTCGGATTCCCGCGGACGTTTCGTTATTTCGGGAACGCCTTGCCGGCGAGCAGACTGATCAGTTCCTGCTGCCGCGAAAGGCCTGTTTTCGCGAGCACGGACTTGAGCTGAGAGCGCACCGTTTCGCGGCTGACACCAAGCGTCCCCGCGATCACTTCGACCGTGCGGGCTTCGCTGATGCCCCGCGCCACACGCGCTTCCGCCGGCGTCAGGTCGAACAGGCCTTGCAGGACCTCGGCGGTCGGCACCGCGGCGCGATCGACCGGCGTCACCACCAGCAGCACGCTCGCTTGTGTGAAGATGTCGCGCGCGGCCCCACGGACGGGAATGACGTGCAAGACCATCGGCAGATAATTTTCCGTCGCGGCAACCGGTATGGACTTGATGATCCGGCCATCCCCAAGCGGCCGCGCGGCGAGCGCTTCGGCCAGCAGCGCATCCGCCGTAGCATCCGTCATTGTCACGCGCTCGGCACGGTCTTCAAACAGCGAAGGCATCAAGGCTTCGAACAGGCCGTTGGCCGCGAACACCTGGCCGCGCGCACGCAGCACCGCGCCGGGCAGGCCCAGCGCCTGCAACGCCTCCGCCTGGGCGCGTGCGCGCTCGAAGCCAAGGCGGTTTGCCGTAAGCGATGCCCGCGCCAAATGCGGCCGCAGTCCATCCAGGAAGGTGACGATCTCGCGTGGCACCGGACCAAGATCCTGGTGCCGCGGCACGACGATTGCGATCGAATCGCCGCTCGGTATCGGGATGATCGTGCCGGCCCGGTAGCCGAGGCCGTATTTGCGATAGAAATTGCAATAGACTTCGTTGGTTGCAATTTCCTCATCCGACAGAAGATCGCCGTCCGTGAGGAAGCCTGCATGATTCAGCGCGATGGCGCGCGGCAGATTCGGGTCGCGTTCACTCCATCCGTCCCTCAGAAAGAGCGGCATGGTCTCGTCATATTCGACTGAGTTGACCGCGCTGACGTATCCGTCCCGCACGGCGAACATAAACCCGCCGCTACCGCTGGTCGCCGCACCGAGCTCGCCAAGCACAGCCGGCCAAAGGGAAGGAATGAGCCCCGCCTCGTAAATGCGGTCGATCAAATGTTCTGAAATTGAGTCGCTCATGGGGAATCGTAAGGAGCGTGTTGTTCACCAAATTCCATACTGATAGCACACACCGTTGTTGGGCGTGAAGCGTCGGGACCCCGCGTTGTAAAAAGCAAAAGCCGGCTTCGCAGCCGGCTTTCTTGTTGGGCGGAACTGGACAGGTCCCTATTCCGCGGGCGGCAGCGCCAGCGGTTCCGCTTCCGGAGCGGTCGGCACGATCGCGGCCTGCTTCTCGCGCTCGTCGAGAATCAGCTTGTCGCGCTTGACCGCGACTTCGCGGATCTTGGCCATCGAGGCGCCGGTGCCCGCCGGGATCAGCCGACCGACAATGACGTTCTCCTTGAGGCCTTCCAGCGGATCCACCTTGCCGTTGACGGCGGCTTCGGTGAGCACGCGGGTGGTCTCCTGGAACGAGGCCGCCGAGAAGAACGAGCGGGTCTGCAGGCTCGCCTTGGTGATGCCGAGCAGAACCGGCGTTCCCGTGGCGGGCTTCTTGCCCTCTTCCTTGGCCTTGACGTTGAGCGCGTCGAACTCGATCTTGTCGACCTGCTCGCCCGAGATCATGTCGGTCTCGCCCTGGTCGGTGATCTCGACCTTCTGCAGCATCTGACGGACAATCACCTCGATGTGCTTGTCGTTGATCAGCACGCCCTGCAGCCGATAGACTTCCTGGATTTCGTTGACCAGATAGGCCGCGAGTTCCTCGATGCCCTTGATCGCCAGGATGTCGTGCGGTGCCGGATTGCCTTCGACGATGAAATCGCCCTTTTCGACGATGTCGCCGTCCTGCAGATGGATGTGCTTGCCCTTGGGGATCAGGTACTCCCTGGTCTCCTCGGTCTTGTCCATCGGCTCGATCGAGATGCGGCGCTTGTTCTTGTAGTCGCGGCCGAAGCGGATCGTGCCCGCGATTTCCGCGATGATCGCCGCATCCTTTGGCTTGCGGGCCTCGAACAGTTCGGCCACACGCGGCAGACCGCCGGTGATGTCGCGGGTCTTGGCGCTTTCCGTGGAAATACGCGCCAGGATGTCGCCGCCCTTCACCTTCGCGCCGGTGTCGACCGACAGAATGGCGTCGACCGACAGCATGTAGCGGGCATCGCCGCCACGCGCGAGCTTCAGCACCTTGCCGTCCTTGCCCTTGACCACGATGGCCGGACGCAGATCCGCCCCGCCCCGCGACGCGCGCCAGTCGATGACGACGCGCTTGGCGATACCGGTGGATTCGTCGAGCGTTTCCGAGATCGACTGACCTTCAACCAGGTCCTCGAACCCGATGCTGCCCTCGACTTCGGTGAGAACCGGACGGGTGTACGGATCCCATTCCGCGATCCGCTGGCCGCGCTTGACCATGTCGCCTTCATCGACGTGCATGCGCGCGCCGTACTGAATGCGGTGGGTCGCACGCTCGGTGCCGTCGGCGTCGGTGATCGCAACGACCATGTTGCGGACCATCGCGATCAGATGACCTTCGCTGTTCTTGGCGATGGCCTTGTTCTTGATGGTCACCTTGCCGTCGAAGTTCGACTCGATGAACGACTGCTCGTTGATCTGCGCCGCGCCGCCGATGTGGAACGTACGCATCGTCAGCTGGGTGCCGGGTTCGCCGATCGACTGCGCCGCGATGACGCCGACCGCTTCACCATGGTTGACCGGCGTGCCGCGGGCCAGATCGCGGCCGTAGCACTTGCCGCAGATGCCGTTGACGAGTTCGCAGGTCAGGGCGGAGCGGATCTTCACTTCCTGGATGCCGGCCTGCTGGATGGCGTCGACGTGAGTCTCCTCCATCAGCGTGCCGCGCTTGACCACGACCTTGTTGGTCGCGGCATCGCGCAGATCCTCGCCCGCGGTGCGGCCGAGAATGCGGGACGCCAGCGAGGCCACGACCGTGCCGGCATCGACGATGGCGCGCATCTTGATGCCGAGCTTGGTGCCGCAATCGTCCTGCGTGATGATGCAGTCCTGCGCCACGTCGACCAGACGGCGCGTCAGGTAGCCCGAGTTCGCGGTCTTCAACGCGGTGTCCGCGAGGCCCTTGCGGGCGCCGTGGGTCGAGTTGAAGTATTCGAGCACCGACAGACCTTCCTTGAAGTTGGAAATGATCGGCGTCTCGATGATCTCACCCGACGGCTTGGCCATCAGGCCGCGCATACCGGCGAGCTGACGCATCTGGGCCGGCGAACCGCGCGCGCCCGAATGCGCCATCATGTAGATCGAGTTGATGTCGGCGTCGGCGCCCTTGGCGTTCTTCTTGGTCGAGGAGATTTCCTTCATCATCTCCTTGGCGATTTCTTCGGTCGCCTTCGACCAGGCGTCGACCACCTTGTTGTACTTCTCGCCATGGGTGATCAGGCCGTCATTGTACTGCTGCTCGAAATCCTTCGCCAGCGTACGGGTGGTGTCGACGATCTTCCACTTGGAGTGCGGCACGACCATGTCGTCCTTGCCGAACGAAATGCCGGCCTTGAACGCGTTGTAGAAGCCGAGCGCCATGATGCGGTCGCAGAAGATCACCGTCTCCTTCTGACCGCAGTGGCGGTAGACCTGGTCGATGACGCCGGAGATTTCGCGCTTGGTCATCAGCTTGTTGATGATGTCGTACGAAATCTTCGCCGAGCTCGGCAACAGATTGCCGAGCATGACGCGGCCCGCGGTGGTTTCGATCCAGCGCTTGGACACCTTGCCGGTCTCGTCGATGCCTTCCCACCGGTACTTGATCTTGGTGTGGAGGTGGATGACCTTCGAATGCAGGGCGTGCTCGAGTTCGGCCATCTCGCCGAAGATCTTGCCCTCGCCGGGCAGGCCTTCGCGCATGATCGACACGTAATAGAGGCCGAGCACGATGTCCTGCGACGGCACGATGATCGGCTGGCCGTTCGCCGGATGCAGGATGTTGTTGGTCGACATCATCAGGACGCGCGCTTCCAGCTGCGCTTCGAGCGACAGCGGAACGTGCACGGCCATCTGGTCGCCGTCGAAGTCGGCGTTGAACGCGGCGCAGACCAGCGGATGCAGCTGGATCGCCTTGCCCTCGATCAGGACAGGCTCGAACGCCTGAATGCCGAGGCGATGCAGCGTCGGCGCGCGGTTCAGCAGCACCGGATGCTCGCGGATGACCTCGTCGAGGATGTCCCAGACCTCGGGACGCTCTTTTTCGACCAGCTTCTTGGCCTGCTTCACCGTGGTGGACAGACCCTTGGCGTCGAGCCGCGAATAGATGAACGGCTTGAACAGTTCGAGCGCCATCTTCTTCGGCAGGCCGCACTGATGCAGCCGCAGTTCGGGACCGACCACGATCACCGAACGGCCGGAATAGTCGACGCGCTTGCCGAGCAGGTTCTGCCGGAAGCGGCCCTGCTTGCCCTTGAGCATGTCGGCCAGCGACTTCAGCGGACGCTTGTTGGCGCCGGTGATGACACGGCCGCGGCGGCCGTTGTCGAACAGAGCGTCGACGGCCTCCTGCAGCATGCGCTTTTCGTTGCGGATGATGATGTCGGGCGCGCGCAGCTCCATCAGCCGCTTCAGGCGGTTGTTGCGGTTGATGACGCGGCGGTAGAGGTCGTTGAGGTCCGAGGTCGCAAAGCGGCCGCCGTCGAGCGGCACCAGCGGACGCAGGTCCGGCGGAATCACCGGCACCACGGTCAGGATCATCCACTCCGGCTTGTTGCCGGAATAGCGGAACGCTTCGACGATCTTCAGGCGCTTGGCGAGCTTCTTGTGCTTGATGTCGGATTCAGTTTCCTGCATCTCGGCGCGCAGCGACTGCTCGAGCTTTTCGAGCTCGAGACCCTTGAGCAGCTCGCGGATCGCTTCGGCGCCGATCATGGCGGTGAAGCTGTCCTGGCCGTATTCGTCCTGCGCCTTCAGATACTCGTCTTCCGACAGCAGCTGACGGTCCTTGAGCGCGGTCAGGCCCGGCTCCAGCACGACGTAATATTCGAAGTACAGGATCCGCTCGAGATCCTTCAGCGTCATGTCGAGCAGAAGGCCGATGCGGGACGGCAGCGACTTCAGGAACCAGATGTGCGCAACCGGCGCCGCCAGCTCGATATGGCCCATGCGCTCGCGACGAACGCGGGAGAGCGTCACTTCGACCGAGCACTTTTCGCAGATGATGCCCTTGTACTTCATCCGCTTGTACTTGCCGCACAGGCATTCGTAGTCCTTGATCGGCCCGAAGATGCGGGCGCAGAACAGGCCGTCGCGCTCGGGCTTGAAGGTACGGTAGTTGATGGTCTCCGGCTTCTTGATTTCGCCATACGACCACGACAGAATCTTCTCCGGAGACGCAATCGAAATCCGGATCTGGTCGAAGACCTGAGCCGGCGTCGTCGGATTGAAGAGATTCATAATTTCTTGGTTCATCGTCTTCTCCTCGCGTGCCGATCGTCACCGGCAGCAAATTCGAAATTCTTTGTCAGCGCGCGCCCTGCTCAACGTCCGAGCGGAGTGCGAATGCCCGGCACATCTGAGCGAAGACTTAGCTTCGCCCGCATGCGCCGGACATGAAATCGTAAGCGTTACTCTGCCGCCTCGGACGTCGTGGCCGGGCCGATCTTGGAGTTGTGCAGGTCGACGTTGAGGCCGAGCGAGCGCATTTCCTTGACCAGCACGTTGAACGATTCCGGGATACCCGCCTCGAACGTGTCGTCGCCGCGAACGATCGCCTCGTACACCTTGGTACGGCCGGCGACGTCGTCCGACTTCACGGTCAGCATTTCCTGCAGCGTGTAGGCGGCGCCGTACGCTTCGAGCGCCCAGACCTCCATTTCGCCGAAGCGCTGGCCGCCGAACTGCGCCTTGCCGCCCAGCGGCTGCTGGGTAACGAGCGAGTACGGTCCGATCGAACGCGCGTGGATCTTGTCGTCCACGAGATGGTGCAGCTTGAGCATGTAGATGTAGCCCACTGTCACCTTGCGGTCGAAGGCGTCGCCGGTCCGGCCGTCATAGACGGTCGACTGGCCCGAGGCGTCGAAGCCGGCAAGCTTCAGCATTTCCTCGATGTCGGCTTCCTTGGCACCGTCGAACACCGGCGTTGCGATCGGCACGCCGTGGCTGAGATTGCGGCCGAGTTCCATCAACTCGTTGTCGTTCAGCGTCTTGATGGTTTCATCGTCGCCATAGATCTTCTTCAGGGTCTCGCGCAGCGGCTTGAGATCCTGCTTCTGATAATAGGCGTCGATGGTCTGGCCGATGCGCTTGCCGAGGCCCGCGCAGGCCCAGCCGAGATGCGTCTCCAGAATCTGACCGACGTTCATGCGCGAGGGCACGCCGAGCGGATTGAGCACGATGTCGGCATGGGTGCCGTCCTCGAGGAACGGCATGTCCTCGATCGGAACGATCTTGGACACCACGCCCTTGTTGCCGTGACGGCCGGCCATCTTGTCGCCGGGCTGGATCTTGCGCTTCACCGCGACGAAGACCTTGACCATCTTCATCACGCCGGGCGGCAATTCGTCGCCACGCTGCAGCTTCTCGACCTTGTCGAGGAAGCGCTGTTCAAGGCCCTTCTTCGATTCGTCGTACTGCTTCCGCATCGCCTCGATTTCGGCCATCAGCTTGTCGTTGGGCGAGGCGAACAGCCACCACTGCGAGCGCGGATGCTCGTCGAGCACCGCACGGGTGATCTTGGTGTCCTTCTTGAAGCCCTTCGGACCGGCGATGCCCTGGCGATTTTCCAGGAGCTCCGCCAGACGGCCGTAGACGTTACGGTCGAGAATCGCCTGTTCGTCGTCGCGGTCCTTGGCCAGACGCTCGATCTCTTCCCGCTCGATCGCCAGAGCGCGTTCGTCCTTGTCGACGCCGTGACGGTTGAACACGCGCACTTCGACGATGGTGCCCTGCACGCCCGGGGGCACGCGGAGCGAGGTGTCGCGGACGTCGGAAGCCTTTTCGCCGAAGATGGCGCGCAGCAGCTTTTCTTCCGGCGTCATCGGGCTTTCGCCCTTCGGCGTGATCTTGCCGACCAGGATGTCGCCGGCGCGAACTTCGGCGCCGATGTAGACGATACCGGCTTCGTCGAGATTCTTCAGCGCTTCTTCCGAAACGTTCGGAATGTCGCGGGTGATTTCCTCAGGACCAAGCTTGGTGTCGCGGGCCATCACTTCGAATTCCTCGATGTGGATCGAGGTGAAGACGTCGTCCTTCACGATTCTTTCGGAGAGCAGGATCGAGTCTTCGAAGTTGTAGCCATTCCACGGCATGAACGCGACCAGCACGTTGCGGCCGAGCGCGAGTTCGCCGAGATCGGTCGAGGGACCGTCGGCGATGATGTCGCCCTTCTTGACGATGTCGCCGACCTTCACCAGCGGACGCTGGTTGATGCAGGTCGACTGGTTGGAGCGCTGGTACTTCATCAGCCGGTAGATATCGACGCCCGACTTGGTGGGATCGAGATCCTCGGTGGCGCGGATCACGACGCGGGTAGCGTCGATCTGGTCGATCACGCCGGAACGGCGCGCCGCGATCGCAGCACCGGAGTCACGCGCAACCACGCCTTCCATGCCGGTGCCGACGAACGGCGCCTCGGCGCGAACCAGCGGCACCGCCTGGCGCTGCATGTTCGAGCCCATCAGCGCGCGGTTGGCGTCGTCGTTCTCGAGGAACGGGATCAGGGCCGCGGCAACCGAAACCAGCTGTTTCGGCGACACGTCCATGTAGTCGACCTTGTCCGGCGTGATCGGCAACACTTCGCCGGCGTGACGGCAGATGATCAGGTCCTCGGTGAAGCGGCCCTTGGCGTCGAGCGGCACGTTGGCCTGCGCCACGCGATAACGGCCCTCTTCCATCGCCGAGAGGTACACGACCTCCTCGGTGACGCGGCCGTCCTTGACCTTGCGGTAAGGCGTTTCGACGAAGCCATACTTGTTGACGCGCGCAAAGGTCGCCAGCGAGTTGATCAGACCGATGTTCGGGCCTTCCGGCGTTTCGATCGGGCAGATACGGCCGTAATGCGTCGGATGCACGTCGCGCACTTCGAAGCCGGCGCGCTCGCGGGTCAGACCGCCCGGTCCAAGCGCCGAGAGACGGCGCTTGTGGGTGATCTCCGACAGCGGGTTGGTCTGGTCCATGAACTGCGACAGCTGCGAGGAGCCGAAGAACTCGCGCACCGCGGCAGCCGCCGGCTTGGCGTTGATCAGGTCCTGCGGCATCACGGTGTCGATATCGACACTGGACATACGCTCCTTGATCGCACGCTCCATGCGCAACAGGCCGATGCGGTACTGGTTTTCCATCAATTCGCCGACCGAACGCACCCGGCGGTTGCCGAGATGGTCGATGTCATCGATCTCGCCCTTGCCGTCGCGCAGGTCTACCAGCGTCTTGATGACGGCCAGGATGTCTTCCTTGCGCAGCGTGCGGTGGGTGTCGGGCGCGTCGAGCTCGAGGCGCATGTTCATCTTGACGCGGCCGACCGCGGACAGGTCGTAGCGCTCAGAGTCGAAGAACAGCGACTGGAACATGGTCTGCGCCGAGTCGATGGTCGGCGGCTCGCCGGGACGCATCACGCGGTAGATGTCGAACAGCGCGTCTTCACGCGTCATGTTCTTGTCGGCATGCAGCGTGTTGCGGATGTAGGCGCCGACATTGACGTGGTCGATATCGAGCAGCGGCAGTTCCTTGTAGCCCTGCTCGTTGAGCGCCTTCAGCGACTTCTCGGTCAGTTCCTCGCCGGCTTCGGCGTAGATTTCACCGGTCTTCGGGTTGACGAGGTCCTCGGCCAGATAGTTGCCGATCAGTTCTTCGTCCGACAGACGCAGCGCCTTGAGGCCCTTTTCCTGCATCTGGCGCGCGCTGCGCACGGTCAGCTTCTTGCCCGCCTCGAGCACGACCTTGCCGGTGTCGGCGTCGATCAGGTCGTTGATGGTCGAGTAGCCACGGAAACGGGTGGCGTCGAACGGCACGCGCCAGCCTTCCTTGGCGCGCTTGTAGTTGATCTTCTTGTAGAAGGTGGACAGGATCGTCTCGCCGTCGAGACCAAGCGCATACATCAGCGAGGTCACGGGGATCTTGCGGCGGCGGTCGATGCGCGCGAACACGATGTCCTTGGCGTCGAACTCGATGTCGAGCCACGAACCGCGGTACGGAATCACGCGGGCGGCAAACAGCAGTTTGCCGGACGAATGGGTCTTGCCCTTGTCGTGGTCGAAGAACACGCCGGGCGAACGGTGCATCTGGGAGACGATGACGCGCTCGGTGCCGTTGACGACGAAGGTGCCGTTCATGGTCATGAGCGGGATATCGCCCATGTAGACGTCCTGCTCCTTGATGTCCTTGACCGACTTGGCGCCGGTTTCCTCGTCGATATCGAACACGATCAGGCGCAGCGTCACCTTCAGCGGCGCCGCATAGGTCATGCCGCGCTGGCGGCACTCGTCGACGTCGTATTTCGGCGGTTCGAATTCATAGCGGACGAACTCCAGCATCGAGGTGCCGGAGAAATCCGAGATCGGGAACACCGAACGGAAGACCGCCTGCAGGCCCTCGTCCAGACGGCCGCCGACCGGCTCATCGACCATCAGGAACTGGTCATAGGACGCCTTCTGAACCTCGATGAGGTTCGGCATCTCTGCGACTTCCTTGATGTGTCCAAAAAACTTGCGGATGCGTTTGCGACCGGTGAATGTCTGCTGCGCCATCGTGGCCTCTCATTTTCGTCGCCCTTGATGGACGAACCTTCCGAAGCGCGACTGCCGCCGCCCCCGGGTTGAATTTTCGAATCGCTTCGCCGGAACCAAGCCCAAATTCAGGAATTAAGTCCCAAATCCGTTCTCCAGACCTTCAAAACGCAAAACGACGCGCGAGGCGCATGACTGCACCTCGCCCGTCCAACCATCGCTTCACGGACTGAAAAAGCCCGAAATTTGACTGTCTCCCAACGGCTTACGCCGAGAACCCTGCCGTTCCCGCCGCCTACCGTATTTTCCTGCTGCCAGCCCGATATGGGATGACAATAGTGGAGATTCGAGGGTTAACCCCGCGAATCCCCACACATTTTTGTGTACGCCGTGCGTCCGGTTGTCCCATAGCACGACTTTTGCATCGATCCCGGGTGCAGCTGCGCCCCGCCCGGGACCTTGTCTCAAGTAACTTGCGTTACTTGAGTTCAACCTTGGCGCCGGCCTTTTCGAGCTGGGCCTTGATCTTCTCGGCTTCGTCCTTGTTGACGCCTTCCTTGACCGGCTTCGGCGCGCCTTCGACGAGGTCCTTGGCTTCCTTGAGGCCCAGGCCGGTGATGGCGCGGACTTCCTTGATGACTTCGATCTTCTTCTCGCCGGCGGCGGCGAGGACGACCGTGAAGTCGGTCTTTTCTTCAGCGGGAGCGGCGGCAGCGCCACCACCGGCCGGACCGGCAACCGCAACGGCGGCAGCGGCGGACACGCCCCACTTTTCTTCAAGGAGCTTTGCGAGCTCGGCAGCTTCGAGCACGGTCAGGCTCGAGAGGTCGTCGACGATTTTCTGTAAGTCAGCCATTGATCTGTTTCCTTAAACGTATTGGTTCGAACCAGGTTTGATTTGCGAAGGGTCAGGCCGCTTCGCTCTTTGAGGCATAGGCCTGGACGACGCGCGCGAGCTTGGCCGCGGGCGCAGTCGAGAGCTGAGCGATCTTGGTCGCCGGCGCCACCAGGAGGCCGACAAGCTTTGCGCGCAGTTCATCGAGTGACGGCAGCGAGGCAAGTGCCTTCACGCCGTTAACATCCAGGACGGTTTTACCCATCGAGCCGCCGAGAATGACGAACTGCTCGTTCGTCTTGGCGAATTCGATGGCAACCTTCGGCGCCGCTACCGGATCGTCTGAAGTGGCGATCACGGTCGGTCCCTTCAGCAGGGAACCGATGGCAACGACATCCGTGCCTTCAAGAGCAATTTTGGCGAGACGGTTCTTCGAGACCTTCACCGACGCACCCGCCTGCTTCATCTGCATGCGCAGCTTCTGCATCTGGGCCACGGTGAGGCCGGAATAGTGGGCGACGACTGCAACGCTGGTGGTCTTGAAGACCCCGTTCAGCGCCTCAACCGCGTCCTTTTTTGCCGCTCTTTCCACAGCAAGCTCTCTCCGGTTGGCGGCCTTCGCGTGAGGCGAGACCGCCGGGTTGCACCCACCGTCTCACCCAAAACCTGACCTCAAGACACCAGTCCTTCGGACACGTCGGGCAAGACGACATTGAAAAGCCTGCCCTCCCGAGCCAGATGGCGCGGGGTGTCGAGGTTCGAACCAAATCGGCCCAAGCGCCGCATAACGCGACGCCAAGCAAAATCCGGTCTTCACCCGTCTGTGCAGGCTATGCTATTAAGCCGTTGAAGAAATTTGTATTTCAGTACAAATTTCAACTTGGGCGCCTGCAGTCTTGGACAGGATCGAGGTTATCCGGCAAGCCGGACGCCCCCTGCCGCATTCCAGCCTGACGATGGGTTTCCTCCCTTTCGAGCAATCCATAGCGGATGTCCAGAAAGGAATGATCTCCTACCGTATCGGGTTTTCGGAATGCGAGCACAGACGTGCCAGCAACGGCCAGCACGCCCGGAAGCCGTTCTTTACCGAGTCTCGCCCGTCTTGCCAAGGGCAAAATTCAGGCCGCGGCCACATATGGGGAAACGCCCCTTCCCGGCACTGTTCCCGCCCGTCCAGGCGTTGCCAGCGGCCGGCAATCAGCCGAGCTTGACCGCGTAAGACAACGGCTTGCCGGCGAAATACGCCTCGAGATTGGCCATCACACAGTCCTGCATCGCCACGTGCGATTCCAGCGTGTGACCGCCGATATGCGGAGACAGCACGACGTTCGGCAGTGCCGTCAGCGCGTCCGGCGCATGCGGCTCCCTGGCGTAGACGTCGAGGCCGGCGCCGGCGATGGTCTGGTCGGTCAGCGCCGCGACCAGCGCCTGCTGATCGATCACCGAACCGCGCGCGATGTTGATGACGTAGCCGTCCTTGCCGAGCTTGTTCAGGATATTGGCATCGACCACGTGATGGGTGTCGCTGCCGGCGCGAACGGCGATCATCAGCACGCTGCACCATTCCGCGAGCGCCTCGAGCGTCGGAAAATATTGATACGGCACGTCGTGTTGGCTGCGGCTGAAATAGCCGACCTCGGTCTCGAAGGCTGCGACACGCGCGGCGATCTTGCGGCCGATCTCCCCCATGCCGTAGACGCCGATTTTACGCCGGAGCATGCCGGGCTGCGGACGCATCATCGGCGATGGCTTTGCGCCGGCCCAGCTACCGCTTCGCACGTAATCATCGGCCACCAGCAAGCGCCTTGTCGCGGCCAGCATCAGCGTCACCGCAATGTCGGCAACGGAGGCGGCATTCGCGCCCGGGCTGTGGCCGAGCACAATGTTGCGCTTGGCGACGGCGGCAAGATCGACGCCGTCATATCCGGTGCCGTAACAGACAATGGCGGCCAGTTTCGGCATCTGGTCCATCGTGTTGGCGCTGAGCGGTGTGCCGCCTGCCGTGATCATCGCGCGAATGCCGGAGAGTTGTTCGGCCGAGAACGTCTCGTTCGGTGGCTTGCCCGCGGCATCCAGCAGTTCGTAGCGCTCACCGATCCGCACCATCAGGGCTTTTGGGAAGCGCGAATAGACCAGGACTTTCTCGGGCATGTTGTTCCTTCCCTGTCGCAAAGCAAAGGGCGGAACCGGTCACCCGATTCCGCCCTGTTTTCTCGTCAGTGCCGCAAGACCTTAACCGAGCAGCGTGCCCGGCTCGACCTTGACGCCCGGGCCCATGGTGGAGGAGACCGCCACGCGCTGGATGTAGGTGCCCTTGGAGCCGGCGGGTTTCGCCTTGGAGACCGCATCCGCGAGCGCCTTGACGTTCTGCACCAGCTTTTCTTCGGTGAACGAGGCCTTGCCGATGCCGGCCTGCACGATGCCGGCCTTCTCGACGCGGAACTCGACCGAGCCGCCCTTGGCGCCCTTCACGGCGGTGGCGACGTCCATCGTCACGGTGCCGATCTTCGGGTTCGGCATCATGCCGCGCGGACCGAGCACCTTACCGAGGCGGCCGACCAGCGGCATCATGTCGGGGGTGGCGATACAACGATCGAAATCGATCGCACCGCCCTGCACCTTCTCGACCAGGTCTTCGGCGCCGACGACGTCAGCACCCGCAGCCTTGGCTTCTTCCGCCTTGGCGCCGCGCGCGAACACGCCGACGCGGAGCGTGCGGCCGGTGCCGTTCGGCAGGGTCACCACGCCGCGGACCATCTGGTCGGCGTGACGCGGATCGACGCCGAGATTGATCGCGATCTCGATCGTCTCGTCGAACTTCGACTTGGCGCGTTCCTTGACCATCTTGATGGCGTCCGCGAGCGGATAGAGCTTCTCGCGGTCGACGCCCTCGCGGGCCTTCTTCAAACGTTTTCCGATTGCCATGGTCCGTTACCCCGCAACTTCCAGACCCATCGAACGGGCGGAGCCCTCGACCATCTTCATGGCCGACTCGACGGAATCGCAATTGAGATCCTTCATCTTCTTCTCGGCGATCTCGCGCACCTGCGCTTTGGTCACCTGGCCGGCCTTGTCGCGGCCCGGGGCTTTCGAACCGGACTGGATCTTGGCGGCCTGCTTGAGGAAGAAGGACATCGGCGGGGTCTTCATCTCGAAGGTGAACGAACGATCGGCGTAGATCGTGATCACCACCGGAATCGGGGTGTTCTTTTCTTCTTTCTGCGTCTGGGCGTTGAACGCCTTGCAGAATTCCATGATGTTGAGACCGCGCTGACCAAGCGCGGGACCGATCGGGGGCGAAGGATTCGCAGCACCCGCCGGCACCTGCAATTTCAGGTATCCGGTCACTTTCTTTGCCATACGTCACTCCTCATGTTGCTCCGGATCATCCGGAAGCTTCACAGGACCGTGGTGCGGTTCAACGGATGACTGGCGATCACCCATCTCCTCCCACGGCACTTTTCCCTCTCCCCGCATGCGGGAAGAGGTCAAGACGATCAGACCTTCTCGACCTGACCGAATTCCAGTTCGACGGGCGTCGCGCGGCCGAAGATCGACACCGCGACCTTCACGCGGCTGCGTGCCTCGTCAATTTCCTCGACCACGCCGGAGAACGACGCGAACGGCCCATCGGCCACGCGGACGTTCTCGCCGATTTCGAACGACACCGAAGCCTTGGGACGTTCGACGCCTTCCTGCACCTGGTGCAGGATCCGCATCGCCTCGGATTCCGAGATCGGCATCGGCTTGTTTTCGGCGCCCAGGAAGCCGGTTACCTTGGGCGTGTTCTTGATGAGATGGAACGCCTCGTCGGTCAGCTTCATCTTCACCAGCACGTAGCCCGGGAAGAACTTGCGCTCGGCGTCGATCTTGCGGCCGCGGCGCACTTCGGTGACCTTTTCGGTCGGCACCAGCACCTGCTCGAACAGTTCCTCCAGCCCGCGCTGCTTGGACTGTTCGCGGATCGATTCCGCGACCTTCTTCTCGAAGTTCGAATAAGCGTGAACAATATACCAGCGCTTGTCCATCGTTTGGGTTCCGGTGCTCATCAGTGGACGCCCAGCAGGAAGGTAATGAGATAGCGGATGATCATATCCGCGGCGAAGAAGAAGATCGAAGACAGCGCCACCATGATGAACACCATGATGGTGGTGATGGTCACTTCGCGGCGGGTCGGCCAGGTGACCTTGGCGGTCTCCGAACGCACTTCCTGCAGGAACTTGAACGGGCTGAGAGCCATCGTTGGGTACCGCGTCCTTCGTGAAACGAATGTCTGAATTTAAGTGAATCCGAACAGCCCTCTAGCGCCCAGCCCTCTCTCGAAGGATGAGCCGCCAAGCGGGCTCGATTGTTCGGGGGATTTCAAAGCCGCGCCGGATATCCGCATAACGGGCCGGCAGCAGGTGGCGGGTATCTACTGCCAGTCGGGCAAAAGGTCAAGGTATGCGCCGGCCGGCGGAAGGGCCCCTGGGCCGGGGAAACGCCCCGGGCCGGCCCGAAGGCCCTTGGTTAACCGGCGGTGCCGGGCGCCCCTCAAATCCGAATCAGAGCGTGATCGGGTTCTTAAAGGCTCCCCGCCATCCTGACCGTCCCCTTGATGGACCATGAGGTGACGATGTCGCTGCTAGCCAACCCCAGACCGGCCAGGACGGACCTGCAGGTGACATCGCCTGGAGCGTTCTCGACGCAGCCAACGACCTCGGCGATACCGTCACCATCGATGCCTGCCGGCGCGTGATTGACGCGAATCTGCGCGGCCTCGCCCCCGCGACTTCGGATATGGCAGTGGTCGTCGCCTTCTTCGGCTAGTTCCGGACTGGCGGCAGGAACCTCGACCAAGTCCTTGATTTCAAATCCTTGATTTAACTGGCAGGGGCGGCAGGGCTCGAACCTGCGACAACCGGTTTTGGAGACCGGTACTCTACCAACTGAGCTACACCCCTATCGCGAACCATGCGTCGCCGCCGGTTTCGGCCCGTTTCAAGCATAGGCGATGCCCCGATTGCAAGGGCGAAGCCGTGAACGGCCCTCTGGAAATCGGTGACCGGCCTGTTCAAGTCAAGGGTTCTGCGCCAAACTTCCCTCCTGCCATAACAACAAGAGCAATGGGAGAGACCATGAACGCGCAGACCGCCCCCAAACACGCCGCCGCCCCGCAGACCCCGTCCCTCCCCCACGCCAAGCCCGAACAGATCGGACTCTCCGCCACCCGCCTGCAACGCATGTCGGACGCCTTCAAGCGCGAGGTCGACAAGGGAACCCTGCCGGGTGCGACCGTGCTGGTGGCCCGCCGCGGCCAGATCGGCTGGTTCGACGCGATCGGCCGGCAGGCGCCCATCTTGTCCGCGCCGATGGCGCAGGACAGCATCTTCCGCATCTTCTCGATGACCAAGCCGATCGTCTCGATCGGCATCATGATGCTGATCGAGGACGGCCACTTCCTGCTCAGCGACCCCGTCGCGAAATTCATTCCCGAATTCGCCGGCCAGAAGGTCGGCGTCGAGCACAACGGCCAGCTCGATCTGGTGCCGCTGACGCGGCAGATGACGGTGCAGGACCTGCTGCGCCACACTTCGGGTATCACTTACGACCATACCGGCAACGGGCTGGTGCAACAGCTCTATCAGCAGTCGCGGCTGCGCAGCCGCAAGATCACCAATGCGGAACATGCGGTGATGGTCGCGAGCATGCCGCTGATCTGCCAGCCCGGCGCCGAATGGAATTACAGCCGCTCCACCGATATCCTCGGCCGCATCATCGAAGTCATCTCCGGCAACTCGCTCGGCGCCTTCCTGACCGAGCGCATCCTGGCGCCGCTGCAGATGGCGGAGACCGCGTTCCACACCGGAGAGGAAAACGCCGGCCGGCTGGCCGAGGCGTTCCCGACCGATCCCTGGAACGGCGACAAGGTCCAGCTCTTCAACATGCTCGATAAGCCGGTGATGGAATCCGGCGGCGGCGGACTGGTGTCGACCACGATGGACTATGCCCGCTTCAGCCAGATGCTGCTGAATGGCGGCACGCTTGACGGCGTCAGGATCGTCAGCCGCAAGACGCTGGAACTGATGGCGTCCGATCACCTCGCCCCGTCAGTCAAGGTCGACTCGCCCTTGATGCCGGCCGGCCACGGCTTTGGCCTCGGCTTTGCGGTCCGCACCCATGACGGCATGGCGCCGTTCCCGGGCTCGCGCGGCAACTTCTTCTGGAGCGGGATGGCCGGGACGTTCTTCTGGATCGACCCGAAGGAGGACCTGTTCGCGGTGTTCATGATGCAGGGCCCGGGCCAGCGGGAGTACATCCGCACGATGTTGCGGAATTTGGTGTACGCGGCGGTGGAGTGACTCTTGTCGTCCCGGCGCAGGCCGGGACCCATACTCTGCGGCCCATCCGTAACGACGTGTCGTCAGCGATAATTGGCGACACGGCGTATGGGTCCCGGCCTTCGCCGGGACGACAAAATAGAGATCAACTAATCGTAGCTCCCCCATCGATCACGATGGTCTGGCCGGTCATGAAGTCGCCGGCCGCCGATCCCATGAACACGGCGGCGCCGGCGATCTCGTCGGGGGTGCCGATGCGGAGCAGCGGCGAACGCGCGGTTGAGGCTTTCAGGGTATCGGGATTGTCCCACAGCGCCTTGGCAAAATCGGTCTTGATCAGGCCGGGCGCGATGCAGTTCACGCGGATGTTGTGCTTGCCATACTCGCAGGCGAGGTTGCGCGCGAGCTGCATGTCGGCAGCCTTCGAGATCGCATAGGCGCCGAGCACGGTCGAACCCTTCAGACCGCCGATCGAAGACACGATGATGATCGAGCCGTCCTTGCGTTCGATCATCTGCGGCACGACCATGTTGATCAGCCAGTTGTTGGCGACGATGTTGTTGTCCAGGATCTTGCGGAACTGATCGTCGGAGATGCCGCCGAGCGGACCATAGTAAGGATTGGACGCGGCGTTGCAGACCAGCACGTCGATCTTGCCGAAGGCGCGGTTGGATTCATCGACCAGGTTCTGGAGGTTTTCCTTGCTCGAAATATTCGCCGCGATCGAGACCGCCGTACCCTTGCCGAATTTTTCGTTGATCGATTTGGTGACGGAATCGCAGACGTCCTGCTTGCGCGAGGAGATCACGACCTTGGCGCCGTGCTCGGCCATCCGTTCCGCGATGGCAAGGCCGATGCCGCGCGTGGAGCCGGTGATGACGGCGACTTTGCCCTTCATGTCGAACAAGCTCATGTCTCTCTCCCAGTTGTTGGTTTTTCAACTTAATGTCATTCCGGGGCGATGCGAAGCATCGAACCCGGAATCTCGAGATTCCGGGCCCGGTCCTTCGGACCGTCCCGGAATGACGCCTCACGCAAGCTTCGTCGCCGGCGGCACGATCTCCGGCCCGGCCGGCTGATGCATCGCATTGTGCGAGGCGTCCGCAATCCACGGCTGCTGGTTGACCATCGGCAGCCGCCAGATCGAATGGTTCTCGCTTGCGACGTGATCGAGCCGCGTCACCGAGCAATTATCGATGTCGAAGGCGAGGCCCTTTTCCGGCAACCCACCGAGCGCAAGACCGACCGCGGCCTTGATCGTTCCGCCATGGGTCACGGCAATCACGTCCTTGCCGGCATGCTCCTTCGTGATGCGCTCGATCGCGCCGCAGACACGGTTGTAGAGATCCATGAAACTCTCGCCGCCGGGCGCGGGTTCGTCGATCGCCGCGAACCAATGACTACCGGCGGGACGGCTGGCCAGAAACGCCGCGCGATTCATGCCCTGCCATTCGCCGAGATGCTGTTCGGCAAAGTCCTTGATGTGCGGCATGTCCGCGGGCCTCGGAAATCCGGCGGCCCAGATCGCATCCGCGGTCTGATGCGTGCGCTTCAGGTTGCTTGAATACCAGACCGCGCCCCGCGGCAGGATTTTTCCGACCGCATCAAACACCACGCGATCGCTGGTGTCGCAGCCCAGATCCTTTTGTCCGTAGATGCAGCCGCCATCCTCACGGACCGGCGCATGCCGCACCCACCACCAGCGCGTGGTAACCACTCCGGCCTTCGGAGCAGCTACTGACTTGTCGGTATTGGACATCGCTGGCACCCTTCAATAGTGTTCACTGTCGCTGTACGTCAGAGCACGCAACGTCTCAAGTGACTTCAGCGTTTGAAATCTTGTTTGAAATTCCGCAAGGCGGCAAGCGTATCTATGTCTGACGCGTTTTCTTCACGCGAACCGGTAGCCACTTCGCTTGAAAACGCTATAACCAAATCCACACCAGGGAGAAACTCATGGGCCGCCTCGAAGGCAAATCCGTCATCATCACCGGCGCAGGCAGCGGCATCGGACGCGCAGCCTCCTTGTTGTTCACCAGGGAAGGCGCAAAACTGATTGCGGTCGATCGCAGCGAAGCGGTGAAGGAAACCGCAAAGCTCGTCAGTGACGCCGGCGGCATTGTCGAAGCCGTGATGGCGGATGCGGGATCGGAAGCCGACGTGAAGGCCTTCATCGACAAGGCGGTGTCGAAATACGGCAAGCTCGATGCGATCTGGGCCAATGCCGGCGTCAGCGGCGGGCTGGTTCCGATTCCCGAACAGACGGTGGAGCACTGGCAGGAAGTGCTGCGCATCAACCTGATCGGACCGTTCCTCGCGATCAAGCATTCGATGCCACACATGATCAGGCAGAAGTCCGGCTCGATCGTCTGCACCGCTTCCGTCGCAGGTCTCAAGGCCGGCGCCAGCGGACATCCCTATGGCGCGAGCAAGGCCGGCGTGATCAGTTTGGTGCAAACGACCGCCTATTCGCTGTCCGGCACCGGCGTGCGCATCAATGCAGTGTGCCCGGGCCTGATCGAAACCGGCATGACCAAGCCGATCTTCGACAACGCCAAACAGCGCGGCACCGACGGCAAGATCGGCCAGCTCAATCCCTTGAAGCGCGCGGGCCAGCCGCATGAACTCGCGGCGATGGGATTGTTCCTCGCCAGCGACGACGCGTCCTACGTCAACGGCCAGGCGATCCCGGTCGACGGCGGTTTGACGGCGTCGATGCCGTATGCGGGCAAGCCGGTTTGATTGCTGCGTCCCCAACTCCATCAACGCGTCGTCCCGGCGAACGCCGGGACCCATACCGCGTGATCTCTCGGTAGAGGCTTTGTAACAGAGACCGTTCGCAAAACTTCTTCCTGTGGTTATGGGTCCCGGGTCAAGCCCGGGACGACGGCGGTGATTGTAGATGCACCGTGGTCTAAACGCAGTTTCGCTTTCTCGCGACGCATTGCGCCCGAGCTTTGCCAGCAACTTCCCGCCCTTCAAATAGAGGGCGCAGGGAAGACCGGGTGCGCGCTGCACCCGCGGTCCCGTGTGCGGTTTGCACTAAGTAGGCTGCACACGAGCATACAGGGCAGCGGTGAACACCCGGCCTTCCCTGCGCAATGGCTTTACGGCTTATGCCGTG
>NZ_JAFCLX010000033.1:0-82538 GCF_018130205.1 Bradyrhizobium sp. AUGA SZCCT0222
TCCGGAATGGCTGAAGCTGATCTAGACGCCGTAATCCGGCAACTCGCCAAAGCACAGAACAAAAGCCTGATGGCCGCCGCCAAAAAGCGGCAGGGCCTGTTTATGGCCAAGGCCGCCTCGGCCAAGGACAAGGAAGCCAAGGCGCGGTTCAAGCTGCTCGCCCAGAGCGCGATGCTCCATGGCACGGCGGCGGCGAAACGGCTGCAGAACTCCGCCGACAATGCCGCCGACAGCTACGCGCGGGCGGTCAAGAACGCCGCGGAAGAGATCGCGGCGATGAAGCTCGCCAAGAAGGCCGAGAAGAAGGTTGAGAAGCAGCCTGCAAAGGCCGCGAAGAAGGCCAAGAAGCGGTCATAGGGCAATTTGGCCGAAGAAGGACCCCGGCATTTGTGCGATGGGACTGCATCCGCCCGCTGCGCTGATAGGCGCACTTGGCCTGCACTTACGACGCGAAGAATAGGCAAAGAACCAAGACCGCGAGAAATCGGCCCCTCTTGCAGTCCATTCATTAGCCGCGAACCCGTGAGCATTCCTGGCAGCGCATGTACCGCGCCAGATCGGTGATCAGCGTCGTCTAGGGCCGGCGCACATTCCCAAGGCAACCGTCTGGTGCGTGTCGCAGCCCAGGCAGCGAACCCAGCCGGCATTGAGCGCGTCACCGAGGGCTGGGAGGGTCCCTTGTAATTTAGCATCCGCATGTTCCAGGCCGCGCCCGCGAGCTTGTCGGCGTCCTTACGCGCTGTCGCATCTTTCTCCGCAGACACTCACTGGAACGGTATGACGGTTTGGTTTAGTTCTAGCATTATGTCTTCCAAACTTTTACTGCCAATCGAAATCGGCTGTGCTGCGGTGTTGGCAACCCTATGTCTAGCGGCCGCAGAGTTCGTGCTCCGAATTGAACCGGTAACCGATTGGCTTGACCGTAACAGACCACCTTACATCCAATCTAACGGAAACGTGGACATGAGGTTGCACGTCGAAAAACAGATGATGCACCTAGAGCGCCTATCTCAACTAAACGAGAGGCGCGTCGTGTTTGTTGGCAGCAGCTCTGTCGTTAACGGCTTTGACGAGGGCATCGCCGCTAAAACGCTCAACCCATTGCAGCCCAGAAACCTTGGCTTGACCGCCCTTCTTGCGCACGAACTGCCGGGACTTCGCTCATTGATTGAAACGCCACAAACCGATGCAGTCGTCTACCTATACAACGGTTTTTCTTTCCCGAACGTTCAGAATCCTGATGCGATAGAAACACGCGGCAATGTGCTTGAGGACCTAAAGATTGAGCCCATTCAGTGGTGGCAGGTGCGAACTCTGTTCAACATTGGTGAACGCACTGTTTCCGAAACACTATGGGCTCGCCGCTATCGCAATCTGCTCATTTCCTATTTGGAGCGACTGCTTCGTGGAACTCTTTCACCCCTCGAACATCCATTTGACTATCCAGTTGAGCGGCAACCCCCACCACCCGATCAGCTTACAAGAAAGCCGCAGCCCCCAGAGCCATTATCCAACTGGCTCCGGAAAGCATACGTAGAGAGCGGCTCGCTTGAAACGAGCAGAGGCTACGACGCCCTACGATCATTCTGCGACGCCGCTCGGCATAACGGTACGAAATTTATAATCTCCCCGGTCCCAGAGGCAGCGTTTGGCCGCAACAACAGCTACGCGGTTGGAGTTTCGTTTGGACACATAGACCAACGCGTCGCGCGTATCGCTAGCGAGTGTGGCGCAGCTTTCATTAACCGCGATTCACAATTCGAGAACGACGATAGAAACTTTGTCGATGAAGTTCATCTGTCTGCGAGCGGCCGAAATTCCTACACATCATTGATCTCCGAAAAAGTTGGCAAGATTTTGCGCCGATGATTTTTACATCTCTTGAGTTCTTCGTTTTTTTATCCGCGACGTTCTTTGCTGTGGCTTTCGTTTCACCGCGCGCTCGCCCATGGGCGCTGGTCATTGCGAGCTACGTTTTCTATGCCGCCGGATCGTTTTGGTGGTTATTGCTTCTCATTGCAGCTACCGCGTTTAATTTCGTCATGGCGATAGCTATTGACAAAGCGCCTGAACGCCGCGCTCTGGTTCTGATAATTGGCGTCGCTGTGAATGTAGCTCTTCTCGTGTCCTATAAGTACGTCGGCTTTATTGCCGCACTTATAAACACCGGATCAGGTCGGACTCTCATACCAATTTTCAATCCAGAGCTTCCGCTTGGAATAAGCTTCTATGTATTCGAGTCAATTAGCTATCTTGTTGACGTATACCGAAAACGGATGCCCGCTGTCCGTCGCCCAAGAGATTATGCTCTCTTTATTTCGTTCTTCCCGCACTTGGTCGCCGGCCCGATCGTCAGGGCAGCAGATTTTGTTCCTCAGATCGAAACTGCCCGCCCCTTCGATCTCGAACAGTCTCGTCGTGGGATAGAACTTATAGCCGTCGGCTTCTTCAAAAAACTTGTCGTAGCTGACAACCTGGCACCATTCGTAGGTCGAGTATTCGGTGCCCCCGAAATTTATGGCGGATCTGTTTATTGGATAGCTGCATTGGCCTTTGCCATTCAAATCTACTGCGACTTCAGCGGGTACACCGATATAGCAAGGGGCATCGCCAAACTTCTCGGCTACGAACTCGCTCTTAACTTTGACTGGCCCTATCTCAGCCAGTCGATTCGTGATTTTTGGCGACGTTGGCACATTTCACTCTCATCTTGGCTGCGTGACTATCTCTACATCCCTCTTGGGGGTAGCAAAGGTCGCGCCTCGCACTATGCGAGCGCTATCATTGCAACGTGGTTTCTTGGCGGTCTTTGGCACGGCGCGTCGTGGACATTCGTCGCTTGGGGTCTTTATCACGGTACTCTTGTAACGCTTGCCGGTTTTGCACGCGGAACGGTTGGGGAGCGAGCGTGGAATTCACTACCCAGCCTGATAAAAATTGTTCTGGTTTTCGTAGTTGTCACTTTTGGCTGGGTTCTCTTCCGAGCAGATAGCCTTTCGAAGGCGATGAACTTCTGGAAGGGCATGCTTGGGCTAGGCGCCAACCCGTTCCTATACCGGTTCAGTTTTATTTCCTACGTCATGCTATGCGGCATGGCATTGGCATCGGTTGCGCACTATGTCTCGTTCCGCATTAGGCGCGATCAAGATCAGGTATGCCTCACGAACTTTGCTCCCTTGCGTGTAGTGCTAATCGCAACAGTTATTCTAGCTTGCTTTATGTTTGCCGGAACATCGCAGACATTCATCTACTTTCAATTCTGACGCCTTCGCGTCAGTAGTCGGCAAACTGTCACGGACCTATATGTACTGCGCGACGCGCTGACGCCAAGAGAACTAGCCGTCCCAGCGCCGCTTGTGGCACCTGGAAACACCGCATGATTGTAACCCCATTCTGTATCTTTCCATTCCAGGATCGGTTGGCAGCTATCAACCCATTCGATCAGAACCGGACGGACTTTACACGCTCGGGATCGAGATGACCGGCAAGCGCGGCCACGCGACCGGTGTCGCCTAGCTTCAGGACGACCGCATCATGGGCGGCGACAGCTTTTTCCATTATACGGGCTCCTACTCCTACGCGAAGGACAAGTGGCGCCGCGAAATGATCGTGCATCAGCACACCGAAGCACCGGGCCTGAACCTGGTTTTCCAGGGCCGAGAGGTCACCTGCGGCTTTGCCGTCACCTATTCGGATGGCTTCACCGACATCGCGGCACCGCGCTCGTGGGCGGCTACTCTATTCCCTTTCGCGCGCGATTGACGCTAAATCGCGTATTGCAGATCCAGTCAGTGAGTGATCCGGAATGGCTGAAGCTGATCTAGACGCCGTAATCCGGCAACTCGCCAAAGCACAGAACAAAAGCCTGATGGCCGCCGCCAAAAAGCGGCAGGGCCTGTTTATGGCCAAGGCCGCCTCCGCCAAGGACAAGGAAGCCAAGGCGCGGTTCAAGCTGCTCGCCCAGAGCGCGATGCTCCATGGCACGGCGGCGGCGAAACGGCTGCAGAACTCCGCCGACAATGCCGCCGACAGCTACGCGCGGGCGGTCAAGAACGCCGCGGAAGAAATCGCGGCGATGAAGCTCGCCAAGAAGGCCGAGAAGAAGGTTGAGAAGCAGCCTGCGAAGGCCGCGAAGAAGGCCAAGAAAGCTGACAAGAAAAAGGCCTGAGCGCGGCTAGCCGCGCAGCATTTCCTTCAGCTTCAGCACCGCGCTGTCAGGCGTGGTCACAACCGGCCGGCCCGAGGCTTTCGCGACCATCTCGGCGGCGGGCGCCATGCTGTATTGGGCCAGCGCGATCAGGTCGCAATCACGCAGGTCTTTGGACGCCTCCACCACCAGACGATCATGGGTGGCGCGATCGCCGCGGTCGAGCGCGGCCATGGCGCCATCAGCCAGTTTCGGCACCAGCTCGATCGAAGCCGGAAATTCCCGCGGCATCGACACCAGCGTCGGCGGGAACGAGGACAGCAGGCCGATTTTGCGGCCCCTGGTGACGGTCTGCTCGATCATCGCCTCGTTCGGCTTGAGCACCGGCATCGGCGCATGCGCGCGCGCCACCGCTTCGATGCACGGACCGAAGGCGGAACAGGTGAACAGGATCGCATCGGAACCTGTGCCCGCCGCATAGCGCCCGAGTTGCATGAAGCGCTCGGTCATGGCCTCGGTGAGCCCGCCATCGCGCGCCAGATCGGCCGACAGGCTGTCGTCCAGCAAATTCATCAGCCGCGCGTCAGGCCAAAGTTTTGCAAACGAGGCCTCGATCGGCACAATCGAGTGTTTCAGGGCGTGGATGAGGGTAATGCGCATGCTGATCAGTGTGGCGGCGGCGCGATCGGTGTCAACCCGGTGCGCCGGCATTGTCCCCGCCAGCGCCGGGGCGAGAAGCGATTCACGCCGATTCGATACCTTGCCGGGAACCCCCGCCGAGCGAACCCGCAAGCTCATTGAACCTGTCGCGGACGGCCTCCGACCAAGAGGCTCGTTCGGAGATGATACGATGGCACTTGCCCAATCAATCGACGCCTGCATGACCTTCGCCGCTGGAATCCTAGCGGCCTATTACGGCTGGCGTCCGGTCCCGGCCGGCCCGAAGCATCTCGAATGGATCGCCTGGCAGGAGCGCTGGGGCATGCCCTGCCGCATCGCCGGCGTCTTCCTGATTGTCACATCGCTGATACAGATCGTGGCGAAGGCGTCCTGATGCGCAGGATGGCGCGAGGATTGTTCATCGCAGCCATGCTGGCGCTGACATGCGGCGCTTCGAACAAGGACTGACGGCGCCGGCACTTGCCGCGGCGGTCACACGTTTGAATCGTGGCGCGGCCGCCGGCGCTGATCGCGTTGTATCTGGGCGGGATCGCGATCCCTGCGGATCCGGTTCTTGAAACGGTGACCGACGACGATGAGGGCACCTTGACGACGCCCGGCGCCATCGGCTGCGGCGGATGCAGGCAAATCCGTTTCAGGGGGCTGGTTATCCTGACTCACGGCTTCGAGCGCCGCGAGAAAATCGCGGCCCGCTTGTGTGATTTGCCATCCCTCGTCGTCACGCAGCACATAGCCGGCGCCAAAGATGTCGATCGCCGGAACGCGTCGGGCCAGGCGTTTGATGCGCGCGTTCCAGTCCGGGCCGCTGGCGGAGAGAATGACGACGTCTCGCTTGAGCGAAGCAAGCGTGGCCCGGCCGCTGCCGTGACTGGCCAAGACCTTCAGAATAGCAACCTGTATGCTCACGCCAACGCCTCGGACCGCGACGTTTCTTTTTGTTCTGTGCGATCGGAGGCGAGAGTATTTCCTCGCTAAGGCACCCGTCCAGCAGCCGCAGCCAGTTATCCGCAGCCTTGATAAGGGCTTACGCATTGCTTTCACAAGCGGCCGCCTCTGCAATTCCGCGCAACGGCATGCGCGGGCTTTCACGCAGCCTCGCGCACGCCGACGCGGCGCTCGGGCCGCGCTGCTGACATCGATTCCTCCTCGCTGTCCTGCGGCGTGCCCCAGAATTCTGACAGCGGCGGCAAATGGTCATCGGGGGCCGATCGAAGGGTGTGGCACGTTCATGAGAAGAATGCGCATGGACGTCGCTCTGCTCCGTTGGTGTCATCGTTCGTCCCCTCTATGTTGTGGAAACTCCGGCCCCCCGGCCGGCGCCTGATGACGGATCAGAGGCTCGGTACCTCTTCCGGTGCGATCGCCTGCAGACCGCCGAAGCGGCGCTCGCGGCGATGGAACGCGCCGAGGGCTTCGGCAAGATCCTGCGCCTCGAATTCCGGCCACATCCGTTCGGTGAAGTGCAGCTCGGCGTAGGCGCCTTCCCAGAGCAGAAAGTCCGACAACCGCTTTTCTCCGCTGGTGCGGATGATGAGGTCGACGTCGCGAAGGTTTTTTTCGCCGGTGATGAGTTCGGCAAGCCTCTCGCGGGTGAGATCGACAATGCCGGCCGCGCGCGTTGCGGCGTTGAGGATGGCGTCGCGGGCCGAGTAATCGATCGCGATGCGCAGGTGCAGCGCAGAGCCGGCGGCGGTCGCCGCTTCCGCGCGGGCGATGGCATGGGCGATGCCTTCGGGAATGCGATCGCGGCGTCCGATCACGGTGAGACGAACGCCGTTGCGGACCAGCGCCTCGACCTCGTTGGCGAGATAGAATCGCAAGAGCGCCATTAGCGCAGAGACTTCGGTCTTCGGCCGACGCCAATTATCGCTGGAGAAAGCATACAGCGTCAGCGCACCGACGCCCTGCCCTGGCGCCGCCTCGACCACGCGCCGGATCGCTTCGACGCCGGCCTCGTGGCCGCGCAACCGCGACATCCCGCGCCGCGTCGCCCATCGGCCATTGCCATCCATGATGATGCCGACATGCAGCCGAGCGTCGGGCGTGTCTCCAAGTTTGGGCGAGAGATTACTTTGCATCACAAAGTCTCCGATTAAAAAAAGGGGATGGCGGTCAGACCGGCAGGATGCCGAGCCGGGCGACGGCGGTGTCTTCCTTGCCGGCGGCCTTGGCGGCGTCGCGCACCAGACGCTCCAGCACGGCGAGATAATCGAGGAAACGGCGGCGGCCGCTCTTGGTCAGGCGGCAGGTGGTGTGGGGACGGTTGCCTTCGTAACCTTTGGTCACCTCGACCAGGCCCGCCTCCTGCAGAACCTGCAGATGCCGGCTGAGATTGCCGTCGGTGAGGCCGCAGAGTTGCTTGAGGTCGGCGAAGGCCAATCCCTTGGGATGAGCCATCAGCGAGGTCAAGAGCCCGAGCCGCGCCTTCTCGTGGATCACACGATCGAGCCCGTCATAGGAAAACGGCGCGTTGTTGGGTTCAGTCTTCGGCATCATTCTCTCCGGACGCAAAATGCAGCAGTGCAGCCATCAGGAGCTGCCCGACCGCGAATGGCACGCCCATCATCCAGGGCGACAGCAGATGGTTTTGGCTGGCGAGCAGCAGGACCGTAAAGCCCGACAGGAAATACCAGGCACCACCGAAGGCGATGCTGCGCGGCAATGTGCGCACCGAGGCGAACACGCCAAGGCTGACCAGCACCTGACACAGCCCCGGCAGCATCCACAGCGTTTCGGGCGCGAACTTCCACAGCATGATCCCCAGCAGCAGGCCGGCGACGCCGGGCGGGAGAAATTGCTCGAACGCCTGCTGGATCATGGCGTCGGCGAGGCCCGAATGATGCCGGCGCGAGCGCGCCAGCATCTCGATCCAGATCAGCGCGCCGGAAAACAGCGCGGCGGCCGCCCAACCGGCAAAGAAAATGACCGGTTGCCCGGTCGGATCGTTGAGCCAGAGGAATTGCATGATCGCGGTCAGCAGAGCGATGCCGCCGGTGGCGGCGACCGTTGCTGGACCATAGCCGCGAAACGCGGTGCCGGCCGCAATCTGGCTGCGGATCGCCAGGATATCAGCCAACGCCTTGTCGAGGTCGCGCATCGCCCACCCTTACTTTGTATCGCAAAGTATACCGGATTACAAAGTAGATGCAAGCGGGATGCGCGAAGCCGCGATTGCGCGGTTACCTCAACAGCTTATTGGCGTGTGACACCTGGCGGCGGCTTCAGACCTTCACCAGGCTCTCGAAGCCGCCATAGATCATCCGCTTGGGGTCGAACGGCATCGACTTCATATCGCCCATCGATGACTTGAGCCTGGGATCCGCCATCACCTTGGCATTGATCTTGTCGCGCTGCGCGCGTGATTTGTAGGTGATCCAGGCGAACACCACGGTCTCGCCCGGCTTCTGCTTGACGCTACGCGGAAACGACGTGAGCTTGCCGACCTTGACGTCGTCCGCAACCCATTCGCGGTAGTCCAGCGCGCCGTATTCGCGCCAGACCTTGCCGGCCTTGGTGGACATCTTGCGATAGGCCGCGATGTTCTTCTTTGGAACTGCGACGATGAATCCGTCGACATAGGCCATGGGTTTTGTTCCCTCTGTTTGTTCGCGTCATTGCGATGTTTTCGACGAAGCAATTTGGCTTTCGTCATTCCGGGATGGTCCGAAGGACCAGACCCGGAATCTCGAGATTCCGGGTTCGATGCTTCGCATCGCCCCGGAATGACGAGGAGATCAACTATGGCAGCAGGATGCCTGAACCGGCGCCGGTGTGTATTGGTCACGTAGCCGCACCCAATCCATCGGATATGGCAGATCCTCCTCGTGACGACCGAGCGGTGTCAGGTCGAGATAATGATAGGCGGCGTTCATCATGTCGAGGCCGCGCGCGAAGCAGGAATAGGTGTGAAAGATGTTCCCGGCCTCATCGCGATAGAACACGCTGATGCCGGGTGCTTCCTCCGTGCCGAAGCGGGTGGTGCCGAAATTATATCTGTTGTCGCCTGACTTGAGCGCCTCCGGCGTGAACGACACCTCATAATCGTAGTTGAAATCGTTGTTCCCCGACGACAGCCAGTCGAAGGTCCAGCCCATCCGCGCCTTGAACGCGGCTAGCTTTTCGACCGGCGCGCGCGAAATCGCGACCAGCGTGGTGTCGCGCGCGGCAAGATGCGGGATCATGCGCTCAAATCCGTCGGCCCAGAACGAGCAGTGCTTGCAACCTTCGTTCCAGTCCGGCGCGAACATGAAATGCTGTACCACGAGTTGGCGGCGCCCCTTGAACAGGTCGGCCAGCGTCATCCGGCCGCCGGGTCCGTCGAACATATAATCCTTTTCGACCTTGACCCAGGGCAACGCGCGACGCTCCTCGCTCAGGCGCTCGCGCGCCTGGGTCAGCTCCTTCTCATGCGCAAGATGGGCTTTGCGTGCGGCGATCCACGCTTCGCGCGAGACGACGATATGCGGCTGCATAGGCGGCTCCTGTGTTGATCGTTCAGCTGACAAATCGTTCGAGCTTGCCGAGCAATTCGGTCCAGCCCTTCTCATGGCCGTCGCGCGCGGCCTCGTTGAAGAACTGCTCGTGATGCAGCGTCAGCAGCGTGCCGGCGCCATCCGGCTTCAACGTGATGGTGAGCTGCGATTCGCGTTCCGGTGTCGAATGCCAGGCCCAACTCATCACCAGCAGCTCGTTCGGCACGATTTCGCGATAGACGCCGCCGGCCTGAAAATACTCGCCGTCGGTGGCATGGAAGCTGATGCGGTAGTGGCCGCCGACGCGCAGATCGGTTTCCGCCTGCACCGAACCTTCCCTGACCTTCGAGGGCCCGAACCACGCCGCTAGCTTTTCCGGGTCGGTCCACGCGGCGTAGATTTTCGCCGGCGCCGCACCGATACGACGTTTGAGGGTGAGGCTTGGGCTGGTTGCGAGAGCGGTGTCGCGGCGAGAATCTGGCTGGATGCCTGACTGGGTGGCCATGGGTCTTCCTCCACAAAAGCTGCAAGTCGGTCGAGATTGTCGGACCAGAAGCGCTGGTAGCGGTTCAACCAGTCCATCGCCTGCTCCATAGGCTTGGCGGTCAATCGGCACGCCACGGTGCGGCCGGTTTTCTCGCGCGCGATCAGGCCCGCATCCGACAACACGTCGAGATGCTTCATGATGGCGGGCAGCGACATCGCAAAGGGCTGCGCCAGTTCGCTCACGGAAAGGCTTTCGCGGTCGCCGAGCCGCGCCACCAGCGCGCGCCTCGTCGGATCGGCGAGGGCTGCGAAGGTACGGTCCAGGACATCTTCTTGATACTTAACCATATGGTTTAGTATATGCGCAAAAGATCAGGCGTCAAGCGCCTGCTGCTGATTTTCCTGATCAGTAATCCCGATAGACCCGGCCGCGCCGTGGTTGCTGGTTCAACGCCGCGCGCGGATTGACGTTGCAATAAACGCCGCGGCCGGAGGCCGAGGCCATGCACTGCTGATAGGTCTGGTAAGAACAGTCGCCGGGAATGCCGACGCCCCGGCCCTGAACACAATAGGGGTAATCGTAAGCGGCGGCCGGCGTCGGGCCAGCCACCGTGGCAGTTCCAGCCGCCAGCAAAACCAACATGGCCAGCTTCGCGTTGCGCATGATCGAATCCTCCTCCACGGTATTATACCGCATCGCCGGGTCGCCTTAGGTTCAAAACCTCGCGACCCGGAGAAGGTTCCCGAGAGGCGCTTTACTGCACCTTCTCGATATTGGCGCTGTCGATCACTTTCTTCCACTTGTCGGTTTCGGCCGCGATCATCTTGCCGAACGCTTCGGGCGGGCCGATCAGCGGCTCACCACCGAGATCGACCAGCTTCGCCTTGATCGCAGGCTCCGCCAGCACCGCGTTCACTTCCTTGTTCAGCTTCTCGATGATTTCCTTGGGCGTGTTCTTCGGAGCCCCCATGCCGAACAGCGCGCTCGCCTCGTAGCCCGGAATGGTGTCGGCGAGGACCGGCACGTCGGGCAGAAGCTCGGACCGTACCGTCGAGGTCACCGCCAGCGCGCGCAGCGAACCGGCACGGATGTGCTGCAGGATCGAGGGCATGTTGTCGAAGATCACCTGAACCTGGCCGCCGAGCAGGTCGGTGATCGCGGGCGCCGCGCCGCGGTAGGGCACGTGCTGCATCTTGGCACCCGACATCATCATGAACATTTCGCCGGACAGATGCACCGACGTGCCGTTGCCCGATGACGCCAGGTTCACCTTGCCCGGGTTGGCCTTCACATAGGCGATGAACTCGGCAACCGTCTTCGCCGGCACGTTGTTGTTGACCGTCATCACGTTCGGCACGCGATTGAACGCCGCGACCGGCGCGATGTCGCGAACGACGTTGAATTTCAGGTTGGCGTACAGCGATGCGTTGATGTAGTTCGCCGGATTGACCAGCAGAAGCGTGTAGCCGTCCGGTTCGGCATTGATCACCGATTCGGTGGCGATGTTGTTGCCGGCGCCGGGCTTGTTTTCGATCACGAATTGCTGGCCAAGCCGCTCCGACAGGCGCTGGCCGATCAGGCGCGCAATGATGTCGGTGGCGCCGCCGGGCGGATATCCGACCACCCACTTGACCGGCCGCGTCGGATAATCCGCCGCCAAGGCAGTGCCGATCGAAGCGGTCATCGAAAGGCCGATTGCCGTCAGGCAGATCGCGGTACGGCGTGAAATCATGAGTTATTCTCCCTGGGGCCCGGGTTCACCCGGGCCGTTTCTATTGAACTGAATACGGGCCGCGTTGTAACAAACAATCTCCGATGCGACCAGTGCGACGCAACGCCCTCAAGGCGCGACCAAAGGATTAGGCATGTCCGTCAAGGTGAATGCGCTCGATCATCTCGTGATCAATGTCTCCGACGTGGCGCGTTCCGCCGAGTGGTACCGGAACATCCTCGGCATGGAGATCAAGGTGTTCGATCCGGGCCCGGGCAAAACGCCGCGGACGTCGCTGGTGTTCGGGAACCAGAAGATCAACGTGCGGCCGCGCGATGCCGACAAGGTCGAGTGGTTCACGGCGGATCATGAGACCGCCGGCAGCGACGATCTGTGCTTCCTGACCGCGAGCACGCCGGACCAGGTGGTCGCGCACCTCAAGGCCAACGGCGTCGCAATCGAGGAAGGCCCGGTCGCCAAGCAAGGCGCGCGCGGCACGCTACGTTCGGTCTATTGCCGGGATCCGGACGGGAGTTTGATCGAGATTTCGTCGTATGAGGGGGATGTGGCCTGAGGGCGCCCGGCCTCTCCCCGTCATTGCGAGGCGCGAAGCGACGAAGCAATCCATATCACCGTGAGGACGGTATGGATTGCTTCGCTTCGCTCGCAATGACGCGGAAGGAGATTTGCCCGCAAATACCGATTTGATCATCCCGCGATCCAATGGCAGAACTGCTCCCAAGCAATAACCAAGGCAGCGGTCAGCTGCACCGGGAGGACATATGTCTATTTCACAGGCAGTGCCGGGCGTCGTCGGACCATTCGCAGGCCTCGACGTGCCATGGCTGCTCCGGATGCGGGCCGAGAGCCGCCGCAACCATCCGTTCCTGATCTGGGCGCCGTTCGAGGCCCCGGCGCGGAGCTGGTCCTACGGCGAATTTCATGAACGCGTCGGCGCGCTGGCGGCGGGCCTCGTCAAACGCGGCATCAAGCCCGGCGAATATGTGCTTATTCATCTCGACAATTGCATCGAGGCGATGCTGGCATGGTTCGCCTGCGTCGAGCTCGGCGCCATCGCCGTCACCACCAACACCCGCTCGGCCGCCGCCGAAATGGAATATTTCGCCGGCCATTGCGGCGCGGTCGCCGCGATCACCCAGCCGGCCTATGCCGAATTGATTTCGGCCCATTGCTGCGACCTGCGCTGGATCGCCGTGATCTCGCATGACGCCGGCGCTGTGCCCGCGCAAGGCAAGGGCGCGCCGCGCGGCGATAGTTTCGAATCGTTGTTCGCCGACAGCACGGACCGGCCGCGCCGCGCCACCGACCCGTTTGCGCCCTGCAGCGTGCAATATACCTCCGGCACCACGTCGCGCCCGAAGGCGGTGCTGTGGACGCATGCCAACGCGCTGTGGGGCGGCAAGATCAACGCCGCCCATGAGGATCTGCATCAGGGCGACGTGCACCAGACCTATCTGCCGCTGTTCCACACCAACGCGCTGGCCTATTCGATGCTGGCTTCGCTGTGGGTCGGCGCGTCCTGCGTGATCCAGCCGCGATTTTCCGCGAGTCGGTTCTGGAACGTCGCGCTGGAACATGGCTGCACCTGGACCTCGACGATCCCGTTCTGCCTGAAGGCGCTGCTGGAGCACGAGATTCCGAAGCATCACAAATTCCGGCTCTGGGGCACGGCGGTGAACGATCCGCCGCCTTTCGCCGCCTTCGGCGTCAAGACCATCGGCTGGTGGGGCATGACCGAGACCATCACCCACGGCATCGTCGGCGAGGTCGATCAGCCCAACACGCCGATGTCGATCGGCCGCGCGGCGCCGGAATATGAGATCCGCATCACCGATGACGACGGCCGGCCGACCGAAGTCGGCGACACCGGCAATCTCCTGATCAAGGGCATTCCCGGCCTGTCGCTGTTTTCAGAGTATCTGCACAACGACAAGGCGACGCGCGAGAGCTTCGACGAGCACGGCTATTTCATCACCGGCGACCGCGTCACGCTGCTGGAGGGCGGCTTCATCAAGTTCGGCGATCGCGCCAAGGACATGCTGAAGGTCGGCGGCGAGAACGTCGCGGCGTCCGAAATCGAACAGGTGGTCGCGCTGGTGCCCGGCGTGCGCGAGGCCGCGGTGGTGGCGAAGAATCATCCGATGCTGGACGAGGTGCCGGTCGTGTTCATCATTCCGCTGGCTGGCGTCGCGGCCGCGCCGGCCGATCTGCATGATGCCGTGATGGCCGCCTGCCGTAATGCGCTGGCCGATTTCAAGGTGCCGCGCGAGATCATCTTCGTCGACGAGATGCCGCGCTCGACGCTGGAGAAGGTCGCGAAGGCGGAATTGCGGAAGCTGCTGGAGTGAGGTGCGTGTAGTCTCCTCCGTCATTGCGAGGAGCGTAAGCGACGAAGCAATCCATTCATTCGTTATGCCGCACGATGGATTGCTTCGCTGCGCTCGCAATGACGCGGCGAGGCTTTCGCCTAGCCATACCCGAACGCGATCGGGCGGAAGGCCTGCAGCAGATGCTGATCGAGCCTGTCGCCCATCTCTTCCATCACCCCGAACGCCTTGACGTGGGTGAACTGCAGCCGGTAGGCGCGCTTCTCGACGAGGGCTGCGTAGATGTCCACGATGGTCGTCAGGCGCACGATGTCGCTGATCTCCTTGCCGGAGAGGCCGTCGGGATAGCCGGTGCCGTCGAGGAATTCATGGTGGTGCAGTACCACGTCGAGCATTTCCGACGGAAAACCGCCCTGCGCCGCCAGCGCGTCATAGCCGCGCCGCGGGTGCTGGCGCATCTCTTCCATTTCCTCCGGCGTCAGCGGATCCGGCTTGTCGAGGATCGCGACCGGGATGAACGCCTTGCCGACGTCGTGCAACAGCGCGGCGCGGGCGAGACGGCGCTGGTCGTCCTCGCGCATGCCGAGGTGCTGCGCGAACGCCACCGCAAAGCCGGTCACGAACAGGCAGTGCCGATAGCTGTCGGTGTGGTGGCAGCCGACGGTCGTCAGCCATTCACGCAGCGAGGTGTGCTTGATGGCTTTCAGAATCTTGTTTTCGGCCTGCACGATGTCGCCGTATTTCAGCGGCTCGCCGGCCCGCATGCCGTTGAAAATCCTGACCATGACGCCGTGCGCGGCTTCGACGCCGCGGTTCAGCGCCTTGCCGCGGTCGGTCTCGTTGTATGAACTGTCGTCCGGAAAGGCGGCCCGGATGCGCTGCAGGATGCCCTGCGCGTCGAACGGGCGCGCGATGGTGTCGGTGGCGCCGAGCGCCCAGGCCTGCATCGATCCGTGATGCAGCGCGTCCGCCAGCACGAACAGCCGCGGCATTTCGCGATAGGCCTCGGTGCGCAGCTTGTTGCGCACCATCTGCACGCTCTCGGCCGAGCGCAAGTTGATGTCGACCACGATGCCGGAGAGATCGCGCGCCGGCGCGTCGGGAATATCCGTCGTGGCGATCATGTCCACTTGGCCGACCGACTGCAGAATGCCGGCCAGTTCGCTGCTTTGATCGCTCCGATCCGACGCCAGCAGCAGCCGGCGCTTGGACGGAGTCTTGTTGGTTAATGCTGTCATAGGACCCCAGGGCCTTGCGGTGATGACCGTCCGCCAAGCTACCGGATAAGGAGTTCCCTGTGGCTTAAGACGTATCGTGAATGTTGATTGATCGGGATCGATAGAATTTTAGGGATTCTGGGGCTTCGTCGTCCCGGCGAAGGCCCCTCCATGCGTCGTCCCGGCGAAGGCCGGGACCCATAACCACCGGCGATAATTGTTCTTGCGCGCAGGTCGTTATCTTCCTTTTTCAACCACGCGGGCCGCGGCGTATGGGTCCCGGCCTTCGCCGGGACGACCAATATTGTTCTCGCGACGCATTGCGCCCGAGCTGTTGAAAATTCTTCACCCTCTAAAAATCCAGAGGGCGCAGGGAATGCCGGATGCGCGCTGCACCCGCGGTCTCGTGTGCGATTGTGCAACAAGATGGTGCACACGAGCATACAGGGCAGCGGAGAGCATCCGACATTCCCTGCGCAATGGCTTTACGGCTTATGACGCGCTCTCCCCGGTGAGACGGCCTCTATTGCCACCGTCACCGCGCAGGGCGTGAGCCCTTGCGCAGCTTGACGCCGTTACGGGCGCCAGGACCACACGCTTTTACCGTACGCCTCAGCCGCGACCGTCAATCGCAACCTCAGCGTCCACCGCGACCCGCCCCTCGTTGTGACGATGGCCAACGCCCCTCTGAGTGGGACGGGATGGCTATTGATGTGCAGGTGATTTGGGGTGGAAGGGAAGAGAAATATTTTTTGATTTTCGGAAATTTAGGACTTGACATCATTTCTGCAAATCGGAATTGATTTGCCCGTCGTGTTGTTTTGTCGCACGCGAGCCGCGAGATTGCGCTTGCGCGCGAGGCGACTCAGTCAGGCTTTTGCAATTCATCTGAAAGGAAACTACGGTAAAAAATAATGCAATCAGCCGTGGTCGATTTGGATGAATGTTGTTGGTCGGGTCGAAAGTGTTTGGCGCTATCCTGTGAAGAGCATGCGCGGCGAAATGCTGCCGGAAGCCTATGTCAGCTTCTCCGGAGTTTTGGGCGACCGCCTTTACGCGGTCCATAATTCGGCCGCGCCCACGGCATTCCCATATCTGACGGCACGGGCTCGCCCGGACATGCTGCGCTATCGTCCGTTTTTCCGCGAACCGGTGCGTTCGGTGCTGCCGAGCAACCTTGCCGAGGCCGAGGCGCGCGGACCTGGCATCACCCCGCTCTATCCAAGCCTTGAGGATCTGGCTGTCGATGTCGAGATACCGTCGGGAGAAATTCTCGGGGTTGATGATGACAGGCTGCTCGGCGCACTGACCGACGCGTCCTCGCCGGGCGCGCTGACCATGCGACGGTCGGATCGCGCCATCACGGACTGCCGCCCGCTTTCGCTGCTTGCGACCCGGACGATCGACGGCATTGGCCGCGCGGTGGGTGTGAGGCTCGACAAGCGCCGCTTTCGCGAAAACCTTTATGTCGATCTCAATTCCGGTGAAAGCTTCGCCGAAGACGCCTTCGTCGGTCGGCGGCTGCGGATCGGTCCGAAATTGACGGTGCACATTCTGGAACGCGACATCCGTTGCCGCATGATCAACATTGACCCGGAGTCGCTCGAAGAGAGTTCCGAGATCTTGCAGTATGTCGCCAAGAATCATGACAACAGAGCCGGCGTCTACGCCGCTGTGCTGGTGGAGGGTCTGGTACGCCCGGGTGACGAGATCGTTGTTGAGGATTAGTATCTGCTTGGGGGCGGGTCCTTCTCGCCGATCCATACGAGATGGCGGATTAAAGCGAATCCGCCCTACGGCCCTGCGCTTGCGGCACAGAGCTTGGCTTCAACCCATACTCGTCTCAACCGCGAGAGCGGCGATGAAGCGATCGAGTTCTTCCTCGGTCGTATAGAGCGCGGGGCTGACACGAATGCACTGCCCCTTGGCTACGCCATCGCGGCGCACGGTGAGAACTTTGTGCCTGTCGCGCAGGGCGACAACCAACGCATTGTTGTCCTCGCGCGATCCCTTGTTCTTGACCCGGAATGAGGTGATCCCTGCAGCCAACCCCGGCTCGTCCGGCGTCAGCACCTCGATATTCGGCAACGCGCGCGCCTTTGCGACCCAGCGGTCGCGCAGATAGCGCAGACGTGCGGCCTTGGCCGTCGTGCCGATGGTCTCGTGCAGCTTCAACGCCAGCGGAAGCGTCAGGATGGTCGCAAAGTTCGCGGTACCGGTATGAACGCGGGTGCGGATGTCGTTCGGATCGAAACTGCCATCGCCATAGTGCCGGTCGATCGCGTCCAGACGGCCTTTCCGGATATAGAGGAAGCCGATGCCGACCGGCGCCCCGATCCATTTGTGCAGGTTGAAGCCGATGAAATCGACGCCGAGATCGGCGATCTGAAAATCGATCTGGCCCCATGAATGCGCGGCGTCGAGAATGACGTCGATGTTCTTCTCCCGCGCCATCGCGGCGATTTCCTTGACCGGGATGATCAATCCGGTGCGATGGCTGAGATGGGTAAGCAGGATCAGCTTCAGCTTCGGCGTTTCGCGGATGGCTTTGGCGTAGGCATCGAGAATGGCCTGCCTGCTGGCGGGTTCCGGCAGCGCGATCTTGAAAACGCCGACACCGCGCCGGTCTTTCAGCCACTCCATTGCGAATTGCATCGAGTCATAGTCGAGATCGGCGTAGAGAACGGAATCGCCGGGCTGAAGGCGGTTATAGTTGACAATGAGATTCTGCAGCGCCTCGGTCGCCCCCCGGGTGATGGCGATCTCATCCTTGTCGACACCGGCCGTACGTGCGAGCGCGCTGACGACCGCGTCGGAATCCGCGCCAAATTTCGTGCGGGCATAGGCGGTATTCTGTTGATTGACCCTCTCCGTCTGGCGAACGAATTCGGCAAGAACCGGCCTGGCCATGATGCCCCAATAGCCGTTCTCCAGATTGGCCATGCTGCGATCGACGTCATAGAGCGACGCGACCTGCTCCCAGAACGGCCGGTCCTGCGAGACGCTGTCGCCAGTCCGCGTGAACGACGGAAGTGACGATGCGCCAGTTTGCGCGCCGGCGCTGCTGGCCGTGACGATGGCCGCCGCCGTGCCACCCAGCACGCCGCGCCGGGAAAACTGCGGGGTCCGGTTCATGATAGCCTCCCTCGGATCAGGGGCGCTTGATCTCAATTTGAGACGACAGCTTCATGACATCAGCGCGTAAGGCGGGGCGGATTCTCTTTGACCCGCCGATCGATACGAGATGGCAGATTAAAGGGAATCCGTCCTGCGGGCTAGATAAGGCCCAAGCGCAGCTACCCGTTGAGCATCCCCACATATCAGTCGTGGACTTCCGATAGGATTTTAGCGCCAGAGGCCAGCAAAATCTGCTTGAAGGCATCTATTCGGGGCGGAATACCGGTCACTTGCAAGACGAGCCGCACCTCGCTACCCGATCGCTCATAACCCCACCACCGCCAGTCGCGCTCACGAATGGCATCGAGCCATGATCCGAATTCCCAATTTGGTATTAGCTCATCCCATTGCTCGCGCGGCACGCGAGCCAAAGCCGCATCGCACTCCTCTCTCGTCATCATGAACGATGACAACCAGTCCGGCAGGATTGCTCTCCAATAGTCTTCATCATCTGGCCAGCTATCATAGTCAAAAGCGACCACACTTTCGACAACACCAATAATGCGCTTCCAAGCATCGTCCGGGCTCTGGCCCAGATCGATCCTAAAATCCCATTTGGCGACGGGCAAAGTTGGACCAAGCCCTCCATGCTTGATACGCTCAATTTCCTCACGGTCTGACATTTCTACCTGCGCCTTGGTCTATCGAATCGAAATTTCTGGAATTGGTCTTGTCGTAAATCCAAGCTGGTGGGGATGTGGATAGGTACCGGGCGGGTTCTCTCCAACCCACCGATCCATAGGCGTTGGCGGATTAAAGACAATCCGTCCGACGAGCTTCAATTCAGCACAGTCAGCCGGCACAGTGGTCTTACTTTCGGCGAAAGAGATGTCGAATCTCCGCAGGCGTCAACGTCAGGGATGAATAATATGGCCACCTTTATCCTGATCCCCGGAGGCTGGCAGGGCGGCTGGGTCTACCAACAGGTGGCAGAGATACTGACCGCGCACGGGCACAATGCCTTGCCGATCACGCTTTCAGGGCTCGGTGATACTCCCGCCCCGACGGCCAATCTTGAAACTCACATTGGTGAGGTCGTCAGTGCCGCGAAGTCGCATCAGGGCGACGTGGTCCTTGTTGGGCAATCCTACGGCGGGATGGTCGTGAGTGGCGCGGCCGATGCCGCGCCATCGCAAATCCGGGCACTGGTCTATGTGGACGCCTATGTGCCTGAGACCGGTGACTCCGTCTGGTCGCTGACGACGCCGCGTTTTCGGGACATGTTCGTCGCGGGCGCGAAGGCCGACGGACTAAACTGTACGCCGCCCCCTACGCTTGACCCGCGATGCCGGCCGCATCCGATCGGGACGTTTCTGCAGTCGATCAATCTCAGCGGACGTTGGCGCGAGGTGCCGCGCAAGACCTACATCGGTGCACATGGATGGGAAGGAAGTCCGTTCCTCGACCTCTATCAGCGCCTGAGCGGCGAGCCGGAGTGGTCGACCTTTGCCTTCGATTGCGGGCACAATGTAGCGCGGCTGAAGCCGGAGGCTTTGGCCGAGATATTGCTGGCTCAGGTTTGAACGACCAGCGACTGAGAATCTGCCCTGCGACCCTGCAACTCCGCCGGCTTGTGGAAAAGCGTCATACAAGGCAGATATCGTTAAACGTGCAGTTTATAATTGTGAATTATTCTCGCGTGTGATGTCATCCGCTGATGCAATTCAGAATTCCTTTGTTGGCCGGCCTGTTCGGACTGCTATTGGTCTCGGCGATCCCCTCCTATGCGCAGACTGACAGCAAGACCGCTCAGATGAACTCCGTCGATACCTGGAAGCAGCAGATTCAAACCCGGTTGGCGAGCAACAGAGCGTTTCCGCCTGCAGCGACGGGGCAAAGTGGCACGGCCAAGGTCAAGTTCGCCATCGATCGGCAGGGGAAGCTGATTTCCAAGGAACTGGCGGAGAGCAGCGGCTCCGAATTGCTTGATGCGGCGGCCCTAAGGATGATTGAACGATCCGAGCCGTTTCCCGAGCCTCCCGCCGAGGTGAAGGACGATATGCTCAACTTCACGGTGCCCGTTATGTTTTTCACCAAGAAGCAACTACCCTGGGCGGGCGGGAAATGGCCTGAAGAATGGGTCGAGGAGCAGAAGAAGGTGGACACCAAAATCCGCGGTATCTGTCGAGGCTGCTAATGGCGGCCGACGACCCGTCTGGTCCAGCGCAGGATGGCCTCTCCACACGCCGCCGATTCATCCAAGAGGCCGGATTAAAGGGAATCCGCCCTCTCGGAGCTTCCTCTGTCATTGCGAGCGAAGCGAAGCAATCCACACTTGTTTTCCTGGCTGCTATGGATTGCTTCGCTGCGCTCGCAATGACGGTTGTGGGAGCTTCGTGGCAACAACGTAAAAAAAATCCGCCGGAGAAAATCTCCGGCGGATCGTTGTTGTTGAGTAACCTGAGGCAGTCCTACGCCTTCATGTTCGCCTTCACCGCCTCCGCCGTGATCGGCAATGCCCGAACGCGGGCGCCGCAGGCGTTGAAGATGGCGTTGCCCAATGCGGGGGCGATCACCGTCACCGCCGGCTCGCCGACGCCGGTCGGCTTTTCGCCGTTGGCGATGACGTTGACGGCGACTTCCGGCATCTGGCTCATGCGCAAGGGCGTGTAGGTATCGAAGTTGGTCTGCTCGATACCGCCGTCCTTCAGCGTCGCCTTTTCATACATCGCGAGCGAAAGGCCCCACAGCGCCGCACCCTCGACCTGGGCGCGGATGTTGTCAGGATGCACCTGCATGCCGACGTCGGTGGCCACGGTCAGCTTCTTGACCTTGACCTCGCCGCTCGGCGACACCGCGACATGGGCCACGCAGGCGGTCCAGCTCGCGGTCGCCCGTTCCTGCGACGACACGCAGGCCACGCCCATGCCTTCTCCCTTGGGGAGTTTGACGGTGCCGTAGCCGGCCATGCCCATCGCCGCGAGCAGGGTGCTGCGCAGACGCTGCGCCCCACCATCGTTCTTGCCTTTGCCGTCGAGCAGCGCGATCCGGTACTCCGCAGGATCCTTGCCGGCGGCATGGGCGAGTTCGTCGATCATGCTTTCGACCGCCCAGAAGGTCCAGCCCGGTGCGACCGACCGCAGCTGTCCCGACGGGGTGGCGTTGTGCGCCATCTCGTTCTTGATGGCGCGCACATTGTGATTGGGCACGGAATAGAAGAAATCCGCGCCGTTCACGGTGAACGCATCCAGCGGCCCCTTCTTGTCGACCGACGGCGACAGGAAATCGGGGATGCCCCAGCGCTGGGTCGGCCACGCACTGACCACGTCGTGATTGAGCGCGATCAGTTTGCCATCGCCATCGAGACCCGCCTTGACCTTCTGGAAGGTCAGGGGGCGCGAATAGTCCATGGTCATGTCGTTTTCGCGGGAGTAGATCACCTTGACCGGCTTGCCGACGGCCTTCGCCGCCTGCACCGCGGGCACCATCATGTCGGCGTCGAGACGCCGGCCGAAGCCGCCGCCCAGCCACATCTGATGCATCACGACGAACTTTGGATCTATACCGGCGGCGCCCGCCGCGATCGCGCCGGAGCGCGTCGCGAACTGGTTGCCGGAATAGATATTCAGGATGTCGCCCTTGAACTCCGCGGTGGCGTTCATCGGCTCGAGCGGCGCATGGATATTGATGCTGGTGGTGTATTCCGCCTCCAGCACTTTCGCCGCGTTGCCGAAGGCGGCCGCGGTATCGCCGTCCTTGACGAAGAACTGCCCGGAATCATCCAGCTTCTGCAGCCGCTTTGCCTCCTCAAGCAGCGACTCGCTCGACAATTTTGCGTTCGGACCGTTGTCATAGGTGATCTTCAGCGCATCGGCCGCCTTGCGGGCGTTGGCATAGGTGTTGGCCACCGCCACCACCCACCCCGTCGTGCTTCCGGTCTTGTCGTCGAGCGTGACCGCCTTGATGAAGCCCGGCACCTTCTTGGCGGCGGAGTCGTCGACCGCCTTGACGGTGGCGCCATAGCGCACCGGCGGCGTGATCACCTTGCCGTAGACCATGCCCGGCAAATTGACGTCGATGCCGTACTTGGCCGTGCCGTTGCTCTTCGGGGGAATGTCGAGCTGCGGAACGGAAACGCCGATCATGGTGTATTGATCCGGCGTCTTGAGCTTGATCGCCTTGAGTTCGTCCGGCGTGAAGGTTTTTGTAATTTTGCCGCTCTTGACGATGTCGGCAAAGCTCATCGACTTCTTCGACTTCGGATGCGACACGGTGGAATCGCGCACCACCAGTTCGCCGGCGGGAACGCCCATGATCGTGGCCGCCGCCTGCGTCAGCGCGATCCGCCCCGCGGCGCCCGCGCGGCTCATCGCGTCGAAGTTCATCATCGTCGACCAGCTGCCGCCGGTGATCTGCGCGCCCAGGACGGGATCGTTGAACTTCGGATCGTTGGAGGCGAGCTGAACCCGCATGTCCTTCCAGGACGAGCCGAGCTCTTCGGAGACGATCTGCGCCATGGTCGAGGCGATGTGCTGGCCCATATCGGCCTTGCCGCACGTCACGGTGACCAATCCATCCGGTCCGATCGAGTACCAGACGCTGGGATCGAACTTGGCCGGTGCCGCCAGCGCCTGATCGGCGCCGAGCAGGCCGGGAACGGCTGAGTAGCCGAGCGCGAGGCCCGCGGCGGCGGTGCCGACGAGGAATGAACGGCGGCTGAGGTCGGCGGGTTCGCCGGATATCTTTTTCACGTGCGTGTTCATGTGGGCCTCCGCTCGGTGCCGGCGTTGGACGCGGTGCGCATGTCGGCGGCGGCGCGCAGGATCGCCTTCTGGATGCGGGAATAGGTCATGCAGCGGCACAGATTGCCGTCCATATGCGCAACCACTTCTTCCTTGGTCGGATTGGAATTCTTGGAAAGCAGCGAAGCCGCCTGCATGATCTGGCCGGACTGGCAGTAGCCGCATTGCGGAACCTGCTCGATGATCCAGGCCTTCTGCAGCGGATGATCGCTCTTGGCGCTGAGGCCTTCGATGGTGGTGATCTTCTTGCCGACGGCCTCGCTGACCGGGGTCTGGCAGGACCTGACGGCTTCGCCGTTGACGTGAATCGTGCAGGCGCCACACAGCCCGGCGCCGCATCCGAATTTCGTGCCGGTCATCTGCAATTGCTCGCGGATGACCCATAACAGCGGCGTATCGTTGGCCGCCTCGACGGACATATTCCGCCCGTTGATGTTCAGATTAGGCATTTGCGCTTCCCCTTCCGGTGTATGAAGCCGCTTACGGCGGCAGCTCACTGTTGGGTATTCCTGGCACCCACCGGCTCGATGTCAGTTGGCGCGCAGAATGATACCGATCGGAATTAGAGGCAATGCAATTTGGAATCGTTCGAAGAGAATAAAATTTTGAAAAATCTGGTTGTGCGCTGCGGCAAGATGTTGCGCGTGCCCTTGATTTGGAATGCGCCGGCGTGGGCACGGTCCGCCATTTCCGCATTTCCCAACCGCTGACGGATCGCGCTAGGATGCCGAAATTACGCATGATTGTTTTGGGAAAATCGCAATGCCGATGATCAACCGTGGCGGCGTCAACATCTATTACGAGGTGCATGGCAGCGGGCCACCACTGCTGCTGACCCACGGTTATTCCTCGACTTCAGGAATGTGGCAGGGCCAGATCGAGGCGCTGTCGAAGCATCACAAACTCGTGTTGTGGGACATGCGCGGCCACGGCCAGTCGGATTATCCCGATGATCCGGCAGCCTATAGCGAAGCGCTGACGGTGGCCGACATGGCAGCATTGCTCGACGAGGTCGGCGCGGACAAGGCCATCGTCGGCGGGCTGTCGCTCGGCGGTTACATGTCGCTGGCGTTCTATCGCAGCCACCCCGAGCGCGTGCGGGCGCTGCTGATCATCGACACCGGACCCGGCTTCAAGAAGGACGATGCGCGCGAGGTCTGGAACAAGCGCGCCCATGGCACCGGCGACCGGTTCGAGCGCGAGGGACTGGACGTTCTGAAATCCGCCAGCCGCGAACGCTCCGGCGTCAGCCATCGCGACGCGTCGGGACTGGCGCGGGCCGCGCGCGGCATGCTGATCCAGCGCGACGCGCGCGTGATTGAATCGCTGCCCGACATCAAGGTGCCGTCGCTGGTCGTGGTCGGCGCCGACGACACCCCGTTCCTGGCCGCATCCGATTACATGGCGGCAAAAATTCCCGGCGCGAAGAAGGTGGTGGTCCCGGCCGCCGGCCACGCCGTCAACATCGATCAGCCGCAGGCTTTTATCCACGCGGTGCTGCCGTTCCTTGATGGCCTCGACACCAAGGTAAGCGCGAGGGCCGCGACATGAAGGCGATTGCCGCCGCGGCTCTGCTTCTCGTCGCCAGCGCTCCCGTATCGGCGTTGGCACAACAACTGCCGCCGTTCGGCGGCCCCTACCCGCCGCCGTTCACCGAAGCCCTGTCGAACACCACGCCGCTGGCGTTCGGCATGGATGCGATGGAAGCCGAACGCGCACTTGGAACGCCGCTCAATTACGTCAAGGGACGGCCGGGCGATGAGGTGTTCCTCACCTTCCGCGATCTCGGCGGCAGCGGATTGTTTCCGAGCAAGCACCGGCTCTATCTGCAATTCCGCAAAGGCCGGCTGGCGGGCTGGAAGGGCGACTGGGGTCACAACTGGATGTGGCAATAACCGCCGCCTTCCCTGCAACAGGCTTCGTGCAACCCTTCAACGAAAAGCAAATCTTCAACAAGAAGCAAACCTGCAACAAAAAGGATGACCCGTGGGACAGGATATTACACTGACGGCTTCGGACGGTTTCAAACTCGGCGGCTATCGCGCCGATCCGGCGGGCGCGCCAAAGGCTGCCATCGTGGTGATCCAGGAGATCTTTGGCGTCAATCACCACATCCGCTCGGTGTGCGATCGCCTCGCAGGCGCCGGCTATGTCGCGATCGCGCCGTCGATCTTCGACCGTATCAGCCCGAACTTCCAATGCGGCTATTCGCCGGATGAGGTCGCGAACGCGCGCAAATTCATCGCCAATCCGGATTGGCCGGCGATGTTGCTCGACACCCAGGCCGCGATCGATACGGTCAAGAGCGTGGGCCCGGTCGGCATCATCGGCTTCTGCCTCGGCGGCAGCATCGCTTTCGCCGCTGCGACCAAGCTGACGGGGCTATCAGCCGCGGTCGGTTATTACGGCGGCGCCGTCGTTCGCTTCGCCGACGACAAACCGAAAGTGCCGACGCAACTGCATTTCGGGGAAAAGGACGCCGGCATTCCGCTGACCGACGTCGAGACCATCAAGACCAAGCGGCCCGACGTCGAAGTCTTTGTCTATCCCGGCGCGCAGCACGGCTTTCACTGCGACGAGCGGGCCAGCTACGACAAGGCCAGCGCCGACATCGCCTGGCCGCGCAGCCTCGATTTCTTTGCAAAACATTTGAAGTGACGGCAGCGGCGTCATCCACTCGTCGTCCCGGCGAAGGCCGGGACCCATACGCCGCAGCCCTCATTGTTGCAGAAGGTCTCTAACGCCAGCGTGCTCATCGATAGGCCGCGGCGTATGGGCCCCGGCCTTCGCCGGGGCGACAATGATTACTCGCCCTTGACGCCGGTGGCTTTCACCACATCCGCCCAGCGTGCGTAGTCGCGGCGCAGGGTGGCTTCGAAGGTTTCCGCCGTACCGCCGACGGGCATCAGGCTGACCGTCTCGAGCCCTGCTACGCCCTCAGGGGAAGCGATGATGCGGGCCAATTCCGCGGACAGTTTCGTGACGATGTCCTTGGGCGTTGCAGCGGGCACGAAGACACCGACCCAGCCTTCGGCCTCAAAGCCGGGGAAGCCGAGTTCGGCCATCGTCGGCACGTTCGGCAACTGGGTCCTGCGCTTTTCGCCGCCGACCGCCAGCGCCCGGACCTTGCCGGCCTGGATTTGCGGGCCGGCCGTGGTCAGGTCGACGAAGCCTGCGGTCACCGTGTTGTTGAGCAGATCGTTCACCAGCGGCGCCGCGCCGCGATAGGGAACATGGGTCATGTCGATGCCCGCGTTCTTCTTCAGGAGTTCGCCGTAGAGATGCGACGTCGTCGCGTTGCCGAACGAGCCGTACGGCACCTTGCCGGGGTTCGCCTTGGCGTGATCGATCAGTTCCTTGACCGACTTGATCGGCTGCGCCTCGGGGACCGTCAGCACGACCGTCGACAGCCCGACCTGGGTCACCGGCGCGAGATCCTTGAATACGTCGTAGGGCAATTTCGCAACCAGGCTCGGCGCCTGGATGATCTGGGTGATGGCGACCAGCACGGTGTAGCCGTCGGGCTGCGCCTTGGCGACGTAATCATTGCCGACCACACCACCGCCGCCCGACTTGTTTTCGACGACGACGGGCTGCTTCCACGCCTCCGACAGTTTGTTGGCCAGGAGGCGTGCCGAGACGTCGGTGGCTCCGCCCGCGGGATAAGGCACCACGAAGGTTATGCGCCGGTCCGGATAGGACTGCGCCGCCGCCTGTTCCGCGGACACGCACACGGCCGTCATGGCAATGCCTGCGATCATTGCAGCTGAAATTGCAGTGCGCACGAGCTTGGTTGGCAAACGGATGCTCATCTCTTCCCCTGGTTGATTTAAATGGATTGCGTTGACGGCGGCATATGCCGCTGGCCTGTGAGAGGCAAGTTCCGATCCAGCGCTTCGCGCCGAATGCGCTGATTCACCACAGCCAGCCAATGACACTGATAACGGTAATGCCGCTACACGGAATGATCCGAACAGCATCGTGCCAACGGCGTCATTCCGGGGGGGGGCGCGCGCTAGCGCGAACCCGGAATCTCGAGATTCCGGGTTCGATGCTGCGCATCGCCCCGGAATGACGAAGGGAAAATTCTAGAACCAGCGCTCGCCGACCAGCACCGTATCGCCCGGGCTGATCGAGGTACCGGGCGGAACGATGTAGCGCGCGGTTCCGGAAGCATCGGTGTGTGTCACCGTCACGCGGTCACGGCGCGCGCGGGGCGAGAAGCCGCCGGCGATCGCAACCGCGCTTTCGACGGTCATGTTGGGCACGTAAGGATATTGTCCGGGCGCCGCCACTTCGCCGAGGATGAAGAACGGCCGGTAGGCTTCGATCTCGACCGCGACGGAGGGATCACGGATGAATCCGGCGCGCAGTTTGGCTGCGATCTCGGCTGCGAGACCGGCGGGCGTGCGGCCGCGCGCCGGCACCGAGCCGATCAGCGGTATCGTGATCGAGCCGCCGGCATCGATCGCGTAGGTATTGGTGAGGCCTTCCTGGCCATAGACCACGACGCGCAGCCTGTCGCCGGCATCGAGATGATACGACGTGTCATATCGGACCGGTTCGGCATAGGCGACGGGCGGCGCGACAACCACGGGAGCGGGCGCGTAAACTGGACGCGGCGTTCTGGCAAAGGACGCGCGCATCGCGCTGATGGCGCCGCCGCCGCTATTGTCCACGACGACCGGCGCCGGCGCCGCGCCATAGGTCATTGCGTCGAGATCGGCTTGCGGCGCGACCGCGACGGGTCCAGCCGTGCGCATGCACCCCGACAGAGCGAGCGCGGCCATCATCGCAGTGATCGAAAATCGAAACGCGCGCGCAACTCGCACCGGAGCCATCCCTCAAAGCGAGACAGCTCTAGTCTTGCACCGGTTATGGTTAACAAAGCGTTTTTTTGGGGTGCGGTGCCGTAACGGAACACGCAACGCGGACCATGCGTCATTGCCTGCGACAAACGCGAAGCGTTTGCGCAAGGGAGTGAAGCGACGAAGCAATCCATCTATCGCTGTGCGGAGAGATGGATTGCTTCGCGGAGCCTGTCATCGGGCGCGCATTCGCGCGACCCGTTGGCTCGCAATGACGGCCTAGGCGGCGTTCACGCCGACACCAACACCGATCGGGCACGACACGCCGGTGCCGCCGAGCCCGCAATAGCCGGCCGGATTCTTGGCGAGATATTGCTGGTGATAGTCCTCGGCAAAATAGAATTCACCTGACGGCGCGATCTCGGTGGTGATGGCGCCAAGGCCCTTGGCTGCCAGCGCCTTCTGGTACATCGCCTTCGACGCATCGGCGGCTTTGGCTTGCGCATCACTGAGCGTGTAGATCGCGGAACGATATTGGGTGCCGACATCATTGCCCTGGCGCATGCCCTGCGTCGGGTTGTGATTTTCCCAGAACGTCTTCAGCAGCGCCTCAAAGGAGATCTGCTTCGGATCGAACACGACCAGCACCACTTCGGTGTGACCGGTGCGGCCCGAGCAAACTTCTTCGTAGGTCGGATTGGGCGTGTGGCCGCCGGCGTAACCGACGGCGGTCGCAAAAATGCCCTCGCCGAGTTGCCAGAACTTGCGTTCGGCGCCCCAGAAACAGCCGAGCGCGAACACCGCCTGCTCGAGACCTGCGGGATAAGGCGGCTGCAGCTTGCGGCCGTTGACGAAATGGGTTGACGCGGTCGGGATCGGCGTGGCGCGGCCCGCCAGCGCTTCGGCGGCACTCGGCAACGCGGTGGTCTTGCGCATGAACAACATGGATTGCCTCCAGGCGGAACATCGGCTGGCGCGCAAACGGCGGCAGCCGGCTGACTTCTATATAAGGCTTTACGCGGGTTGCCGCAGCCCTGTTACGCAAGCCTTCTTATGCAAGCCTTCTTACGCAGCCTTGGCAACGCCCGGCCTTTGCTGAACCAAAGCCTGTCAGTCCCGCGAATAGCCGATCAGCGGCTTGCGGGGCCGGAACAGGATCATCAAGAGAATGCCGAACACGCCCAGCACCGCGAAAACCGGCTGGTCCAGCAGGACCTTGATGACGCTGTTCCAGAGCCAGGGCGCGGCACCCTCGACCGAAGTGCGAAACGCCAGCTGGCTGGACTGGTGGATGTCGTTCCAGAACTGCCCGAAGCGGGTGAAACGCAGAGTCTGGTCGGCGACATACCGTGCGCCGTCATAGACCATGAAGATGAATCCGCCGGCCAGGAGCAGCAGGCCAATTAGCCGGAAGAAACCGCGGATCATGCGTCACCTTATACCTGTCGGGCCCGGAAGGCCGTCAGCCCAATACCGGGCTCCCTTAATAAATTCAACCTCGTCAGCACCTTATGCGCCATTTCCGGCCGGATTTTCCGATTTTTGGAGGGTCCAGAAAGCGTTGACGGTGCAAGACCAGCCCTCTATAAGACCCCCAATGGCGGCGGGCGCAATCCCGCCGCCGCTGTTCTTTGAGCCGCGCCGCGGTGGGAGCATTTTGGCTCCCGAGCATGGCGACCTCAAGGACACCCTGAAACACACCAGCGCAATTTGAACGGCCGGCGCGCTCAAGCCCGACCACCCGAGCGATGACAGCCGAAGGATAGTTGAGAACATGGCCAATACCACTTCCGCCAAGAAGGCGACCCGCAAGATTGCCCGCCGCACCATCATCAACAAGTCGCGCCGCACCCAGATGCGTGGTGCGGTTCGCACCGTCGAAGAAGCCATCAAGAGTGGCGACCGCGATGCAGCGTTGAAGGCGATGGCGCACGCGGAACCGGAACTGATGCAAGCCGCGCAGCGCAACATCATTCACAAGAACAACGCGAGCCGGAAGGTGTCACGCCTGACTCACCAGATCGCCAAGCTCGCGAAATGAACTGACGAAAAAAAATATTCGTCAAAGAAGCCCGGCCTTGGCCGGGCTTTTTCTTTTTCCAGTTCGATTGTCCCGTTGCTGCACAACCGAGCGCGTGTCATATTTCTTCGGCCCCGTAGTTTTACGCGGTCAGTTTGTTGCAACGGCAATGCTGTGCGCAGACGCGAGATGCACAGCCAGTTTTGCTGCGCGAGATTCAAGCTTCGCTGCGCGAGGTTCCAAAAGATTCCCGCTGTTTGCCCGCAACAGCCACGCGAGAGTTACCCTAAAAAAGAATCGCGAAAAACTTCGTCTCGCTAATCACTTATCCACATAGCGACTTCAAGCGGTTTGAAAAATGGTCTGCGCAAGCGCGATTGTAACGGTTTCTTAAAATTTTTCTCGAGTGCGTCGAAAATTGTCACGATGAGCAAGCGCGCGCGAATCTGTTCACGAATCCAAAACGTTGCTTTCGAGTGTCACAATTGCAACCCGGCCACACAGCCGAGGACTCGGTCACACACGTCGATTCACGGATTGTCAGAATTTCCGCTTGGTGTACATCTAGTGTCGTTCGCGACGCCCGCGGCTCTCCAGACCAGCGCGGTTTGAGACCCAAGGGTGGACGTGCAAATCGGCGGCGGTGTGCGCGTTAGCGACGCTTTCCAAGCGATGCTAAGTTGGTAACTCATAGCAATATGAGAATGGTTGTTCTGTGTCTAAATTTCTCAGACGTGGCGTGCATGTTTCGCGTGTCGATGACTAGGGAGATAAGGCAAGTGTTGGCAACCGCATCGTTGGGAACGCGTAGTGCGTGAACGTGTTGAAGACGACAGACTGAGGTTACGCGGCGGCGCAGCGCCGGGCAGATGTCCGGTAGCGGCAGACTGACTTTGAAAAACACTTTCGACATGACAACTCGCCGCGTTCTCGCGGCGAGAGGGGGAGGCACTATGCTTTACGGAATCGCGGCATTAGACGGACGCATTTCACAACAGACCGTATTGGTTGCTCCAGCCTTCTTTTCCAACCATTGCTCGGTGCGAACTCCGGACGGGCCGTCGAGTACGCGCTGACCTCGCGGGAAACCTTCTTCTCCAACTGAAAATCTGACCCGCGGCGGTTCGCGCCGAACGGTCGATCTATGTCCGGAGTTGAAGCCCCGCGTGAGGTCGCGCATTGCAGCACCCCTGCTGGCAGGAACCCTGCAAGGCGAATTAGCAACGAACATTACTCTTTCAGAAAAGTTATCAGACAATGACGAATATCGAACAGGATCGCTGGTCGCGGGTGAAGGGTCGGTTGCGGACGACGGTAGGCGAGGACGTCTATACGAGCTGGTTCGCGCGCATGGATCTGGAAGGCGTGCAGGACGAGAACGTCCATCTGTCGGTTCCGACCCGGTTTCTCAAGAGCTGGATCCAGGCGCATTACGCCGATCGCGTTCTCGCCTGCTGGCAGGCCGAGATGCCCGAAGTGCACCGGATCGACCTCACCGTGCGCACGGCGATGCGATGCGCCGCACCCGCGAAGGAAGCTCCCGCGCCGGCCGATCAGCGCCGCGTCGAGCATGCCAACGGCCGTCCCGCGCCCGAGCTGCGCGCCACCGCGACCGCGCCGGTGTCCGCGAGCCATGATGCGCTCGGCGGCTCGCCGCTCGACCCGCGCCTGACCTTTGCAAGTTTCGTGATCGGCCGCTCCAACACGCTGGCGCATGCGGCGGCCCGCCAGGTCGCCGAAGGGCGGCGCGGCGATGCCGTGATGTTCAACCCTCTCTATATTCACGCCGGCGTCGGCCTCGGCAAAACCCATCTGCTGCAGGCCGTCACGTGGGCCGGCAATTCCGGCAACGAGCGCAAGGTGCTCTATCTCACCGCCGAGAAGTTCATGTACGGCTTCGTCGCGGCGCTGAAGACGCAGACGGCGCTGGCCTTCAAGGAAGCGCTGCGCGGCATCGACGTGCTCGTGATCGACGATCTGCAGTTCCTGCAGGGCAAATCGACCCAGGCCGAGTTCTGCCATACGCTGAACGCGCTGATCGATGCCGGCCGCCAGGTCGTGATCGCGGCCGACCGCCCGCCGTCCGATCTCGAAAGCCTCGATGATCGCGTGCGCTCGCGGCTGGCCGGCGGCCTCGTGGTGGAAATGGGTTCGCTCGGCGAAGAGCTTCGGCTCGGCATCCTCAAATCGCGCGTCGCCGCGGCCCGTGCCCATCATGCGAGCTTCGACGTGCCGGAACCGGTGCTGGACTATCTCGCGCGCACCATCACCCATAACGGCCGGGATCTCGAAGGCGCCATCAACCGGCTGCTCGCGCACTCCAAGCTCAACGCCCAGCCGGTGACGCTGGAAATGGCCGAGCGCGAAGTCCGCGACCTGATCCGTCCGCAGGAACCGAAGCGGATCAAGATCGAGGACATCCAGCGCGTGGTGGCCCGGCAATATAATGTCAGCCGTTCGGACCTGTTGTCCTCCCGGCGTACCGCCAATGTGGTTCGCCCGCGCCAGGTCGCGATGTACCTGGCCAAGACGCTGACGCTGCGCTCGCTGCCCGAGATCGGCCGCCGGTTCGGCGGACGCGACCACACCACGGTGCTGCACGCCGTGCGCAAGATCGAGGCACTGGTGTCCCGGGATACCGCGCTGTCGGAAGAGGTCGAATCCCTGAAGCGCCAATTGCAGGAATGAACGCAGTCGTTCCGGCCGAGTGCGCAATTGCGCACGGGCGCCGGAACCCATACTCCGCGGCCGGGTTTTTGGGCACCCGGCTGACGGCTTATGCAGCCACGAACGCCTGTGGTTATGGGTCCCCCGATGCGCAATTGCGCATCTGGGCCTGCGCCGGGACGACGGTGAATTGCCCGCAAACCGTGGGAAACGGCGTCGTAATCCCTTGCGCTTGGGCGCTATCCGCGCCACCTTGCGGTCCCCCCGAAGGTTTGATCAAGTCTCATCTTGATCCGGCTTCTCGGGTTTCAATGGCCGCGGCGCGCCTTCAGGGCCGCCCGGCTTTTCCATCTTAGGGATCGGGCGGGTATTGCAATGAAGGTCACCGTCGAACGCGCGCAACTCCTGAAATCGCTGGGCCACGTCCATCGCGTGGTCGAGCGCCGCAACACCATCCCGATCCTCGGCAACGTGCTGATCCGTGCCGAGAACGCCAAACTGTCGCTGAAGGCGACCGACCTCGATCTCGAGGTGACGGAAACCCTGGCAGCGGAAACCGGAACCGCCGGCTCGACCACCGTGCCGGCGCACATGTTCTACGACATCGTCCGCAAGCTGCCCGACGGCGCGCAGATCGTGCTGGAGGCCGACGGCGACCGTTCGGTGCTGGCGATCCGTGCCGGCCGTTCGCGCTTCACGCTGCAGACCCTCCCCGAAAGCGATTTCCCCGATCTGGCCGCCGGCGACATGACGCATTCGTTCTCGCTGGCCGCCGCCGACGTCAAGCGCCTGATCGACCGCACCCAATTTGCGATCTCGACCGAAGAGACCCGCTATTACCTCAACGGCATCTATTTGCACTCGGCCGGCAGCGCCAAGGCTGCGACCTTGCGCGGGGTGGCGACCGACGGACACCGGCTGGCGCAGATCGATCTGGTTCTCCCGAAGGGCGCTGTCGGCATGCCCGGCGTGATCGTGCCGCGCAAGACCGTCGGCGAAGTGCAGCGGCTGATCGAGGACAATGAAGCCGAAGTCTCGATCGAATTGTCGCAGGGCAAGATCCGCTTCACCCTCGGCAATGTGGTGCTGACCTCGAAACTGATCGACGGCACCTTCCCGGATTACGGCCGCGTCATTCCGCAGAACAACGACAAGGAACTGATCGTCGACAAGAAGGATTTCGAGGCCGCGGTCGACCGCGTCTCGACCATTTCGAGCGAACGCGGCCGCGCGGTGAAACTGGCGTTGTCGGCCGGCAAGCTGGTGCTGTCGGTGACCAACCCGGATTCCGGCAGCGCCACCGAAGAACTCGAAGTCGAATACGCCTCCGACGCGCTCGATATCGGATTCAACTCGCGCTATCTCCTGGATATCGCCGCCCAGATCGAAGGCGAAGTCGCGGTGCTGCGGCTGGCCGATCCCGGCTCCCCGACCCTGGTGCAGGACAAGGACAACAAAGGCGCGCTCTACGTGCTGATGCCGATGCGGGTGTGAGGAATTAGCTGTCATTGCCGGGCTTGACCCGGCAATCCATCAACTTCGAAAATGACCTATTGGGTGTACATTCTCGCAAGTAAGCCCGGTGGAACGCTATATATTGGCGTGACAAACAATCTGGTGCGGCGCGTTTACGAGCATCGAGAGGGCTTGGCAGATGGCTTCACCAAGAAGTACGGCATCAAGACACTGGTTTATTTTGAACCGCACGATGCAATAGCCACTGCGCTGCAACGAGAAAAGAACATCAAGCATTGGTCGCGAGAGTGGAAAATCGACCTGATTATCGCGAGCAACCCCGACTGGCGAGATTTATACGAAGATATTGTCCGCTGACGCGGACGATGGATTGCCGGGTCAAGCCCGGCAATGACGGTTGAACATGACCCCCTCCCGCATCCACAAGCTGACGCTGACGCATTTTCGCAATTATCGGGCGGGGAGCGTGCAGACGCGCGGCGACGTCGTGGTGCTGGTGGGGCCGAACGGCGCCGGCAAGACCAATTGCCTCGAGGCGATCTCGTTTCTGTCGCCGGGACGGGGCTTGCGGCGCGCGACGCTGGAAGATGTCGCCGACAATCAGGGCAACGGCTCCTGGGCCGTCTCCGCCGAAGTCGAGGGTGCGCTGGGGCTGGCGACGCTGGGCACCGGGATCGATGCGCCGGGAAATGAAAACAGTTCCGCTGGCCGGCGCTGCCGGATCGATCGCGAGCCGGTCGGCTCGGCGACCGCGTTCGGCGACCATTTGCGGATGGTGTGGCTGACGCCGGCGATGGACGGGCTGTTTCTTGGCGCCGCCTCGGAACGACGGCGCTTCTTCGACCGGCTGGTGCTGGCGATCGACAGCGAACATTCCAGCCGCGTGTCGGCGCTGGAGCGTTCGCTGCGCTCGCGCAACCGGCTGCTCGAAGTTCGCAATTACGACGACCATTGGTGCGACGCGATCGAGCGCGAAACCGCCGAGCTTGCGGTCGCGGTCGCGGCCACCCGCGGCCAGACCGTCACAAAACTCGCAGCGATGCTGCGCGAGCGCGGTGCGGCTTCCGCGTTTCCGTCGGCGCAGATCATGCTCGACGGCTGGATGGAGAATGCGCTGGTGGGCGAGCCCGCGACGGCCGTGGAAGATCGCTACCGCGAGATCCTGCGCGCGAGCCGCCCGCGCGACGCCGCGGCAGGCCGCACGCTGGACGGACCGCATTTGACCGACCTGCAAGTGGTCTACGCGCCGAAGAACATGCCCGCGCGCGATGCCTCCACCGGCGAACAGAAGGCGCTGCTGATCGGGCTGGTGCTGGCCCATGCCACGCTGGTCGCCGAGATGACCGGCATCGTGCCGCTGTTGCTGCTTGACGAGGTCATCGCACATCTCGATCCGGGCAGGCGCAAGGCGCTGTTCAATGAGCTGGAAAAACTCGGCGCGCAGGTCTGGATGACCGGCGCCGATCCGGCGGCATTCGCCGATATCGGCACATCCGGCGAGGTTTTCGACGTGGATTCCGGCCACGTCACCCGCCGCGCCTAAAGCGGCAGACACCCGGTTGAACCTCGACGTCCGCCCGCGCGACTAGACTTCAGCAATCGCGCCATCAATGCGCGGCCATTACTGCTGCGCGGATCAAGCGTCGGCAAATACCGGAGATAGCCATGCTTGGAATGACGCGCGGGACGCTGGTCCCGGCACGGAAACATCTGTTTGCTGTCACCCTCGCGGTGATTGCCTGCGCGCCGGTTGCCGCCAGTGCCAACTCCGACATGGTCGATGTCCGCACCCTGCCGCGGCTCGAAGGCGCCGTGGAACAGACGGCCCTTACCAAAACCCATCAATCCAAAACCTATCAAGTGACCTACGACGTTCCGACCGACTTCGCGGCGACCACCGCTGCGGTGAGGCAATTGCTGGCCGCCGACGGCTGGGTGCGATATGCGCACCCGCTCGAAAACGACAAGTTCTCGTCAAAATTCAAGAAGGGACGGCAAGGACTGTTTGTGTCGGTCCCGCCAGGCAAGCCCAATCAATCCAGCGTGATTTATAGCGCCAACGCAGCGCATGTGAACGTGCCGTTCCCGCCGGATGCTGCCGACATCGTGTTCGAGGAGTGGCGGCCCTATCTCGGCTGCATTGCCCCGACTGCGCTCGACGCAACGCTCGACTTCTTCCGCAAGGAGATGGCCGCGAGCGGCTGGAAGCCGCTCAAAGCCGCGGAGGCGGCCGCGCGCTGGCCGAACGTGCAGCTCAGCGAGACGATCGAGAATGGCGTGCGGGCCTATTACACCCATGATTTCGACAATGGCTTTCATCGGCAGCGGCCGGTGATGCTGACGCTGCAGCGCCGTGACGACGGCAAAACCGGCGTGGAGATCCGGATCGCGCCGTTTGCGATGCCGGAAACGCTCGAAGCCGCTGACGACACGGCCGGCCTGCCGACGCCCAAACTAACCTGGACCGCGCAGAACTCGGGCGATTCCGATTCGGCCCGGCGCGTGCTGGACGTGGCGGTCCTTGCCGAAATTCCTGCAACGCTCGCCTTCTATCGTCGCGAACTCGCGGCGCGAAACTGGACCGAAGAAACCAGCGGTGCTGTGGTGACCGCTGATAACGTCATGCTGAACTTTTCCTCGGCCGAGCAAACCGCCACGCTGGAGCTCAGCCGCCGATATGACATGACGATGGTCAATATCGTCACTCAAATGAATGGCGCCATCCTCGCCGAACGCGCCAGGGCCAAGAAGGAAGCCGACGCGGCCCAGGCCGCCAAGCTGTTGGATGCGCCGCTGTCGGATGCGCCGCTGCGCGCCCTTGCCGACAATTCGAAGCCCGTGCCGCTGCCGGAGAACGCCGAAGAGGTGGAGTTCGAGGCCGCTGCCGGCCAAATCGATTTCTATTCCCCCTCGACCGTGAGAGCGGTCGCAGCGTTCTATCGTGACGCACTGCAGGCCCAAGGCTGGAAAGAAAAGCCCTCGGTCATCAACGATCCCCGCATGGTCGTGATGGAGTTTTCCAAAGGCGGCAAGGCGATGCGGTTCAACATCATGAAGATGGGTCGGAGGGCGAGTGTCACCGCCTCTGGATCGGCTCTGGTGACGGCCGATGCCAAGATCGCCGCCAAGCCAGGAGCGGCAGCCGTCGCTCAGGCCTCTAATGGCGCCGGCGCCAAAGCGGCGGCGATGCAGGTTCTCGAGGCCGACCCCGACGCCGACCCCGACGCGCCCTTTCCGGTGCCAAAGCAGCATAGCGCGATGAACACGTCGGCGAGCGGAAAGCTGCCGGGCAGCAACGCTGTGTACCGCAGGCAACTTGACGCCAGCATTCCCGCCGAACTGAATGCCGTGCTCGCCTTCTATCGTCGCGAACTCGGCAAACGCGGCTGGACGGAATCGGCGGAGCGTGCCGTTGTGCAGGCGGACCGCGTGCAGCTGTCATTTACCTCGCCCGACGGGCCCGCACTGCTGAAGCTTGGCCGCAGCGACGACGAGACGTCGGTCATCCTCGCGCAGAAATATCCTGATGTCGCCGCAAAAGCGGACTTCGTACCGAAGCCGGGTCACGCCAAGCTGATGCTCGGCAATGTCGGTGAAAGCGAAGCGGCCGTCACCATCAACAAGCAGACGATCAAGCTCGCCGCCGGCGCAGGTGGACTGCATTCGCCTAGGCCCCCGATCCTCGAACTGCCGCCGGGCAAGTACCGATATTCGATGAAGGTCGCGGGCCGCCCCGCCCGAAACGATACGATCGAGGTGACCGCCGACGACGGCTGGGGTCTGATCATTCTCCCGAGCGGAGAGGCATTGTCGATGCAGATGTATTGATACGAACGGAATGGAGCAGTCCTCGCGCGGCTTGCTCCATTCCGGCCAAATCGCCCGACGCGCCTGAGCCGGCGGGCGTCCGGTTGAACCTCGACGTCCACCCGCGCGACTAGACTTCAGCAACCGCGCCATCGATGCGCGGCCATCACTGCTGCGCGTCAGGCGTCGGCGAATACCGGAGATACCCATGTTTGGAATGACGCGCGGGATGCTGGTCCCGGCACGGAAACATCTGTTTGCTGTCGCCTTCGCGGCGATCGCCAGCGTGCCGGTTGCCGCCAAGGCCGACCCCACCATGGTCGATGTCCGCATCGTGCCACGCCTGGAAGGCGCCGTGGAAGGCCGTCCCGAAACTTTCAAACTGAACTACTACGTTCCGGGCACCGTCGCAGCCACCACCGCGGCGGCGAAGAAATTGCTGGCCGCCGACGGCTGGGTGCAATACGTGCGCCCGTTCGAAAACGTCAGGAGCACGTTGACCTTCAAGAGGGGTCCGCACGGACTTAACGTGTCTTTCACGCAAACCCAGCCCAATCAATCCGAGGTGCATTACGGCGCGGACAGGATCTATGCGAACGTGCCGTTTCCGGACGATGCGACCGACATCATATTCAACGAGCGCCGGCCCTATCTTGGCTGCACGACCGCCGCGAGCGTCGAGACCGGCCTGGAGTTCTTCCGCAAGGAACTGATCGCGGCCGGCTGGTCGCCATTGTCGGCGGCGGACGCAGCGGCGCGTTATCCCGGCGCCACGATCGATGCATCGATCAGCAACGGCGCACGCGCCTTCTACAGCTTTCCAAAACGTGACGGCTACCAGCAGCAGCCGATCATGCTGACGCTGCAGCGTCGCGATGACGGCAAGACCAATGTCGACGTCCGGATTGCGCCCTTCGCGCATCCGCAGAGCCTTGAGCTTGCGCGCGAAACCGCCGGCCTGCCGGTACCGAACCAGACAGCGGGCTTCGGAAGCGAGGGCGATTCGAGTTCGAACTCGCGCAAGGTACACGGCGCCGTTCAGGCTGAGTTGCCGGTGGTACTCGCATTCTTCCGCCGCGAACTAGGGGTGCGGAACTGGAAAGAGGAAACCCGCGGCGCCGTTGAAACGCCGGACCAGACCGTCCTCAACTTCTCGTCTCCCGATCAAACCGCCACGCTCAGGCTCAAGCCCCAATACGATCTGACGATCATCAACCTCACCACGCAGGTGACCGAAGCCGGCCTGGCGGCACGCGCCAGGGCCAAGAAGGAAGCCGACGCGAAGTTTTTCAGCGATGCGGCGGCAATGGCAAAGGAAATCATCGCGGCCGACGAAGTGCGGCGGGTGGAACAGGCCGCCAAGATGTCAGATGCGCCGCTGCGGCCGCTGGCCGACAATTCGAAGCCCGTGCCGCTGCCGGAGAATGCCGAAGAGGTACAGTTCGAAGGCGCCAAAGGCCGGCTCGATTTCTATTCCCCCTCAAGCGTGAAAGCGGTCGCGGCGTTCTACCGTGGCGCGCTGCAGGCCCAGGGCTGGAAAGAACGGCCTTCGGTCATCAACAATCCCCGCATGGTCGTGATGGACTTTTCCAAAGGCGGCAAGGCGATGTCGTTCACCGTCATGCAGATGGGTCCGAGGTCGAAGATCAGCGCCGATGGATCGGCTCTGGTGACGGCCGATGCCAAGATGGCGGCCAAGCCCGGCGCGGCAGCCGTCGCTCAGGCCCCTAACGCTGCTGGCGCCAAAGCAACGGTGCAGGTTCTCGAAGTTGACCCCGAAACCGATGCCGACGCGCCGTTTCCGATGCCCAAGCAGCGTGGTTCGACTGTCTCCCGCGGAAGCGGAAAGCTGCCGGGCAGCAACGTTCCATTCCGCAGGGAACTCGAAATCAGCGTTCCTGCGGATCTCGCTTCCGTGCTCGCCTTCTATCGTACCGAGCTCGGCAAGCGCGGCTGGAAGGAATCCGCGGAGCGCGCCGTCATGCAGGCAGACCGCGTGCAACTGGCATTTGCTTCGCCCGATGGGCCTGCACAGCTGAAACTCGGCCGAGCGAAGGACGAGACCACCGTCAGCCTCGCACAAAAGTACACTGATGTCGCCGCGAAGGCTGACGTGATCCCGAAACCGGGTCAGGCCAGGCTGGTGTTCGGCAACATGGGCGGCAGCGAGGCTGCCGTCACCATCAACAAGCAGACGATCAAGCTCGCTGCCGGCGCCGGCGGGCCGCAATCGCAGAAGCCTCCGATGCTCGACCTGCCGCCGGGCAAATACACCTATTCGGTGAAGGTCGCGGGCCGTCCGGCACGAAACGATACGGTCGAGGTCACCGCTGATGACGCCTGGGGCCTGATCATCGCTCCGAGCGGCGAGGCATTGTCGCTGCAGATGTATTGACACGATCGCTCTGGAGAAGCCCAGAGAAGACCAAGGGCGGCGTGCTCGCGGGCGCTTGCGTCCCGAGCACGCGGCCGATGACGGACAAGATCAGGTAGCCGAGCCCTTCCCGGTGAGGGGAATCGGTTCTCCGGCAACGAACCCGCCTGTTGCGCCGTTCTCCAGCAGATCCGTTGCAGTCTGCCATTTCCTGCCGCGACCACGTCTCAAAAACAGGCACTTCGAGGCGCGGAATCATCCCCCGAATCGTCCTTTTCAGAGGCCGCTGAATCGCCCTTTGAGCGCCTTGAAAGAGCGCCAAAAAACACTATTTATTCAATAGCTTGTGGACGGAGACTTTGCGCTAGGCGCATGGCCTCTTTCATGGCACAAATAGATCCATCAGCGCCTCATATTGCGCAGCTGATTCGGGACACCTCGAAGGCCTTACATGACAGAACCTGCCCGGCAGTCACCTGCCGACACTGAGCATCCCATTCCGATTGAATATGGCGCGGAATCGATCCGGGTGTTGAAGGGCCTCGACGCCGTGCGCAAGCGGCCGGGCATGTATATCGGCGACACCGATGACGGATCCGGCCTGCATCACATGGTGTACGAGGTCGTCGACAATGCGATCGACGAGGCGCTTGCCGGTCACGCCACGGCGGTCGAAGTCGTGCTCAATGCCGACGGCTCGGTGACGGTGCGCGACGACGGCCGCGGCATTCCGGTCGACATCCACAAGGGCGAAGGCATTTCCGCGGCCGAGGTCATCATGACCCAGCTGCACGCCGGCGGAAAATTCGACCAGAACTCCTACAAGGTCTCCGGCGGCCTGCACGGCGTCGGCGTCTCCGTCGTCAACGCGCTGTCGAGCAAGCTGCAGCTTCGCGTCTGGCGCGACGGCAAGGAGCATTACATCGAGTTCGCCCACGGCGATTCCGTTGCCCCGCTCAAGGTGGTGGGTGAAGCCAGTGGCAAGCGCGGCACCGAGGTGACGTTCTTTGCGTCGACCGAAACCTTCACCAATGTCGAGTATGATTTCGCGACGCTGGAGCATCGCCTGCGCGAGCTCGCGTTCCTGAATTCCGGCGTCAATATCGTGCTGTCAGACATGCGCCACGCGGTCGAAAAGCGCGAGGTGATGCAATATGCCGGCGGTGTCGAGGAATTCGTCAAATATCTCGACCGCAACAAGAAGGCGATTGTGCCCGCCGCGATCATGGTGCGCGCGGAATTGAACGACATCGGCGTCGAGGCCGCGCTGTGGTGGAACGACAGCTACCACGAGAACGTGCTGTGCTTCACCAACAACATCCCGCAGCGTGACGGCGGCACCCATCTGGCCGGCTTCCGCGGCGCGCTGACGCGCCAGGTCAACGGCTATGCCGAGGCCAACGCGAAAAAGGAAAAGATCGCGCTGACCGGCGACGATTGCCGCGAAGGCCTCACCGCGGTGCTTTCGGTGAAAGTCCCGGACCCGAAATTCTCGTCGCAGACCAAGGACAAGCTGGTCTCCTCGGAAGTACGCCCGGTGGTCGAGAACGTGCTCAACGAGGCGCTGGCGGCGTGGTTCGAGGAACACCCGTCCGAGGCCAAGGTCATCGTTGGCAAGGTGATCCAGGCCGCCGCCGCGCGCGAAGCCGCCCGCAAGGCGCGCGAACTGACCCGGAAAAGCCCGCTTGGCGGCAGCTCGCTGCCCGGCAAGCTCTCCGACTGCCAGGAAAAGGACCCCGCCAAGTCAGAACTGTTCATCGTCGAGGGTGACTCCGCAGGCGGCAGCGCCAAGATGGGCCGCAACCGCGAATTCCAGGCGGTGTTGCCGCTGCGGGGAAAGATCCTCAACGTCGAGCGCGTTCGCATGGACAAGATGCTGTCCAGCGAGCAGATCGGCATTCTGATCGCGGCACTCGGCACCGGTATCAGCGACGATTTCAGCGCCGACAAGCTGCGCTACCACAAGATCATCCTGATGACGGACGCCGACGTCGACGGCTCGCATATCCGTACGCTGCTGCTGACGTTCTTCTATCGCCAGATGCGCGAGGTGATCGACCGCGGCCACCTGTATATCGCGCAGCCGCCGCTCTACAAGGTGGCGCGCGGCAAGTCCGAGCAGTACCTGAAGGACGAGCGCGCGCTGGAGGATTACCTGATCGCAACCGGCCTCGACGATTGCGTCTTCAAGCCAGCCACCGGATCGGATCGTGCCGGCCGCGACCTGCTGTCGCTGGTCGAGGACGCCCGCATTATCCGCGGCATCCTGCATAATCTGCACAGCCGCTATAACCGCATGGTGGTCGAGCAGGCTGCAATCGCCGGCGTATTGAGCCCGAAGATCACCAGCGACATCAACACCGCCAATGCCGCCGCCGATTACATCGCCAAGCGGCTCGATGCACTGACCGACGAAGTCGAGCGCGGCTGGAGCGGACGCTTCACGGAGGGTGAAGGGTTCCTGTTCGAACGCACCGTCCGCGGCGTCAAGGATGCCGCCATCATCGACGACGCGCTGCTCGGCTCCGCCGATGCGCGCAAGCTCGACGATTATGCAGCGAAACTGCAGGAAGCTTATCCGAAGCCGGGCGTGTTGCGCCGCAAGGATGCCGAGATCGCGATCCACGGGCCGGTCAGCCTGTTCGAAGCGGTGACCGATGCCGGCCGCAAGGGCGTCACGCTGCAGCGCTACAAAGGCCTCGGCGAGATGAATCCGGAACAGCTCTGGGAAACCACGCTCGATACCAACGAGCGCTCGCTGCTGCAGGTGAAGATCAAGGAGGTCGACGAGGCCGACGACATCTTCACCAAGCTGATGGGCGACGTGGTCGAGCCACGCCGCGAATTCATCCAGGATAATTCGCTCAGCGCCAATGTCGACGTGTGATGCACGGAGTTCCAGTGGCGCCCATCCAGTACATCGTTGAAGGCGGCCACCGGCTTGCGGGCACGATCGAGCCGTCGGGCAACAAGAACGCGGCGCTGCCGATCATCGCGGCGGCGCTGCTGACCGACCATCCGGTCACGCTGGAGAACGTTCCCCGGATTCGCGATACCGAGACGCTGGTCGAACTGATCCGCTCGGTCGGCGCCTCGGCCGAATGGGTACAGCGCAACACGCTGAAGATCCACGCCAAGGAAATTCGCGCCGCCGATCTCGATCCCGAGCTTTGCGCGCGCATCCGCGCCTCGATCCTGCTGGCGGGCCCGCTGCTCGCCCGTTGCGGCGAGGTGGCGCTGCCGCCGCCCGGCGGCGACGTCATCGGACGCCGCCGCCTCGATACGCATTTTCTGGCCTTCGAACAGCTTGGCGCCACCGTCACGGCGACGCACCGGCTCGAGTTCCGCGCCTCGCGGCTGAAGGGCGCCGACGTCTTCCTCGACGAGCCCAGCGTCACCGCGACCGAAAACGCCCTGGTCGCCGCGGTCGGCGCCCACGGCACCACGCACCTGCGCAACGCCGCATCCGAGCCGCATGTGCAGGACCTCGCCAACTTCCTGGTGGCGCTCGGCGCCAAGATCGAGGGCATCGGCACCAACACCATCATCATCCACGGGCCGGCGACGCTGGGCGGGACCAGCTACGCGATCCAGCCCGACCATATCGAGGTCGGCTCATTGATCGGGCTCGCCGCAGTGACGCGCTCGCCGCTGCGCATCGCGCGCGCCGGTGTCGAGCATCTGCGCTCGGTCCGGATGGGCTTTGAGCGGCTCGGCATCGTCTGCGGCGTCGAAGGCGACGATCTCGTCGTGCCGTCCGGCCAGACCATGAAGATCCAGGATGATTTCGGCGGCCATGTGCCGAAGCTCGAAGACCAGCCATGGCCGGCATTTCCCGCCGACCTGATGTCGATCGCCATCGTCACCGCAACGCAATGCGATGGCGTGATCCTGATGTTCGAAAAGATGTTCGAATCGCGGATGTTCTTCGTCGACAAGCTGATCTCGATGGGCGCCCGCATCGTGCTGTGCGACCCGCACCGCGCGATCGTGGCGGGCCCGAGCCGGTTGCGCGGGGCGCTGATGACCTCGCCCGATATCCGCGCCGGCATGGCGATGCTGCTGGCGGCGGTGGCCGCGGAGGGCACCTCGACCATCAACAATGCCGACCAGATCGAACGCGGCTATGAGCGGATCGAGGAACGGCTCAATGCGCTCGGCGCCAGGATTACGCGGGTGCCGGCGCGAGACGGCGGATAGGTCGCAGCCACCGTCACTTTTTCGGCCCGTCGCCGTGTTAGTCCTGATCCATGACCTCGCTCGACAAAATCGACGCAACCTTGCTCGCGCCTGCCCCGACGGCGCGGGCGCGCGGCCATCTGGCTGAGGAGTTCGCCGAAACACTGAAGCTCGCGGTGCCGCTGGCGCTGACGCAGCTCGGGCAGATCGCGATGATGACGACCGATCTGGCGTTCATCGGCCGGCTCGGCGGCGAGGCGGTCGCTGCGGCGGCCCTCGCGCATACGGTTTTCTTCGTGATCTTCACGTTCGGCCTTGGCCTGGTGTCCGCCGTGGCGCCGCTGGCGGCGCAGGCTTTCGGCGCGCGCGACCCGCGCATGGTGCGGCGCGCGCTGCGCGTCGGCCTGTGGGCGGCGGTGTTGATCTCGGCGCCGCTGATGATCCTGCCGTTCCGCGGCGAGGCGATCCTGATCGCGCTCGGCCAGGCGCCGGCTGCCGCAAAGCTTGCGCAACAATATCTGTTCGGCCTCGCCTGGGGCATCCTGCCGGCGCTGTGGTTCATCGCGATACGCGGCTTCATGAGCGCCGTGAACCGGCCCGAGCCGGTGCTGTGGATCACGCTGGCCGCGATCCCGGCCAATGCGCTGCTGGTCTATCCGCTGCTCTACGGAAAATGGGGCCTGCCCGAGCTTGGGCTGTTCGGCGCGGGCCTTGCGACCAGCATCGTCAATCTCGGAACGTTCTTCGCCGGGCTGTGGTTCACCGCGCGCCGCCGGCCGTTCCGCAAATATCACGTGCTCGGCCGCATCTGGCGGATCGACTGGCCGTTGATGGGCAAGCTCGTCGTCATCGGCGCGCCGATCTCGATGGCGTTCATGCTCGAATACGGATTGTTCGGCGCGGCCGGCCTGCTGATGGGCCTGATCAGCACCACCGCGCTCGCCGCGCACCAGATCGCCCTGCAGATCGCGGCCATCCTCTACATGGTGCCGTTCGGGATCAGCATGGCGGCGACCGTCCGGGTCGGGCATGCGGTAGGGCGCCGCGACCGCGACGCCGTCAGGCGCGCCGGCTATGTCGCGATCCTGCTCGGGACGGTGTTCATGGCGACGATGACGCTTGCCGTGATCCTGGGGCGGTTCACGATCGCCGAACTGTTCCTCGGCGAAGCCGTCGACGCCACCGCGACGCTGACGGCAACGCTGCTGCTGGTCGGAACCACCTTTTTCATCACCGACGGTATTCAGACCGTCGCCAACGGCGCGCTGCGCGGGATGAACGACACGCGCATACCCCTGTTGTTCGCGACCTTCAGCTACTGGCTGGTGGGCTTTACCTGCGCCTGGGCGCTCGGATTTCGGACATCGCTTGGCGCCGGTGGCGTCTGGGTCGGATTGTCCGTCGGTACCGTCGTGTTTGCTATTCTGCTGATCTTGCGCTTCCGCCTGCTGTCGAACAGACTGGCGCTGCAATGACCGTTCGTGAAGTCACACCCGCCATCGACCCGAACACACTGCCCGGCGCGCAGTTTGCCGACGCTTTCCGTATCGAAATCGGTGATCGCGCCCTCAATGCGCGGCAGGCGGCCGAGCGCATGATGGCTCGGCAGCCGCGATAGGCCGAGGCGCTGCTGACCCTGCGCAACATTCTGGTGACGCCGTTTGGCCTCAAGACGTCAGGCGCCAGTTCGACTCCCAGAGAGATGCTCGGAATATTCCCGATCGTCAGCGAGCAGCCCGACCGCTTGGTCGCCGGCTTCAACGACAAGCATCTGGATTTCCGCATCGTCGTCGACGTCGCGACATCAGGCGCCGCCCGGGAGGTCACCGCAACCACGCTGGTGCTGACACACAACTGGCTGGGGCGGACCTATCTGGCCGTCATCATGCCGTTTCACCGGCTGATCGTCCGCAGCCTGCTGCGTCAGGTTGCGGCCTGAATCGGCCACACAGGTCGGCCTCCATCGGCCTGTTGCCCGGCGTGAACCCGTTGTTCCGAACCTGCGACTGAAACGGGGAGATCGTGGCTGACGGCCGTGGTCGCACGACCCTTTGCGTTGGCAGCAGCTCGTGCCTGCAGCCTAGCGCCCGCGTTCGGAGACCCTCATGCGTCTGGTAAAGTTCTTCCACCGCCCACCGGGCGATGATGATCGCGGCCTGCTGTTCATGCCCGGCAATGAGCCGACGGTCGTTGGCAAGTATATGAACGAGGCGCCGGGCGCGCGGAAAAAAGACGAGTTCCTGCGCAAGGAATATTCCAAACCCAAGACCGCCGTCGCCACGTTCCGCCGGCAAACCGCCGAACTCATCGCAGCCGGCTATATCGAAACCACGCACACGGATTACATGCTGCGCAATCTGCTGCCGGATCCAGAGCCCAAGCCTGACTGGCAGAGAGGCCTCGACGATCTGATGCTGGCGGCGCTGGGCGAACCGCTTGACGAGCAGGCCAAATATCTTGCCGCGCTTCGGGATACGCCGGCGGCAAGCCAGCCGCTCTATCTCTGGCTCGCCGCCCATCACTTCTATGCCGACGATCAGGACAACGACCAGATCATTGCGCTTGCCGAACGCGGCCGCGACACCATCGCCGCCCACCGCGCCGCCAGGACGCCGCACTATTTCTGGTCGATGGAGGATCGCGACCTCGAGGCTCGAATATTGGAGGTTCTGAGCTGGGCGCATCTGCGCGCCGATAACCCAAAGGCCGCGCTGGAGGCGATCGAAGAGGCCTGTCGGGTCGACGCAAGCCAGGACCGCGGCGCGCAGCTCGCGACAATTCTGGTCGAGCACTTTCCGGAGCGGCAGGACGAGGCTTTCGATGACGCCTACAAATATCACGAGTTTGGCGGCTACGAAGACATCATCGCGCTGCCGGCCTATGCCGACTATGTCACGCGGAGAAAACGCAAATCGAAATCCGACAAGGGCTGGCGTTGGCACACAAAAAAGCCGGCAAGCGAAGGCGACGTGCTGCAGGCGGAGCAAGAGCTCGGCGCCACACTGCCGAAGGATTATCGGAAGTTCCTCACGACATACGGCTCGACCGAATTGCAGGTCCGGCTGCCGGACGAGTCGGCCGAACTGTGCTTCTACCGGCCGACGGAACTGGCGACCCAGCGCAACAATCTGTTCAACTACATCACGCGCTTCGAGAAGGATCCGGAAAAGGTCGATGCATACTTCCGCGAGCAGTACGGCGTGGCCGCGCGCGACCTGCTGCCGGTCGCCGCGCCCTCGCAGCACAGCCGCTGCCTGGTGATCAATCTTGGGCAGGGCGAACGCTATGGCTGGTGTTTTGAGTGGGACCATGACGGCTCGTGGGAGCTGGAGCAGGCCGCACCCAGCTTTGATGCTGCGCTCAAAGCGCTTACCTCCGGCATCGAGAAGCGCGACGCCGCCATGCTCGGTTTTCTCGGCGTCTATCTCGACTGACCATAGCGTTTTCCCATCAGCGGCGTTGTGCCCGCGCGTTCGGAGATTCCCATGTATCTGGCAAAATTCTTTCATCGCCCGCCGGGGAATGATGACAGGGAGCTGCTGTTAATTCCCGGCGGCGTTCCAATCGTTCTGGGCATCCTGATGCGTGAGGACCTCGAACCCGGGGAAGACCAGTATTTGCGCGATGAATTTTCCGACATGAACACCGCCGTCGCGGCGTTCCGTCGGCATGCCGCCGAACTCGTCGCATCCGGCTACATCGAAACCACGCACACGGATTATACGCTGCGCAATCTGCTGCCGGACCCAGAGCCCAAGCCCGACTGGCAAAAGGGCCTCGACGACCTGATGCTGGCGGCGCTGGGCGAATCCCTCGAAGCGCAGGCCAAACATCTTGCCGCGCTTCGGGACACGCCGGCGGCAATTGAACCGCTATATCTCCTGCTCGCCGCCAACCACGATTATTTCGACGATCAGGACGATGAGGGGATCATCGAGCTTGCCCAACGTGGACGCGACACCATCGTGGCCCGCCGTGCGGCCAGGACGCCGTATTACGCTTGGTCCATCAGGGAAAGCGACCTCGAGGCCCGCACGCTGGAAGTCCTGAGCTGGGCGCATCTGAGCGCCGATGATCCAAAGGCCGCGCTGGAGGCAATCGAAGAGGCCTGCAGGGTCGATGCAAGCGTGGACCGCGGCGCGCAGCGCGCGATGATTCTGCTCGACCACTTTCCGGAACGGCAGGAGGAAGCTTTCGATTACGCCTATAAGTATCGCGGGTTTGGCGGTTACGAAGAGATCATCGAGCTGCCGGCCTATGCCGATTATGTCGCGCGGCGCAAGAGCATATCGGAATCCGACAAGGGCTGGCGCTGGCACAGCAAGAAGGCCGTGAGCGAAAGCGACCTGCTTCAGGCCGAAGAGGAACTCGGCGCCAAGCTGCCGAAAGAATACCGCGAATTCCTCGCGCAGCTTGGCGAGAGCGAATTGCAGGTCCGGCTGCCGGACGCTTCGGCCGAATTGTGCTTCTACCGCCCGACGGAACTGGCGACCCAGCGCAGCAATCTGTTCAACTTCATCGCGCTCACCGAGGACGATCCGGAAAATGTCGATGCCTATTTCCGCGAGGAGTACGGCGTGGCCGCGCGCGATCTGCTGCCGGTCGCCGAACCCGCCCATCACAGCCGCTGCCTGGTGATCAATCTCTGGCAGGGCGAGCGCTTCGGCTGGTGCTTCCTGTGGGACCATGACGGCGCCTTCGAACTGGAACAGGCGGCCCCCAGTTTCGACGCCGCATTGAAGGCGCTGACTGACGGCATCGCGAAACGCGATGCCACCACGCTCAATTTTCTGGGCGTTTATCTCGATTAGGGTCGGTGGCTTCATCCTTCGAGACGCCGCTTCGCGGCTCCTCCAGCGATGAGCTTACGCTCACGCGGGGATGATGTCTAAAACCCTCATGGTGAGGAGCGCGGCAAGGCCGCGCGTCTCGAACCACGAGGCCCGTCAACAACGCAACATTGCGTCTAGCTTTCGATTCCAGTTGGCTTCGCCGACGGCTTTGCCGACCACTCCGCGACGCAGCGATCGAGATCGCCGATATTCTGGCGCATCTGCTCCAGCGAAAATCCGAGTGCGTAGAAGCGCTCGGCGGCATCGCCCGGCAGGGGGCGGATCAGACCATCGCGGCGGACCGAGGCTACCTCCTCCGCGTAGCCCTGCAGCGCGAATTGCAAGGGGTCGATCACCGGCGGACTGGTACCGCTGCGCAATGCGGCCGCCGACGCGCGCAGATGGGCGACAATCGCCTCGCGCACGCCGGACAAGGGCGTATCCAGCCGCGCCTGCAAATTCGTAGGCAATGCGACCAGGCATTCCCTCCCGATCATCACAACGTCATGACGCAGGCGCAGGATGGTCCGCAGCAGCGGACCGGTGTCCGGACCTGAGGACAGGCGCGCCGCACGCTCGCGCTCGGCTTCCTGCCCCATCGCGTGCAAGGCCGTGACCGCAGCACCGATGCCGTCCTGGATCCGGTGCGCCGCGTCGTTGTCGAGGCCATGCGTCAGGCCAACCAGCAACTCCGAAAATGCGCCCGCGATCAGTTCGATCAGGCGCGCCGCATTGGCGCGGATCTGACGATGCGCCCGCGACGGCAATACCAAAAAGGAAGCGGCTAGCCCGGTGGACGCGCCGACGGTCACCTCGATCAGGCGATCGATCACGGAATCCAGCGGACTGGTGTGGTGCATCTCCGGGATCAGCAATACGATGACACCTGTCACCGTGGCCGCGGTCAGGCTGGGGTTGATCGATCCGAGATAGGCCAGCGGCGCCACTGTCAGCACCAGCAACGCCAGCAGGGCCGCTTCGCTCGAATGCGGAATCAGCACCGCAAGCGCTCCGCCATAGATCGCGCCGCCGATCGTCCCCAGCATATAGTCCGTGGTCGCCTTCAGCGACCGGCCGACGCTCATCTGGGTGACGATGAGGGAGGTGAGAACAGCCCATAGCGGCAGCGTCAGATGCAAGGCGTTTGCGATGGTGTAGGCGACAACCGCCGCCACCGTCACCCTGACGGCCAGCGCCAGCTGCGTCCTGCGCGACCGCAAACGACCGGCCACGCGCTTCAGAAAGCCGGCCATGCGCCCCATTCCGCAACCTGCAGGCGATCCTGCCTGTAAATGAGCTTTAGCATAGCTGATGCCCGCGACCCGGAGACGGCTTGAAAGGTGGATTCAGCCCGCCTACCCTGCGGGCCAAAACGAGGAAACACGATGGCCAACGAAACCGCAACGCTCGCCTCCTATGTCGCCAACCTGAAATTCGAGGACATTCCGCGAGAGGTATTGGAGCGCGCCAAGGTGCTGACGCTCGATTTCCTCGGCAGCACGATCCGGGCGCGGCGCGATGCGGAATCCACGGCCTCGCTGCTGAAGATGCTGGAAGCCTTGGCGCTGGACGGCAAGGGCGAATCCACCGTGTTCGGCGATGCTAAGACCTGGACGCCCGCGGTCGCCGCTTTGCTCAACGGCGCACTCGGCCATTCGCTGGATTTTGACGATACCCACGCGGATTCCTCGCTGCATCCGAGCGCGCCCGTGGTGCCGGCGGCGTTCGCGGTCGGCGAGATGGTCGGCGCATCGGGCCGCGACGTGCTCACCGCCATCGTCGCAGGCTATGAAGTGTGCTGCCGGCTCGGCAACGCGCTCGACCCCACCTCGCATTATGCGCGCGGCTTCCACCCCACAGCGACCGCGGGAACCTATGGCGCGGCCGCGGCCGCCGGAAAGCTGTTCGGCCTGTCGAAGGATCAGATCGTCTCGGCGTTTGGTGTTTCTGGCAGCCAGGCCGCCGGCTCGCTGCAATTTTTGGTCAATGGCGCCTGGAACAAGCGCTATCAGGTCGGCGCCGCCGCGATGAACGGCGTGATCGCGGCTACCCTGGCGCGCAACGATTTTGTCGGTTCGAGCGAATCGGTCGAAGGCAAACATGGCCTGCTCGTCGGCTATAGCGACAATGCGCATCCCGACAAGGCGACCGCCGGCCTCGGCAAGACCTATGAGACGCTTCGAATTGGCGTAAAGCCCTATCCGAGCTGCCGCTACACCCACGCGGCGCTCGATGCGCTGATCGCGATGCGCCGGGAGCACAATCTGACGCCGGACCAGATCAAGAAGGTCGAGATCGGCCTGCACCGCAACGGCATCACACTGACCGGCGATGCCGCCACCAAGCGTCACCCGACCTCGATCGTCGGCGGACAGTTCTCGATGTTCTTCACCGGCGCGCTGGCGCTCGACCAGGGCCGTTTCGGCTGGGACGATTACGAGCGGCTCGGCGACGCCGCCGTCAATGCACTGGCCGACAAGTTCGACGTGGTGCAGGACGATCGCCTCGAGATCGGCCGCACCCATCCCTTTGGCGCGCGCGTCTCCATCACCACCGACGACGCCGTGCATGAGCGGCTCTATGCCGACCCCTCCGGCGAGCCGGATTCATTCCCGGACGCGCAGGCGATGCAGCAAAAATTCCTCACGCTTGCACGGCCGGTGCTGAACGGCCGCGCGGACCAGCTTGCGGACGCGATCCTCTCGCTGGAGCGATTCGATCGCGTCGCGAAGGCGACGCAGTTGGGAAGGCAGTAAATCGGACTTGCACCGGTCTCTTCCCTTCTCCCCTTGTGGGAGAAGGGAAAATTCTCCGCATGCATTTAATTCTTGCCCGCCAGTTTCGCCTTGTCGCCGACAGCCGCGACAACGTCCGCCACCAGCCTGAACACGCCATCCGCCTCCGGCGGCCCGTTCGGTGAACGGCCGAGCCGCACGATGACGAGCTTTTCACTGGGGATGATGATCACATATTGTCCCATCGTGCCCTTGGCGAAGAAGGCATCGCGCGGCCAGCCGTGCTCGCTGCGATAATTGGCGCCAAAGCTATCGCCGAGATTGGTCCAGAAGCCGGCCCCCATTCCGACCCAGGCATTTGATGTCGGCGAGACCGAATACTTCACCCATCCCTCGGGCAGGATGCGCTTGCCGCCGGCGACGCCGTCATTGAGATAGAGCTGGCCGAAGCGCGCCCAGTCGCGCGCAGACGCCAGCATCTGGCTCGATCCATCAGCATTGCCCGACGCGTCGAATTCGATGGTGACGTTACGCATGCCGAGCGGCGCGAACAGTTCGGCGCGCGCGAACCGCAGCAGGTCCGCCGCTTTGCCGCCCGCCGCTTCGCGGATCAGGTGCGAGAGGATGACGGTGTTGCCGTCATTGTAATTCCATTGGCTGCCCGGCGGCGTCTCGAGTTCGATGCTCTCGGCATATCCGGCCATGTCTGACATCACGAACTTCATCCGGTTGACGGGCTCGACCACTGAGCTGAGCGAAGCCTGCAGCGAACTGCCGAGCGCCAGCCCTGCCGTGTGACGCAGCAGATGATCTACCGTAATCGCACGCCTGGGATCATCAGCGCCTTGCCACGCCGCAATCGGCGCCGGCTGATCGAGCGTCAGCGCGCCCTTGCGCACGAGAATGCCGGTCAGCGCTGATATCACCGACTTGGTCGCGGAGAAGCCGAGGATCGGCGTATCGATGCCGTAGCCTTCGGCATAGCGCTCGGCGACGACGCGGCCATCCCTAAGCACCACAATCGCCTTGGTCGCACGCTTCGGCGACTGTTCGGGCTCGGCAAAGGCGCGATCGAGCGCGACGGTCAGTTGGGGATTGGCTGACGTGACGACCGACGGCCCCGCGATATCCGGCAACAGCGCCTGTGATGATTTGGCATCGATTGATGGCAGCGCGATTTCGGCGACCGCACCGCCGTGATCGAGATAGCAGCCGAGACCTTCGCGGTAGACCGCGTGGCTGCGGCCGAGGCCGAGCAACGTCACACTGGTTTCCTTCCGCGTGCGATCGACCTTGTAATCCATCGCCCAGGTAATCAGGCTGACGCCGGGCATCGCGGCGGTGGTTTCGCGAAAGATCCGGTCCGGCTGCTGGCCGGACACGAAGGTCTCCGAGCACAGGATGTTGGCGACAAAGCCGGTGGCAATTTTGGGAACATCGCGTGCCCGCGCTGACGATAGCGCCAGCGCGCCGAGCGCGGTGGTGGTCGCGAGGATGAGCAGCAGGTTTCGTCTGATCACATTGGCCTCCGGCATAACGCATGAGCGCGTGGTGGCCATGTTGGCGAAGGGGAGCCCGGCCGCTCGCCGAATTTGGAAATCGGACTGGCCGAAATGCGCGAGCGCCTCGCCGATTTCGGAATTATGTAGAACTTACAACAATTTATGGATCAAACCGCCGAGGCGTTTTGCCGCCTATATTCGGTCGGGGTCACGCCGGTGATAGCCTTGAAGGCGCGGTTGAACGGGCCGAGCGACTGGAAGCCGGCGTCCATCGCAATGGTGATGACGGGGACCTCAAGCTGCGTCGGGTCTGACAGCGCGGCCTTGGCTTCCTCGATCCGATGGTTGTTGAGGAAGACATTGAAGTTGCGGTAGCCGAGCCGCTGGTTGATCAGCCGCCGCAATCTGTATTCGGGTATTCCAAGTTTGGTCGCGAGCGTGCCGATCGTGATGTTGTCGTGGCGGTAGATGCGCTCATCGGCCATCAGGCGCATCAGCGCATCGACCAGTTTTTGGTCGTTCGCATCCTCCGCCGCGACCGTCTGAACCGGCGCAAGCGCTACCGGCGCTACCTGAGTTGCCACGGGAAACAGGTCCGCACCATCCACGCGCATCATCGCGTAGCAGATCGCCGCCACCACGCCGGCCAGAACGGCTGAATTCACCGTGTTGACGAACTCGCTACCGGGCAGAAATATCTGCAGCAGCGCGTTCATGCCGCCATACAGCGCGGCCGCGCCGATAATGAAGCCACGAACGTCACGGCGGCGCTCGACCAGATCCGTGGGCCATGAGGCGATCGTCTGCACCACCGCCAGTGCGATGAATCCGAGCGCCACCAGATTGACCGCGACGATGGCAATCCGCGCGCTGAATGTCGGTCCGGTCCACATGCAATTGACAAAACTGAACGCGGTAACCCCGGCCCATATCAGCGCATGCCACCAGCGCAACCGGAACGCCTCGTCGAAAAGCGCACGCGTGAACAGCCAGAACACCACGACATTGCCGGTCGACAGCGCAATCAACGGCGCATACGGAAGCGAGACCGGCGACGTCCAGCCGATCGAATAGCTTACGGCGTGGGCGGCCGATCCCAGCGCAAACGCCGCGGCCAGCCGCCCCGCGAGCACGGTGCCGAACCCGCGAAACAGCGATGCCGCGAGCACCAGCAGCAACGCCACGATGGCGCCGCGCAAGGCGATGTCGATTGTGGAAAGCAGCATCGATTTGCCCAGTCGCGCGGTCAGCCGCGCCGGGCGATTTTAGTGCAGATCAATGAACGATTCAATTTTGCGCTGCCCAGGATTTGCGCGACGTCACCCATATCTCGACCGGCTTGCCGAGCAAGTCACCTTCGCGATCGTTCCTGGCCCCCAATTTTCGCGCCACCGCTTGTGACGGCGCGTTGTCGCTCCTGATGCAATGGATGATCTCCTCGATCTCGAAGGTCGCAAACACCCAGTCGATCGACGCCCGCGCCGCTTCCACCGCGTAGCCCTGGCCGCGGCATTCGCTGGCGATGCCCCAGCCGACCTCAAGGCCCGGCCAACCCGGCGGCGACCATGGTCCCACGCGCCCGATATATCGGCCGCTCGACCTCTCCTCGACGGCAAACATGCCGAAGCCATATAGCGCCCAGTGTCCGGAAATAACTGCGGCGTTGCGCCATCCGTTGATCTCTGACGTGACCGGCTGGCCGTCGGGGGCGATGTAGCGTGCGGTACCGGGATCGGACAGCATCGCCGTATTCGCGGCGATATCGCTGCTGCGCCATGGCCGCAGGATCAGCCGTGCGGTCTCGATCACCGGACCGTCGGTCTGCAACAGTTTCGCACCCGGCTTGAGCGGAGGGATCATCGGTTCCTCAATACGTGTTTGGACGCAACCCTGCCATTGTTGCTAAGGTTGCCAAAGATGCAAAGGAGCTTCTCATGAGCTGGCAACCCTCCAACGATCCCGTGCTCGGCGATCCCAAGACCTGCGACGCGCTTGAACTCATCATCGTGCCGCGCACCCGTGATCTCGGCGATGGATTCGTGGTTCGGCGCGCGTTGCCGCACGGCAAGCGGCAGATGGTCGGCCCCTTCATCTTCTTCGATCATTTCGGCCCGATGCAGTTCATCGCCGGCAACGGCATGGACGTACGCCCGCATCCGCATATCGGGCTTGCCACCGTCACCTATCTGTTTGACGGCAGCATCATGCACCGCGACAGCGAGGGCAACATCCAGGAGATCCAGCCCGGCGCGATGAATCTGATGACCGCCGGCCGCGGCATCGCGCATTCCGAACGCACGCCCGACGTGCAGCGCCGCGACGGCCAGAAGATGCTGGGCCTGCAAAGCTGGATCGCACTGTCGGCAGGCTCGGAGGAAATCGCGCCATCGTTCCAGCACTACGCCGCCGACAGCCTGCCGACCGTGAAGGACGGCGGCTTCACCGCGCGCATCATCGCCGGCAGCGGCTTTGGCGTGAAATCGCCGGTCACGATGGTATCGCCGTGGTTCTATACCGAGGTGACGGCTGGGGCCGGCACCAGCGTGCCGCTCGATCCTGACCACGAGGAGCGCGCGATCTATGTGGTGGACGGCGAAGTCGAGATCGCCAACGAGCGCTACGAGGCGCCGCGCTTGCTGATCTTCCGGCCCGGCGACCGCATCACGGTGAAGGCGATCAAGCCGACCCGGATGATGTTCCTCGGCGGCGACGCGCTGGAGGGCCCGCGCCATATCTGGTGGAATTTCGTTTCTTCCAGCAAGGAACGGATCGAACAGGCCAAACAGGACTGGAAAACCGGCCGTTTTGCCCATGTTCCCCAGGAACACGAGTTCATTCCGCTGCCGGAGTGAGCTATCCCTCGGCTACCAAAGCTCCGCTACCCGCGCTTCATCCGCGGGCGCGCTTCTTGAAAGCATGACACCATGAACGCGATGCTCGCCAGCGATTTGCCTCTGCCACGGATCGGGCGCGGCAAGGTCCGCGATATCTATGCCGTCGGCGACGACCGCGTGCTGCTGCTGACCACCGACCGCATCAGCGCGTTCGACGTCGTGATGGCCGAAACCATCCCGATGAAGGGCGCGGTGCTGACCCAGATCAGCGCCTGGTGGTTCAGGCAGCTCGCAGACGTCGTGCCGCATCACATGATCAGTGCCGATGCCGACGAGATCATCGCGCTGGCGCCTGCGCTGAAGGCACACCGCGCCGACATCGCAGGACGCGCGATGCTCTGCCGGCGCACCACCGTCTTCCCGGTTGAATGCGTGATCCGCGGCTACATCTCGGGATCGGCCTGGAAGGAATATGCCGCATCGGGCACGCTGGCCGGCGAGAAGCTCGCGGCAGGTCTGGTCGAAAGCGAGAAGCTGGAGCCTTCGATCTTCAGTCCGGCGACCAAGGCCGAGACCGGGCATGACGAAAACATCACGGTCGCGCGCGTGCGCGAGATCCTGGGCGCCGACGTCGCGCAGACGCTGGAGGGCATGGCCCGCACGGTCTATGATTTCGGCGAGAAGGTCAGCCGCAAGCAGGGCATCATCATCGCCGACACCAAATTCGAGTTCGGCCGCGACGGTGACGGCCGCATCATCCTGATCGACGAGGTGATGACTCCAGACAGTTCGCGGTTCTGGGCGGTCGACGTCTACAAGCCGGGCCAGCCGCAACCGAGCTTCGACAAGCAGCCGCTGCGCGATTACCTCGACGCCGAGCGCCGCGCCGGCCGCTGGAACGGCGACGCCCCGCCTCCCCCGCTCCCGGCGAGCGTCGTCGATGCCACCAGCAAGCGCTATCTGGAAGCGTATCGGCGGGTGACGGGGACTGAGCTGAAGATTTGAGGCCGCCGCACGGTGAGATTGCCACAGCACCGCACCGCTCAAACGGTGTCGTCCCGGCGAACGCCGGGACCCATAACCACAGGGCGTTGTTGTTTGACTCGCTGCGGCTCCAGCCAGCGCAAAACCACGTCCTGTGGTTATGGGTCCCGGATCGCGCTCGCTTTGCTCACTTGTCCGGGACGACAGCGGTGATGGCGCTGCTCACCACCTCACGCTAGGCTCCTCCCAAAATCGACAATTGGGAGGCAAGCATGTCCGAAGAAAATTCAGTCTTGGTCGAACGCGATGGACCGGTGACCATTGTTTCCATCAACCGTCCGCATTGCCGCAACGCCGTCGATGGCGCGACCGCGCGCAAACTCTACGATGCGTTTCTGGCGTTCGATGCCGATGAAGCGGCATCCGTTGCGGTGTTCACCGGCACCGGCGGTTATTTCTGCGCCGGCGCCGACCTCAAGGCGGTGGCGGCGGGCGATCCCAACAAGAAGCGCGAGATCGGCGGCCATGACTCGATTGCGCCGATGGGGCCGAGCCGGCTGCGGCTGTCAAAACCCGTGATCGCCGCGGTCGAGGGCTTTGCCGTCGCCGGCGGCATGGAACTCGCGCTCTGGGCGGACATGCGGGTCGTCGCCGAGGACGCCACTTTCGGCATCTTCTGCCGCAGGTTCGGCGTGCCGTTGATCGATCTCGGCACCATCCGCCTGCCGCGATTGATCGGTCATTCCCAGGCGATCGACCTGATCCTGACCGGGCGCCCGGTCGGCGGGCCGGAGGCGTTGCGCATGGGCCTTGCCAATCGTCTGGTGCGAAGAGGCGAAGCCGTTGCACAGGCCATTGCGCTGGCCAGGGAAATCGCGGCCTTCCCGCAGACCTGCATGCGCGCCGACCGGCTGTCGGCCCTGCGGCAATGGGACCTCGCGGAGGAAGATGCCATCGCCAACGAAATGCGCGGCGGACTGAGGGTGATCGCCTCGGGCGAGACACTCTCAGGCGCTGCACGATTTGCGTCCGGCATCGGCCGCCATGGCGCGTTTGGTGGAGATATCGTGGGGAACGGCTGACGGCACCGTCACACGTCCCCTGTCACAAGAATAACGTTGTGATCTCTGTCTGCGGTCTCTACCACTGGCAGGGGTGCCGGGGGCAAGTGGGGCGTGGTCAGTCGATCTCTCAAAGGCGAGCCGGAGTTAATTCGGAAGGCCCTCAATGACATTCTCGGCGGCAGCGCCGCCAGTGTCCTGACGATTACATTTGGCCTGTCGTACTCGCTTCTGATTTTTACCGGGCCCTTGGCGCCATATCTGTCCTACGGCCTCGCCGCGACCTTCATCTCCTCGGCCATCCTCGCCGCTGTCATCGCGTGGGGAAGCTCATTCCCGTTCGCCATTGCGGCGCCCGAGAGTTCTACGGCGGCGATGACCGGAATATTGGCGGCGTCGCTGGTCGAGCACGTTGTCGCAAGCGATCCCTCCGCATCGCTGCTCGCCCCGGCGCTGATGACGCTTGGGCTTTCGGCCATTGTCACCGGCATCGTGCTGTGCGGCTTCGGGGTGACGCGGATGGGCCGCGCGATCCGTTATGTGCCCTATCCCGTCGTGGGCGGGTTCCTCGGCGCCACCGCCTGTTTGATCCTTTTGGGCGCGGTCCGCGTCATCACCGGCCATCGCCTTCAACTGACGACGCTAGATCAGTTCGCCAACGTCCTGACCCTGTCCGAATTGGCGGCGGCCTGCGCCATGGCGCTGGCCTTGTATCTGACCTGGCATCGCACGCGCACCTCGTTTGGCCTACCCGCCATGCTGGTCGGGGGCGTGGTCGCTGGACATATCGCTTTCTGGCTGGCGGGATTCACCTCGGCAGAAGCGCAGGCCTCGGGATGGACATTTCAGCCACCCCCTAGCGTCAGCATCATGCTGCCGTGGAACACGGCCGATATGGCCCGCTATCCCTGGCATGCCGTGCCGGATCTGCTCGGCAATCTGGTCGCCGTCATTTTCGTCACGGCGTCGAGTACGCTGTTCAACACCGCGGGCATCGAGGTTGTCGCGCACCGCGAAGCCAATCTCGAGCGGGAATTGAACGTCACGGGCCTAGCCAACATCCTGTCCGGCGCGTTCGGCGGCTATACCGGCTGCATCTCGGTCAGCCGCACCATCCTCAACTTCAGCAGCGGCGGGACCGGCCGGCTCGCCGGCCTGACGGTGGCCGCGATCTCGGTTCTGATGCTGGCGGTTGCTCCTGTTCTGCTCGGCTATATGCCGAAATTCGTGCTCGGGGGTCTGCTGATCTATCTGGGCGCCGATCAGTTGCACAAATGGATCATCGAATCGCGGCGGCGCCTGACCAAGACCGAATATGTCTCCCTGCTGGCGATCATCGTCATCATCCTGCAGTGGGGCTTTGTCGCCGGCGTGCTGATCGGCGTCGTGATCGGCTGCGCGACATTCGCGTTCACGGCCGCGCGGATCGATCCAATCAAATTCAGCTTTGACGGCTCCGAATATCGCAGTTCGCTGGATCGTTCGCGCGACGACCAGACGGTTTTGACGGCCCATGGCGGACAAATCCAGGGCCTTAATCTGCAAAGCTATCTGTTCTTCGGTTCCGCCAACCGGCTTTACCAGCACGTCAAGGCGCTGCTCGGGCAGCGTCCGGAATGCCGCTATCTGGTGTTCGACTTCAAGCTGGTCACCGGGTTCGATTCATCGGCGGCCTACAGTTTTGCCCAGATCAAGCGCAGCGCCGACGAGCGACACATCGAACTGGTGCTGGTTCATTTACCAAAACTCGCCGAGAAGGCGCTGCGGTCCAGCGGTTTCATCTCCGGCCGGGTTCGTATCGTGCCGGAACTCGATCATGCGCTGGAGCAATGCGAGAACGAGATCATCGCGAAGCATCAGGGGCACGAGCAGGAGGAGGCCAATCTGCGTGACTGGTTCACGCAGATTCTCGGAACCCCGCGCGACGCCGTGGCGCTGATGCATCGCTGCGAGCGTGTCGAGATCGACGCCGGAGAGATCATTGTCAGCGCCGGCGACGCCGCCGATTCCATGCATTTCATCCTGGACGGACGCGTCGGCATCATGGTGCCGGCTGACGAAGGCCGCACCACCCGGGTACGAAGCCTCGGCCGCTACACGACGATCGGCGAGATGGGCCTTGTGTCGCAGGCGCAACGCAGCGCCACGATTCAAGCCGAGGTCGCGAGTATTCTGTACGTCCTGAGCGCGCATCAGTTTGAAGCGCTCAAGATCGATGACCCCTCGCTCAGCCAGAAGCTGCTGACCTATTTCGTATCGGTTATGGCCGAACGACTTACTTTTGCCAATCGCACCATTGCAGTGTTGCGGCGATAGGACGCTGCTTTTTGAGCTTCCTCCTCCCGGATTAGAGCACATGACCGCACAGGCTGACGCGAAGACTTTTTCGACCACCAACTATCGCCTGCAAAGCGGCATCGTAGTCCCAGAGGTGACGATCGCCTATGCGACGCTCGGCACGCTGGCGCCCGATCGCAGCAATGCTGTGCTGGTCACACATGGCAACACCAGCGGCCCGCACATCATCGATCCCGGTGGCACGACGGGCGAAGGCAGCTGGAGTGAGATCGTCGGCCCGGGTAAGGCCGTCGATACCAACCGTTATTTTGCGATCTGCCCGAACATGCTGGGCTCGTCCTACGGATCGACCAATGCCCGGAGTATCGACCCCGCAACCGGCAAGCCTTACGGGCCGCGATTTCCCGATATCAATGTCAGCGACATCGTCGGCACGCAGCGGCTGCTGCTCGATCATCTCGGTATCGACAAACTGGTTGCGATCGTCGGCCCCTCCTATGGCGGCTTCCAGGCGTTGCAATGGGCCGTCAACTATCCCGACGCGATGAAGGGGATCGCCGCCGTCGTCACCTCGCCGCTGGTGCCGCGCGAACGATCCGAGGGCAATGTCGCGCGCCTGCTCGGAGCGCTCTCGAAGGACCCGAACTGGAATGGCGGCGACTATTACGACCGTGGCGGCGTCGTGGAGACCATGACCGAGATCCGTATGGCGACGCTCAAGACCTACGGCATCGAGACGCGCCTCAAAGCGACGATGTCCGATCCCGTGGAGATCGAAGCCGCGATCCGCGACGAGGCGGCGCGCTGGGCAGAAGGCTTCGACGCCAATTCGCTGATCATACTTGCAAGAGCGCTGCGCGGCTTCGACGTGACCGGGCAATTCGGCCAGATCAAATCGAAGGTCCTGTTTGTGCTGTCGCGGACCGACAAATTGTTTCCGCCTGACATCGCGCCCGGCGTGATACAGGGACTGAAGGCCGCCGGTGTCGATGCCGATTATTTCCTGCTCGACAGCGAACTCGGCCACTCCGCCTCCGGCCTCGACGCCCACAAATGGGCGCCGCGGCTGAAGCAGTTTATGGATGGGCTCGCGTAGCCCTCTCGTCGTCCCCGCGAAGGCGGGGACCCATAACCCCGGGGTGCAGTTTGGGGCACTCCGCTAAAGCGCAGGCAATTAGCACTTCCCGTAACTACGGCCTGCACGGCGTATGGGTCCCGGATCGCGCTTCGCTTGTCCGGGACGACAGTTCAAATCCCCGCCATCATCACGTATTTGATCTCGACATATTCTTCCATGCCGTGATGCGAGCCTTCGCGGCCGAGGCCAGACTCCTTGACGCCGCCGAACGGGGCGACTTCGGTTGTGATCAGCCCGGTGTTGACGCCAACCATGCCGGACTCCAGCGCTTCGGCGACCCGCCAGACCCGGCCGAGATCGCGCGAATAGAAATATGACGCCAGACCGAACGGCGAGGCGTTGCACAACGCGATCACGTCGGCCTCGTCCTTGAAACGGAACACCGGCGCCAGCGGCCCGAAGGTCTCCTCGTGCGCGACGAGCGCGTCGGGCTTGACGTTGGCGAGCACCGTCGGCTCGAAAAAGCTGCCGCCGAGCGCATGGCGCTTGCCGCCGGTGACGATCTTGGCGCCGCCCTTGACCGCGTCCGCGATGTGCTTCTCGACCTTGTCGACCGCTTCCATGTTGATCAGCGGGCCCTGCACCACGCCGGCTTCGGTGCCGTCGCCGATCTTCATCGCCGCGACCTTGGCCGAGAGCTTTTCGACGAACTGGTCGTAGATCTTGTCCTGGGCATAGATGCGGTTGGCGCAGACGCAGGTCTGGCCCATGTTGCGATATTTCGAGACGATCGCGCCTTCGACGGCGGCATCGATATCGGCGTCGTCGAACACCACGAACGGCGCGTTGCCGCCGAGTTCGAGGCCGAGCTTCTTCACGCCGACGGCGGCCTGCTGGTACAGGATCTTGCCGACTTCCGTCGAACCGGTGAAGCCGACGAAGCGCACCGCCGGGTGTTCGCACAGCACCTTGCCGATCGCCGAGGAATTGCCGGTCAGGATGTTGAACACACCCTTCGGCACGCCGGCTTTTTCGGCAAGCGCCACCAGCGCCAGCGCGGTCAGCGGCGTTTCATTGGCGGGCTTCAGAACAACCGTGCAACCCGCGGCCAGCGCGGGCGAGACTTTGCGGGTGATCATCGAGCAGGGGAAATTCCACGGCGTGATCGCGCCGCAAACGCCGATCGGCTGCTTGATCGCGAGCAACCGCGCATCGGCGCGCTGGGTCGGAATGGTTTCGCCATAGACGCGTCGGGCTTCCTCGGCGAAAAATTCGACATAGGCGCCGCCGATATCGACTTCGCCGAGCGCTTCCGTCAGCGGCTTGCCCTGCTCCGAAGTCAGGATCAGCGCGATGTCTTCGCGGTTGGCGATGATCAGGTCGAACCATTTGCGCAGGATGTTGGAGCGCGCCTTGGCGGTCAGCTTGGCCCAGGCCGGGAACGCGCGCTCGGCGGCCTCGACAGCCTGCGTTGTCTCCGCGGTGCTCATGACCGGAATTTTAGCCAGCTCAATGCCGTTGACCGGATTGGTCACCGGCTTTGACGCCTTCCCGGTCCAGGCGCCGTCGATGTAGCACTGCTCGCGCAGCAGCGAGGGATCCTTCAGGCGGTCGCGCAGGGAGGGGGTGGATTGCGAAGCGCGTGCGGCGACGGGCGGGTTCATGGCGTAACTCCTCGGAGTTTTCTTGGGATTTTTTGGGGTATTGATCCCAGTATAGGCCTATTCAGCCGGCAATGCATCGGCCGGAAACGCGCGGCTGATGATCGTCATTCCGGGGCGCGAAGCGAACCTCTGGGGCGCAATTGCGCACCGGGGAATCTCGAGGTTCCGGGTTCGATGCTTTGCATCGCCCCGGAACGACAGCGTAGGAATCACGCCGTGCCGTTCATATAGGTTTCGCGGCGACCGATCATGCGTTCGGCGGCGGCCTTGGCGTCGGCGCGCGAGGACGTCGCGCAGGTACGGTATTCGAGATCGGGCAGCTTGGCGTTGCGGCGCGAGAACCAGGATCTGGAACCGACCTGCAACTGCGCCAGCGCCACGGCGACATTGTCGACCGCCTCGAACGAGTGCAGCGCGCCGGTGCCGGCAATACGGACCTCGTAGAGGCCCGGGGAGATTGGCGCCTCGATGTTTTCAGCGCGGCCGGGGCGGGGGTATCGTTTCCACTCACTCCAGGTCGAGATCATCGCGGCATCCTCACAATGGGAAAAGCTACAACCATTTTCATCAAATCATTCAGTTCGGGAGAGCGTTTCCGCTGGAATCTGAATGTCTTACTGCAAAGAATCAGCACCGGAAATCATTATGGAATCAACTTATCGTTTGCGCCCGGAGCGGTCACCGCTGTTGCCGCTCATCCACCGCGAATTGTGGTGAAGTGTTGCAGTTTTGTGTCGCCCGCCGCCCATCACGAGATCGCGACATCAGCGGCAAGGCACCGCGAGCGCTTGCCGGATTGCGACGTCGGGGGGAAGATCGCGGCACTCCATAACAACAAACGGGAGGTGACCCATGCAAAGCAAAGCTCAGATCGACCAGGTTCTGCGTCAGAAATGCGAGGCCAAGGAGATTCCAGGCGTGGTCGCTGTCGCGGCGACCGGCAGCGAGGTGATCTACCAGGGCGCGTTCGGCAAACGCGACCTCACCAAGGACGATCCGATGACCGCCGACAGCGTGTTCTGGATCGCCTCGATGACCAAGGCGATCACGTGCGCCGCCGGCATGCAGCTCGTCGAGCAAGGCAAGCTCTCGCTGGACGAGCCTATCGGCAAGCTGCTGCCGGATTTGGCCAACCCGCAGGTGCTGGAAGGTTTTGACGCCAAGGGCGAGCCGAAGCTGCGACCGGCCAAAAAGCCGATCACGCTGCGCCATCTCATGACCCACACCGCCGGCTACTGCTACGACGTGTGGAACGGCGACATGGGGAAGTATCAGGAGAAGACCGGAACCCCGGCCATCTTCAGCTGCCTGAACGCCGCGCTGAAGGGGCCGATCATGTCCGATCCCGGCACGCGCTGGGAATATGGCATCAACATCGATTTCGTCGGCAAGGCGGTGGAAGCCGCGAGCGGCAAGCGCCTCGACGCTTACCTGCGCGACCACATGTTCACGCCGCTCGGCATGAGCGACACCAGTTTCAAGATTACGGATTCCCAGCGCCAGCGGCTGGTCGGCATGCATGCGCGCGGCGAAGACGGCGCGCTGGCGCCGATCCCGTTCGAGCTCGAACAGAATCCGGAATTCCATATGGGCGGCGGCGGCCTCTACAGCACCGCGGCTGATTACATCAGGTTCACCCAGATGATCCTGGGTAAGGGCAAGGGCAACGGCAACCAGCTGCTGAAGCCGGAGACCGTGGCATTGATGGGCCAGAACCACATCGGCGATCTCACCATAGGCAAGATGCCCACCATGGCGCCTATGTACACCAACGACGTCGATCTCTATCCGGACATGGTGAAAAAGTGGGGGCTGAGCTTCCTGATCAACACTGCCAAGACGGCGGAGGGCCGCAGCGCGGGCAGCCTCGCCTGGGCCGGCCTTGCCAACACCTATTTCTGGATCGATCCGGCGCGTAATGTCTCGGGCGTGATCCTGATGCAGATGCTGCCGTTCGTGGATCACAAGTGCCTGGAAGCCTTTGCGGGCTTCGAGCGCGGCATCTATGCCGGGCTTGATGCAGGCAGCGGACAGAGGGCGGCGTGACGGAAGCTCGCTAGAGACCGTCATTGCGAGCGCAGCGAAGCAATCCATCGCACGGCATACCGGATAGATGGATTGCTTCGTCGCTTCGCTCCTCGCAATGACGGCTGGGAGATTGCTCCCCTGCATGCCATACGCGTAATATCTGGCTCGCGCGCCCTTTTTGCATGGAGAAGCAGACTTGACCGAACCAACCGCCAGTTACGTCTCCGGCACCGCCGATGCGCCGTTGCTGGGCGATACCATCGGACAAAGCCTCGATCATGCGGTGCGGCGCTGGGGTGACCGCGAGGCGCTGGTTTCGCCAAGCCATAATGTCCGTTGGACCTGGAAGGAATTCGCCGAACGCGTCGATGCGCTGGCGGCCGGCTTTCTCGCGCTCGGGCTGGAACGCGGCGCGCGGATCGGCGTCTGGTCGCTCAACCGCCCGGAATGGACGCTGACGCAGTTTGCCGCCGCCAAGGCCGGCATCATCCTCGTCACCATCAACCCGGCCTATCGCCTCAGCGAACTCGAATTTGCGCTGGCCAAGGTCGGCTGCGCAGGGATCGTGACCGCGACCGCGTTCAAGACCTCGAACTACATGGAGATGCTGAACACGCTGCTGCCCGAGCTTGCCAAATCGACGCCCGGCGAATTGCAGGCGGCGCGGCTGCCCAAGCTGCGCGCGGTGATCCAGATCGGCGGGCCGGCATCGCCCGGCACCATCCCCTTCGAGGACGTGACGCGGATGGGCAGCGCGCGGCACCGCGAGACGCTGGCGGAGCTGGCCAGGACGCTGCAGTTCGATGATCCGGTCAACATTCAATTTACCAGCGGCACCACAGGCTCGCCCAAGGGCGTCACGCTGACGCATCACAATATTCTCAACAACGGCTATTTCGTCGGCCGCGCCATGCGCCTGACCGAACAGGACCGCATCTGCATCCCGGTGCCGCTGTATCATTGCTTCGGCATGGTGATGGGCAATCTCGCCGCGGTGACGCTCGGCGCCACCATGGTTTATCCCGGCGAGGGTTTTGATCCGCTGGCGACGTTGCAGACCATCGAGAAGGAACGATGCACCGCGCTCTATGGCGTGCCGACCATGTTCATTGCCGAACTCGATCATCCCGAATTCTCGCGCTTCGACCTGAAATCGCTGCGCACCGGCATCATGGCCGGCGCGCCCTGCCCGGTCGAGGTGATGAAGCGCGTCAACAGCGAGATGAACATGGGCGAGGTCACCATCGCCTATGGCATGACCGAAACCAGCCCTGTCAGCTTCCAGAGCTCCACGGACGACCCGCTGGAACGCCGCGTTTCCACCGTCGGGCGCATCCATCCGCATGTCGAGGTCAAGGTCGTCGATCTCGAGGGCCGCATCGTGCCGCGCGGGATGCGCGGCGAACTCTGCACCCGCGGCTACAGCATCATGCTGGGCTATTGGGACGAGGCCGAGAAGACATCAGACGTGCTCGACGCCAATGGCTGGATGCACACCGGCGACATCGCGATCATCGACGCGGAGGGCTATTGCAACATCGTCGGCCGCATCAAGGACATGGTGATCCGCGGCGGCGAGAACCTTTATCCGCGCGAGATCGAGGAATTCCTCTATCGCCATCCCAAGATCCAGGACGTGCAGATTTTTGGCGTCGCCGACGAGCGCTACGGCGAGGAGCTCTGTGCCTGGGTTCGCGTCAGGCCCGGCGAAACGCTGACCACTGAGGAGGTCCGCGCCTTCTGCCACGGGCAGATCGCGCACAATAAGATCCCGCGCTATGTCGAGTTCGTCGAGGAGTTTCCGATGACGGTGACGGGGAAGATTCAAAAATTCCTGATGCGCGATGCGGTCGAGGCAAGGCTGGGATTGAAGGCGGCCAAGACGGCGTGAGTTCGTGATCGCGTCGTCCCGGCGAAGGCCGGGACCCATACTCCGCGGCCGGCCTTGTTGGAAAAGGAAGATCACGACCAGCATACGAAACAATTGCTGCCTGTGGTTATGGGTCCCGGCCTTCGCCGGGACGACGAGGACATGGAATCGCAGTCAACTCGGAAAACTTGCTGCAGCAGCCAAATCACAGACACGTGCCGCTGCCCGCCATATCCCCGCAGGGGACGCGCTTCGAAAGCTGCTGGGCTTTTTTCTTCGCGTTGGCCTGCGCGCTGGTCTCGAACACGCTGCGCGGCACGAGCTCGCTCGCACGGCGATAATCAGCAACGGCCTTTTCGGAATCGTTCTGCGCTTCGTAAACCTGCGCCCGCACAAAATAGCTCTCAATGGTTTCGCGGCGCTCGATCGCCTCGTTAAGATCGTTCAGGGCCTTGGGATAGTCGCGCAGCGCCGACCACACACTGCCGCGCAGCGTCAGCGCCGCCGCATCCGAAGGCCGTGCCTTGAGGACGAGATCGAGGTCCGCCAGCGCGTTGCGCGTCTCGCCCTTGCCAAGGTAGGCGCGTGCGCGAAGTGTGCGCGCCATGCTGTCGTCCGCCGCCTTTCCCACCACGGTATCGAGGGCGACGATCGCGCGATCGAACTGGCCCGAATTGACCAGGGCAAGTCCGCGGCCGAAGACGGCGGTCTGGTTGGACGGATTCCGCTCGAGCACGGCGTTGATATCGGCCAGCCCCTCGGCCGAGTTGCCCTTCATGAGCAGCACCACGCCGCGGGCGGCTTTGGCCAGATCGTACACCCGCGCCAATGCCAGCGCCTGGTCGAAGTCGGTCAAGGCCTTGTCGAGCTGATTGAGCGACATCTGGGTGATGCCGCGCTCATAGAAGGCGGGGCTCATTTTGGGGTCGATCGCAATCGCGCGATCGAAATCGGCAAGCGCGGCCGGGACTTTCCCCAACTGCCGATGCACGACGCCGCGGCTGTAATGGGCCTGCGCGCTGTTGGGGTTGATCTTCAGTGCCGCTTCGACGTCGACGAGGCCCTGGTCGGGCTGTCGCATGGCAGCCGACGTCACCCCGCGCAGCGCCAGCATCGTCGCATCATTCGGCCGGAGCTTGATCAGTTCATCGAGGTCGGCGCGGGCCTCGGCCAGCCGTCCGAGCCTGGTGCGCGCGCTGGAGCGGAGCTGCAGCGCGGCCTCGTCGCGCGGATCGGCTGTCAGCACTTGGTTCAGGAGCCCGACCGCATCGGCGTATTTGGCCTGGGCGAAGAGCTGCCGCGCCCGGTCGATCAACGGCTTGCCGGCGGCATTGCCTGATGGCGCGGCTTGCGGCAGCGGCGGGCTGATCTGGTCGGCCATCTCGGATGTCGGTGGCGACGCTGACGGCGCCGGCAGCGCCTTCGGCTTGTCGTTGCCCTTGTCGCTGCCTTGAGCCTTCGCCAGTTCCGCCTGCATCGCGAGCGTGGACTGGCGCAGCTGCTTTGCGGCCGCACTGTCGGGTGCCACCGCCAGGAGCGCGTCGAGGTCGGCCAGCGCGCGGGTGTAATCGCCCTTGGAACTATAGAGCTGGGCGCGCGCGAAATAGGGCGCCATGTCGCTCTTCGGCCCCTGCGCGATGGCGCGCGAAAAATCCTCGATGGCGCGGTCGATCTCGCCCTTGCGGCGGAACGTCTGCCCGCGCCAATAGAATGCCGCCGGCACATTGACGTTGATCGCAATGGCCGCGTTCAGGTCGCTGAGCGCCTTGTCGAGCTGCCCGCTTTCGGAATAGGCACGGCCGCGGCTGACATAGGCTGGCGCAAAATCCTGTCGCGCTGCGATGGCCTCGTCGAAATCGCCGATCGCTTCCGGCCAGTTCCGCTGCTGGGAACGAAGATTGCCGCGCGACAGCAGCGCGAGCGCGTTCTTCGGTTCGATCTCCAGCGCGCGGTCGAAATCGGCCTTCGCCAGATCCAGTTTGCCGGTTCGCTGATAGGCGACGCCCCGCTGCAGCAGCGCCTGAACGGAATTGGAATCCAGCTTCAGCGCCGCTTCGGCATCCGCCAGGGCCAGATCGATCTTCGCCGTATTGAGATAGAGCCGCGACCGGCCGAGATGCGCCTTGACGCGGTCTTCCGGCGGACGCGCGGTATCGTTGATGATGGCTGCACACGCAGCTTCCACCCTGGCAGGCGGCCCGCTGTTACAGTCCGACAGATCATCCGCAGCTGCCGAGTTCAACGGCCGGCACAGGGCGACCGCCACGATGGCCGCGAGGCACCAGATGCGGGAAGCGACTTGCTTTTGTTTGGGAGGAACCAGAGCCGACCTCCGTGCCGCAATATCAGCCAATGGATGAACAAAATATCGGGATGGAGGTGGAAAGGCAATTCAGCGTCGTGGCCGATACAGCGCCGCACGCTGTCATGATCGGCACCCGCTGGGTCTCTGACCGTCATTGCGAGCGAAGCGAAGCAATCCATAGGGCGGCATAGCGGATGGATGGATTGCTTCGCTTCGCTCGCAATGACGCGGATATAAAGTCACGTTCCCGCGGCGCGATGCGCCCGAGTTGTACATGTAGTCTCGCGCCCTGGAAAACAGAGGGCGCGGGGAATGCCGGATGCGCGCTGCACCCGCGGTCTCGTGTGCGATTGTGCAAAAAAGCTGCACACGAGCATACAGGGCAGCGGAGAGCATCCGACATTCCCTGCGCAATGGCTTTACGACTTATGACGCGCTCTCCCCGGTGAGACGGTCTCTATTGCCACCGTTGCCCCTCCGAAGCGTTAGCTTCTTCAGAGCTTGACGCCGTTACGGGCGCCAGGACCACACGCTTTCGCCGTACGCCTTTGCCGCGACCGTCAATCGCAACATCAGCGTCCACCGCAACCCGCCCCTCGTTGTGACGATGGCCAACGCCCCTCTGAGTGGGACGGGATGCGGAGGATGTAACCGGTGAGTCGGGGGTGGCGTCAAGAGAAAATTCTGAAAATCGGAACGCGATGCCGACGGCAGCGCATCTCTCACCCCTCGTCATGACCGGGCTTGTCCCGGCCATCCACGAATTGCTTCGATGCCGCTTAAGAAAGACGTGGATGCCCGGGTCAAGCCCGGGCATGACGAGGTGAGAGGTTGACCCCTCTCACGCCCCTAAACCGGCAGCCCGTTCTTCTTCGCCAGCTCCTTCAGCGACACCTGCGGCCGGGCGCCGATGTGCTGGATCACTTCAGCCGCGGCGAGCGCGCCGAGGCGGCCGGAATTTTCATGACCGGCGTTGCGGACGAGGCCGAACAGGAATCCGGCGGCGAACAAATCGCCGGCGCCGGTCGTGTCGACGAGTTTCTTGATCGGGAAGGCCGGCACCGCGACGACGCCATCTTTCGACGCCACGACGCAGCCCTTCTCGCTGCGGGTAACGATGCCAAGTTTGGTGTCGGCGCGCAGCTGTTTTAGTGCGGCGTCGAAATCCGGAGTTTCGTACAGGGATTGCAGCTCGGCCTCGTTGGCGAACACGAGATCGACGGTGCCCTTGCGCATCAGGTCGAGAAACTCGTCGCGGTAGCGGCCGACGCAGAACGAATCCGACAAAGTCAGCGCGACCTGACGGCCGGCGCCATGCGCGATGGTCGCCGCCTTGACGAAGGCTTCCTTGGCGCTCTTCGGATCCCAGAGATAGCCTTCGAGGTAGATGATGCCGGACGCTTCGATTTGCGCCGCGTCGATATCATCGGGCATCAACTCCTGCGCCGCGCCGAGATAGGTGTTCATGGTGCGCTCGCCGTCCGGCGTCACCAGGATGTAGGAGCAGCCGGTGGCGGGGCCGCCGCTTGCGGCCTTGGTTTCGAACGCGACGCCGGCGGCGCGGATGTCATGGGTATAGAGGCCGCCGATCTGGTCGTCGCGAACCTTGCCGACATAGGCGGCGCGCGCGCCGAGATTGGCGATGCCAACGATGGTGTTGGCAGCGGAGCCCCCGGACATTTCGGTGGCCGGGCCCATATCGGCGTAGATCGCCGTGGCGCGCGCCTCGTCGATCAGCGCCATGCCGCCCTTGGTCATGCCATGGCGGCCGAGAAAGGCATCGTCGGTCTGCACCAGCACGTCGAAAATCGCATTACCGATCCCGAGAACGTCATATTTTGCGTCGGCCATCTCACCGTCCTGTTGCAGCCATCATGAAGGGCGGGGCCTATCACGGCCGGCGCAAGGCGTGAACCCATAAATGGCGTGAATCGATAGATTCAGATTGGCCAGCCGATGTCCGCCTCGCGCGCAGGACAGATACAAGCCGGACACCGCGCCGGGTCCGCTGCCACCATAAGGGCGCTATCGCAGCGGCATGACAAAGGTGAAGCGGGTTTCCTCAGCCGTCGACGTCACGTTAAGCGAACCCTCGTGCGCCTTTGCGATCTGCGACGCAATGTGGAGCCCGAGGCCAAGCCCCTGCCGGCTGGCGCGAACCTCGCCGCGAAAGAATGGCTCAAACAGCTTCTCCATCGCGGCCTCGGGTATTGGCTCCCCGCCATTGGCGACCGACAATTTGAACAGCCCATCCTCCGTCACCGCGCGGACGCGCACCGGTTCATTGGTCGCGCCGTGGCTGAGCGCGTTTCCGACCAGATTGGAAACCAGCTGTCCAATCCGGATTCGATCGCAATTCACGGGAACGTCGATGGCATACTCGGCTTCGATCTGACGTCCCGGCGACGACAGCCGCAGTTCATCGATCACCTGATGCAGCATCTGTTCCACGGGCGCGTTGGCATTGCGGTCCAGAATAATGCCCCCACCGAGCCGGCCTCGCGCAAAATCAAGCACGTTGTCGATCAGCCCGGCCATCCGCATCACGGTGGTCTCCAGCATCGCCAGGATCTGGTGCTGTTTTTCCGTCGTCGCATCCCGTCCCAGAATGCGCGCGCCGGCGCTGATCGATGCCAGCGGGTTGCGAAGGTCATGCCCCAGCACCGCGATGAACTGCTCGCGCAACTCCGAATTCTCGCGCTCGCGTGCAAGGCCCATGGCGGCCATGTCGCGCGCTTCCAGAAGCCCTCGCTCATATAGCCTTCGATCGACGGCCTTGATCAAGGCAACACGCGTGAACAGGGTCTTTCCGCCGGCGTCCCGGCCATCGGTGGCGCTCGCAATCATCTGCAGATGCTCGCCGGCCGCGGTCACCATGTCGATGGCGAACCCGTCGAAGAAGCCCTGCATCCGCAACAGCGGCGCGATGTGGGTTTCGTAGTAGATGCGGCCCGCCATGTTGAGGAAGCCAGAGAACGGCTTGCCGATCATTTGATCTGAGGTGTGGCCGGTCCAGCCAATGAGCGTCCGGTTCACACGCGCGATACGGCCGTTGGTCAGCAGCGTGACATAGCCGCAAGGGGCGTTGTCGAACATGTCCTGGAAATCATCGATGCGGGGACTGTCCACCGCGCCGCTCAGACAAACGTTTTCATGGCGGCGATCACTTCATCAGGAGCGCTCAGATTAGGACAATGTCCGGTAGCCTCCAATATGATGAGTTCGCTGCCCGGAATTCCGCGGTGAACAAACTCTCCAACCTCCTTTGAGGCGATGACGTCCTCGCTGCATTGTAAGACCAGCGTTGGAATATCGACTTTGGCCAGATCGGCGCGATTGTCCGACTTGAACGTGACGCGGGCGAACGCCTTGGCGATTTCGGGATCGGTTCGGCAAAAGCTGTTGGTCAGCTCTTCGCCAAGTTCAGGGCGATCAGGATTGCCCATGATCGCCGGCGCCATCTGGGCCGACCATCCCATGTGGTTGGAATCAAGAAACTCGAGAAGCTCCTCGATCTGCTGTTCGCTGAATCCGCCGACGTAATTGTCATCGTCAATGTAGCGGGCGGAAGGCCCGACCATGACAAGCTTGCCAAACATGCCGGGCGCCTTCTGCACCGCCAGCGCGCCGATCATGCTGCTCACGGAATGCCCGACAAAGACGGCATCCTTCAGGCCGAGTTCGCGACCGATCTCGACGACGTCGTCGGCATAACCGGCAAGCGTGGCATATTTCGATCTGTCGTAAGCCTTGAGGTCGGAGCCGCCGGCGCCGACGTGATCGAACAGCACGGTCTTGAAGTCGCCGGCGAAGGCCGGCTCCACGAACCGCCACATGTTCTGGTCGCAGCCAAAACCGTGGGCGAAGACCATCGCCTTCTCACCCGTCCCGCGGACGCGGACGTTATTTCGCGCAACGACGCTCATATCCTGCACCGGTCTGAGCCATTTCGCCGCGAGGCTATCACCATTGCTTCCGCGCGCACCACTCACTCCGGCGGACAGCCATCGAATGAGTTAGCGCTGGATTGCATGGAACCGGAAGACGATCGATGCTGTTGGACACCGGTGTCCGGATCGCTCCTCAGCGTCAGCCACCCGGTCGCGAACGATACAACTTCAGATGGGCCGGCCGACGTCCGCTTGGAAGCGCCGAACGGACTCAAAGCCGGACCCCAGTGCCATCGCCGCCGGCTTTCACGCCCGCCGGTGCTTGCGCATGCACACCCCATTTGATCCAGTACGGCGAGCGCATCGGACCAGCGCAGGGAGCAATGAGTGGCGGCGCAGTTCAACATCGATGCCTATAGCGACGCGCTCGTCCTGCTGGGGACGGCCGGCATTGTCGTTCCCATGGTGCGCCGCTTTGGGCTTAGCCCCGTGCTCGGCTTTCTGGCCGCAGGCGCGCTGCTCGGTCCGCTCGGACTGGGCTCGCTCATCCACGCGCTCCCGTTCTTGTACTGGCTTACCGTCGTCGATGCCAAGAACGTGGCCGGCATCGCCGAACTCGGCGTTGTGTTCCTGCTCTTTCTGATTGGCCTGGAGCTGACCTACGAACGTTTGAAGGCGATGCGCCGGCTGGTGTTCGGCCTCGGAAGCCTGCAGTTCATCCTGACGACGGCCGTCATCGCCGGCATCGCGGCCCTTTTCGGCAACCCATCCGCCGTATCGATCATCCTCGGCGCCTGCCTTGCGTTATCCTCGACCGCGATCGTCATCGAGGTCCTTTCCAACCAGGGCCGGCTTGGCACCACGGCAGGCCGAACCAGCTTCGCCATTCTGCTGGCGCAAGACCTCGCGGTAATTCCGGTCCTGGTCTTCATCTCCATCCTGGGCAAAGGCTCGAGCAGCTCGGTCATGACCAGCCTCGCCCTCGCGCTGGTCAACGCCACCGTCGCCGTTGTCGCGATGGTCATCCTCGGACGTCTGCTGCTGCGGCCGCTGTTCCGGCTGGTGGCCGCCACCGGCGCCAGTGAATTGTTTGTCGCGGCCACCCTGTTCGTCATTATCGGCACCGGCGTCGCCGCCGCCGTGGCCGGCCTTTCCATGGCGCTGGGCGCCTTCATCGCGGGGTTGCTGCTCGCCGAGACGGAATTCCGCAAGGCCATCGAAACAACCATCGGCCCTTTCAAGGGACTGCTGCTTGGCTTCTTTTTCTTTACCGTCGGCATGAACATTGATGTGCGCGAAATCGCACGCGAGCCATTCTGGCTTGTTGCCTCCGTCATCGGTCTGATCGGCATCAAAGCTATCCTGCTCACCGGACTCGCCCGAACCTTTCGACTGCCTTGGCCGGCGGCGATCGAAACCGGTCTGCTGCTGGGTCCGGGCGGCGAGTTCGCGTTCGTCGGCATCGGCCTTGCCACCTCGCTCGGCCTGATCAGCGCCAATGTATCGAGCTTCACCCTGGCGGTGACATCGATCACGATGGCGCTGATTCCGGTGCTGGCCCTGGTCGCACGGCGGCTGGCGCCGAAGTTTCGCGAGCCCAAGGCGCTCGATCCGGAACTGGGCATTGCACCGAGTGGGGGCGCCGGACATGCCATCGTGATCGGGCACGGCCGGGTTGGCGAAGTCGTCTGCTCTCTGCTGGGCCGGCACAACTGTACCTACCTCGCGGTCGACAACGACGCCGACGCAGTCCCGGGCCACCGCAGGAGCGGGCGCGAGGTCTATTACGGTGACGCGACAGACCCGGAATTTCTGAAGAGCTGCGGCGTGATGGACGCAAAGGCGGTCATCGTAACGGTAGCCGCCAAGGCCGCGATCGACGAAATCGTCCGGCAGGTACGCGCGCTGAGAGCGGATATCGTTATCGTCTCGCGCGCCCGCGATGCCGACCATGCACGCCACCTTTACGAGATCGGCGTTACCGACGCCGTGCCCGAGACCATCGAAGCCAGCCTGCAACTGTCGGAGGCGGCGCTGATCGGACTGGAGCAGGCGATCGGACCGGTGATTGCCTCCATCCACGAGAAGCGCGATGAATTTCGCCGCGAGCTGCAGCAGGCAGCTGCAAAGAGCCCCGCCGAAACCACGCGTGCGGTCCGCCCGAAAACCTTTCGATCGCATTAGGGATCGTGCCCTATAAAGCCCCGATGATCCGCTCCTTCCTCACGGTATCGACGGGAACGCTGGCCTCGCGCCTGCTCGGATTCGTGCGCGATTCGCTGGTCGCGGCGCTGCTTGGCGCCGGCGCTGTCGCGGATGCCTTCCTGGCGGCCTTTCAACTGGTCAATGTGATCCGCCGCCTGCTTTCCGAAGGCGGGCTGAACGCGGCGCTGGTGCCGGCGTGGCTGCGCGTGCGCGAGACCAGTGGCGCGGTGGCGGCGGCCGCATATGCGGGCCGCGTGCTCGGCACCGTCACGGCCGCCTTGTTCGTCGCCACCCTGCTGCTCGGACTGTTGATGCCGCTGGTGATCTTGGCGCTGGCGCCGGGGTTTTCTGGCCATCAGACGCTGCAGCTCGCCGTCGACAATGCCCGCCTGATGCTGCCTTACCTCGCCTTTGCCGGGCCGGTGACCGTGATGATGGCGCTATTGAACGCGCAAGGCCGTTTTGCACTCACCGCGTTCTCGCCGCTGCTGTTCAATATCGCGTTGATCGCGGTCATGGCCGTGCTGCTGGCATCGCGGCCGGGTGCCGTGCTCGCCGCACAGATCCTCGCCGCCACGGTCGGCGTCGCCGGCCTGCTGCAACTGTCCATTCTGGTGCTGCGGCGAGGCGGTGACATCGCAACGCCGCTTCGGGTCTCGTTCGATGCGGAAATCCGCGGCTTTCTCGGCAAGGCGATCCCCGGCATGATCGCGAGCAGCACGCCGCAATTATTGATGGTCGCGGGCGCGATCGTCGCATCGTCATCGCCCTCGGCGGTGTCGTGGCTCTATTTCGCCAACCGCCTGGTCGAGCTGCCGCTCGGCATTGTCGGCGTCGCCATGGGCACGGTCCTGATTCCGGAAATGACGCGCGCGTTACGCGGCGGCGATCAGGCCGCGGTCGCGCATGCGGAATCGCGCGGCCTCGAACTCGCGGTCGGGCTGGCCCTGCCGGCGATGCTGGGATTGATCGTGCTGAGCGAGCCTGTCGTGCGCATGCTGTTCGAACACGGCGCCTTCACCGCGGTAGACACCACCGCGACGTCTCGCGCACTGATGTGGCTGGCGCTGGGGCTGCCCGCCAATGTGCTGGTGAAAGCGCTGTCGCCGGCGTTCTTTGCGCGCGAGGACACGCTGACGCCGCTGCTCGCGACGCTTTGGGGCGTCGTCCTTGCCATCGTCCTTTCCGTCCTGCTCGGCCGTTGGTTCGGCGCCGGCGGCATCGCCGCCAGCCTTGCGATCGGGGCATGGAGCACGGCCTTCAGCTTGATCGTAAGGGGCGGCGGAACGTTCGGATTTTCGATCGACGCCGCCGCACGGCGGCGGCTGCCCGGCATCCTTGCCGCCGCGCTGGCGATGGGCGCGGCCTTGTGGCTGGCGACGCGGTTCACGCCGGCCCTCGCGCCTGATGCCCACGGCCTGGTGCAGGCGATCATCCTGCTCCTCCTGATTATCGCGGGTATTGCGATTTACGGCCTGTTTCTGCGGCTTTTCGGCATCACGGACTGGCGCCAAGCGGTTAAGGCGATCCGGCAGAACCACGTCAGCGACTTGCGCGACTAAGGCTTGCGTGGCAAACGAGCGCGCCAAACCGACAATTCGCAGGAAGCATTACCATGGCCATGGTTGAACGGGTTTTTTCAGGCGTCCAGCCGACGGGCAATCTGCATCTCGGCAATTACCTCGGCGCGTTCGTCAACTTCGTGAAGCTGCAGGAAACGCACAACTGCATCTATTGCGTCGTCGACATGCACGCGATCACGCAAGGGGTGGACGTCTGGGGCGGTCCGGCCGAACTGACGCGCTGCACCCGCGAAGTGACCGCGGCCTTTATCGCCAGCGGCATCGATCCGAAAAAGCACATCGTGTTCAACCAGAGCCAGGTCACCGGTCATGCCGAGCTCGCCTGGATCTTCAATTGCGTGGCGCGGATGGGATGGCTCAACCGCATGACGCAGTTCAAGGACAAGGCCGGCAAGGATCGCGAAGCGGCCTCGGTTGGGCTTTACGATTATCCGGTGCTGATGGCCGCCGACATCCTGGTGTATCGCGCCACCCACGTGCCTGTTGGCGAGGACCAGAAGCAGCATCTCGAACTTTCGCGCGACATCGCGCAGAAGTTCAACAATGACTTCGGCGACTCGATCCGCGGCCATGGCTTCAACGACGGATTGTTCTTTCCGCTGCCGGAGCCCGTGATCACCGGGCCCGCGACGCGGGTGATGAGCCTGCGCGACGGCACCAAGAAAATGTCGAAGTCGGATTCATCGGATAATTCGCGGATCAACCTGACCGACGACGCCGAGACCATCGCGGCGAAGATCCGCAAGGCCAAGACCGATCCGGAACCATTGCCGTCGGAAGAAAAGGGGCTGGAAGGCCGCCCGGAGGCCGACAATCTCGTCGGCATCTATGCGGGGCTGTCGGGCCGCAGCAAAGCCGAGGTGCTGGCCGAGTTCGGCGGCGGACAGTTCTCCAACTTCAAAAACGCGCTGGTGGAACTTTGCGTCACCAAACTCGCGCCGATCGCCTCGGAAATGAAACGGCTGGTCGCCAACCCCGATCACGTCGATTCGATCCTGATCGACGGCGCCGAGCGCGCCGAGGCGATCGCCGCCGAAACCATGAAGGCCGCCAAGGACATCGTCGGCTTCATCCGCAAGCGGTAGAAATGGCCGGCACGCTTTTCCCCTGCCCTTGTTGCCGTTCGAGCGTCGTGAGTGAGCCGGGGAACTACGAAATCTGCCAAGTCTGTGGGTGGGAGGATGACCCCGTCCAAGCCGCCGATCCCGACTATGCGGGCGGTGCGAACGAGCTCAGTCTGAACCAATACCGAGACCGAAATTCAAACTGAGACACTACCGAACAGCGACGGCGCTTGTCTGACACGGCTGCGCCGTGGCAGCATGCGTCGGTTTGGCGCAGCACCGGGACATGCATGACCACCCAGCGACGAAGCTACGAGACGGGTCACAAGCCAAAATGTCTTGTCATCGTTGACGACACCGCGGAGTGGGACCGCGCGGTTTACTATGCCAGCCGCTGGGCGATCCGGGTCGGCGGCGGCGTGGTAATGCTGCGCATCATCGAGATCGAGGACCAGAACCAGCAATGGCTGGGGGTCGCCGACATCATGCGCGCCGAAGCCGAGGACGCCGCCAATGAGGCGCTCGACCGCGCCTCCGGCCGCGCCAACGGCATTGCCGCGATCACGCCGGAGCGGGTGATTCGCGAGGGCAATCCGACCGAACAGATCCTCGACGTGATCGACAAGGACGTCGATATCTCGATGCTGGTGCTGGCGGCCAATCCGGGCGCCGAAGGCCCCGGGCCGCTGATCGCCCTGATCGCCCAGGCCACCGGCTCGTTCCCGATCCCGGTCATGATCATTTCCGGCGACCTCGAGGACGCCGAAATCGACGCGCTTTCCTGAACGAAATGAGGGAATTGCGACCAAGAAGGCTGGTCTGCGCCCCTTGACCGTGCGCCGGCCGTTGCCATCTGCTAAAGAACGCCCACGCGCCGGCCTTGAACCGGCGACGCCGGAGAAATCAGATGTTTATCCAGACCGAAGCGACCCCCAATCCCGCCACCCTGAAGTTCATTCCGGGCCGTACCGTGCTCGACACCGGCACGATGGAATTCGCCAACCGCGAAGCCGCCGCGCGCTCGCCGCTGGCCGAACGGCTGTTCGACGTGCAGGGCGTCAAGAGCGTGTTCTACGGCGCCGATTTCGTCACCGTGACCAAGGACGACAGCGACTGGCAGCATCTCAAGCCGGCGATCCTCGGCGCCATCATGGAACATTATATGTCCGGCGCGCCGCTGCTGGCCGACGGCACGGCCGGCAATGACGAGGCGCTCGACGAGGAAGACGAGTTCTTCAACGAGGCCGACGCCGACACGGTGGCGACCATCAAGGATTTGATCGAGACGCGGGTGCGCCCCGCGGTCGCCAATGACGGCGGCGACATCACTTTCCGCGGCTTCAAGGACGGTGTCGTCTATCTCAAAATGAAGGGCTCCTGCGCCGGCTGCCCGTCCTCGACGGCAACCCTGCAGCACGGCATCCAGAACCTGCTCAAGCACTTCGTGCCCGACGTGGTCGAAGTCCGGCCCATGTAGTTTCGATCGTTGTCGTCCCGGCGAACGCCGGGACCCATACGCCGTGACGACAATTGTTGCGGACGGCGTCAATTATCTCGTTTCGACAATAACGGCCGCGGCGTATGGGTCCCGGCTCAAGGCCGGGACGACATCATGATTTGCCGCCAGAACGTGGGATAGGCAAGCGCACGGCGCGAAGTGCGCCTTTGCCCACCCTACGAAGCTGCTATAAACCTTTTCATGTTAATCCTCGCCATCGATACCGCGCTTGATGCCTGCGCCGCGGCCGTGCTCGACACCGACGCGGCCAGGATCATCGCGCAGGAATCGCAGCCGATGAAGCGCGGCCACGCCGAAGCGCTGATGCCGCTGATCGCGCGGGTGATGAAAGCATCCGGCGTCGCGTTCACGTCGCTCGACCGTGTCGCCGTGACCAAGGGGCCCGGCAGCTTTACCGGATTGCGTGTCGGCCTCTCGGCCGCCCGCGGCATTGCGCTGGCGGCCGGCAAGCCGGTGGTGGGATTGACGACGCTGACCGCTTACGCCGCGCCCTTCGTCGGCGAGAACAGCGAACATCCGATCATCTCGGCGATCGATGCGCGCCACGATCATGTGTATTTTCAGGTGGTCAGCGGCGACGGCGGTTCGCTGGTCAAGCCGAAAGTGGCGCCGATATCAGAAGCACTCGACGCCTCCCGCTTCGGCACGCCGCACCTGGTCGGCAATGCCGCGAAAATCCTCGCCGATCGCTGGCCTTCCGATGCGCCGCCGCCGTTCAGGGTCGACGCGCAACCGGCGCCCGACATCACCTGGGTGGCGTGGCTGGGCGCCGCCGTCAGCCCGGAGATGTCGCCGGCCAGTCCCTATTATCTGCGCGCGCCCGACGCCAAGCCGCCAAAGGACCCGCTGCCGCAAGCCTCACAGCCCGCATCATAATGGCCGCGAGAATGGCCCTGGGATCCCTGATTTCCGAATGGTGGCGCGGCGGCACGCCGGTGATTGAGCCGGCCAGCCAGCGCGACGCGGCGCGGCTGGCGCAGCTGCATGGCGCCTCGTTTCACCGTGGCTGGGGTGAAGGCGAGTTCGAGGCGATGCTGACCGAACGCAACACGCTGGTTCACCGCCTCCGGCAAGGGCGCAAGGTGATCGGCTTTGCGGTCTCGCGCATGGCCGCGGACGAAGCCGAAATATTGTCGATCGCGATCGATGCCGGCGAGCGCGGCCGCGGCCTGTCGCGCAATTTGCTGCTGACGCATCTTGGCCATCTCGCCGGCCGCGGAGTGCGTTCCATCTTCCTGGAAGTGGAAGAAAACAATCAGCCGGCGCGGCGGCTGTATGAATGGGCCGGATTCGGCGTCATTGGGCGCCGCGAGCGCTATTATCAGCAGCCCGGCGGGGAGCAATTGAATGCACTTCTGATGCGGCGTGACTTGTCGTAAACTGCACGGGGTGGCAAAACACCCCTGCCCTGCTCTCTAGAGCCAGTTCGGTTCTGATGAGATCAGAACCGGGCTCTAGATCTTTGTTTTTTGACGCGTTTTCTTCACGCGAACCGGTAGCCACTTCGCTCGAAAACGCTATGAGGCCAAGACACCATGTCCGTACTGAAGTCCCCGCCCGCGCACAAGAATACCGGTATCGAGGCACGCTGCGCCGCCACCGGCATGCGCATGACCGAGCAGCGCCGCGTCATCGCGCGGGTGCTGGCGGATTCGGTGGATCATCCCGACGTCGAGGAACTCTACCGGCGCTGCGTCGAGGTCGACGACAAGATCTCGATCTCGACCGTGTACCGCACCGTAAAGCTGTTCGAGGACGCCGGCATCATCGAACGGCATGATTTCCGCGAGGGCCGGGCGCGCTACGAGCAGATGCCGGACAGCCATCACGATCACCTGATCAACCTGCGCGACGGCAAGGTGATCGAATTCACCTCGGAAGAAATCGAGAAGCTGCAGGCCGAAATCGCCCGCCAGCTCGGCTACAAACTGGTCGATCACCGGCTCGAACTGTATTGCGTGCCGCTGGACGAAGATAAGTCGTCATAGCGTTTTCAAGCGAAGCGGGTACGGGTTCGCGTGAAGAAAACGCGTCAAAATAAAATGCAGATCCCACAACTCATCATTTTCGATTGCGACGGCGTGCTGGTCGACAGCGAGGTCATTTCATGCCGCGCGCATGCGGAGACGCTGACGCGCCACGGCTATCCGATCACGGCGGATCAGGTGCTGCAGCGGTTCCTCGGCGTCTCCGATCGTGAGGCGCGCCTGACCGTCGAGGCCGAACTGGGTTGCAGTCTCCCGGATGATTTCGAAGCGCAGATGAAACAGGCCGCGCTGCAACGATATGCTGACGAGCTGGGAGCCATTCCCCATATCGGCGAAGCGATTGCCGCAATCGATCTTCCGAAATGCGTGGCATCGAGCGGTACGCCGGAGAAGATTCGCCATGGCCTCACCTGCGCCGGGCTCTACGATGTCCTCGCGCCTAACATCTTTTCCGCCACGCAGGTCACGCGCGGCAAGCCCGCCCCGGATCTGTTTCTGTTCGCTGCCGAACAGATGAATATCCGGCCGGCTCAATGCCTGGTGATCGAGGACAGCGTTGCCGGCGTCACCGGTGGCCGGGCCGCCGGGATGACCGTGCTCGGCTTTCACGGCGGCAGCCATTGCAGCGCAGGTCACGCTGAATTGCTTCGCGACGCAGGCGCCGCGGTCACTTTCGGCGATATGCGGCAATTGCCTGATCTAATTGCCCGGATTGGGGCCGATTAGGCCACATTCGGAGTATTCAACACCGTCATTCCGGGGCGTGCGAAGCACGAACCCGGAAT
>NZ_JAFCLX010000034.1:0-78783 GCF_018130205.1 Bradyrhizobium sp. AUGA SZCCT0222
CGCTCTCGCCGAGAGGCCGCGGCGTATGGGTCCCGGATCGCGCTTCGCTTGTCCGGGACGACGAAGACAATTTTGCGATTCGGTTTTCATCCTTGCTCCGCGTCGTCCCGGCGAAGGCCGGGACCCATACTCCGCGGCAGTTGTTGTTGCTCAAGGTCTCTAACGCCAGCGCTCTCACCGACGGGGCCGCGGCGTATGGGTCCCGGATCGCGCTTCGCTTGTCCGGGACGACGACTAAGAACACACCTTCGCGATCTCGCGGCGCGATGCGCCCGAGGTTTGCAAGAAACTCTTCCGCCCTCAAAAATCCAGAGGGCGCAGGGAATGCCGGATGCGCGCTGCACCCGCGGTCTCGCGTGCGATTGTGCATAAGAATGCTGCACACGAGCATACAGGGCAGCGGAGAACATCCGACATTCCCTGCGCAATGGCTTTACGGCTTATAACGCGCTCTCCCCGGTGAGACGGCCTCTATTGCCACCGTCGCCCCTCGAAAGCGTTAGCTCCCGAAAGACTTGACGCCGTTACGGGCGCCAGGACCACACGCTTTTGCCGTACGCTTCAGCCGCGACCGTCAATCGCAACGTCAACGTCCACCGCGACCCGCCCCTCGTCATGACGACGGCCGACGCCCCTCTGAGTGGGACGGGATGGGCATAGATGTGCAGGTGATTTGGGGTCGAAGGGAAGGAAAATATTTTTGATTTTCGGAAATTTTGGACTTGACATGATTTCTGGAAAGCGGAACTGATTTGCCCGTCGGGTTGTTTTGTCGCAGCCGCCGTCATTGCGAGCGGAGCGAAGCAATCCATGCCTCGGCTTGGCGCAATATGGATTGCTTCGCTGCGCTCGCAATGACGGGGAGAGGACGGCGTCCCACATCAAGCCGTCATTCCGGGGCGATGCGTAGCATCGAGCCCGGAATCCATTGGGCGGCAGCGCATGCGGGGTAATGGATTCCGGGTTCGCGCCGCGCGCGCCCCGGAATGACGGAGACCTACCGCCCCGCCAGCTGATCCGCAAAGTACCCGATCGTCTTGCGATAGATCGTGGCTCTGTTCCACTCGCGCATCGCTTCGAAATTCGGCGTGCCTTCGCTGTAGGGCGCGCCGGGCTTGAAGCCGGAGACGTGCAGCAGGTTGGCGGTGGAGGCGAGCACGTCGGGGACGCTGTGGCGCAGGTCGACGTGGCCGTTGCCGTCGAAATCGACGCCGTATTTGATGTAGGACGACGGCAAAAATTGCGTCTGGCCGATTTCGCCGGCGAAGGCGCCGATCATGTCGCGTAGCGGCAGGTCGCCGCGTTGCACGATCTTGAGCGCGGCGATCAGCTCACCCTGGAACAGTTCGGTGCGGCGGCAATCATGCGCCATGGTGGCGAGCGTGCGGACGACCGGCATCTTGCCGACGTCGCCCTTGCCGAAATCGGATTCCAGTCCCCAGATCGCGACGATGATCTCCGGCGGCACGCCGTACTGCTTCTCGATCCGCGACAGCAGCGAGGCGTGCTTCAGCAGCATCTGCCGTCCCATCTTGATCCGCCCGGGCCCGACGCGGGTCGAGACATATTGCTCGAAGGTTTTGTTGAAGGTGCCGCGCTGGCGCCGGTCGAAGGCCAGCACCGCCGGATCCTGCGTCACACCGGACAGCGCCTGCGAAATCACGCCCTGCGAAACGCCGGCGGCAGCGGCCTCCTGCGATATCGCCGCCACGAAGGCATTGAAATCGCCGCCGCAGCGGGCGGCGTGAGCGGGGCTGGCGGCGATGACGGCGCCGAACAATACGGCCAAACAAAGCTTGAGCATGCGAATCCCTTGTGACGTGCAGGTTGTGTCGATCATGCCATGAGATGGGGGTGCGGAGGAGATGTCTTATTGTCGTCCCGGCGAAGGCCGGGACCCATACGCCGCGGCCTTCGTTGTTAGTAAAGGAAGATAACGATCAGCGTGTAACCCAATTGCCGCCTGTGGTTATGGGTCCCGGCCTTCGCCGGGACGACAGCTTTATTTGTGGTTCACACCACGCCACCCCTCACTCACTCCCCCCATCAATCTGCCGGCCCATCAGCGCAATCGCCTTTTGATAGACGCCGGCGGCGTTCCAGGCCTGGATGGCGGCGAAGTTGGGTTCGCCGGGCTGGTAGCCGGCGCCGGCGCGCCAGCCATGGGCTTTGAGGAAATTCGCGGCCGAGCTCAGCGCGTTGGCGGAGTTTTCCAGATTACCGGTGCCGTAGGCCAGAATGGCTTTTGGCATGAACTGGGTCTGGCCGACTTCGCCGTGCATGGAGCCGCGCTGGTTTGGCGACAGCACGCCGCGATCGATCAATTGCAGCGCCGCGTAAAGGTGCTCGGTGAAGTAGGCCGTGCGCCGGCAGTCATAGGCCAGCGTCGTGATCGAGGAGAGCATGTTCTGGTTGCCGCGCACGGCGCCGAAACCGGTTTCCATGCCCCAGATCGCGAGCAGCGGCCCCGGCGGCACGCCGTAGCGCTGCTGAATGGAGGAAAACAGCGCGGCCTGCGAATTCTTCAACTGCCGTCCCTTGGCGACGATTGCGTTGGCGCCGCGCTTGGCGAGGAATTGATCGAGCGACAGCTGAAAACTGCGCTGGCCGCGATCGGCGTTGATGGTCGCCTGCGCGTAATTCGTCGCCATCATGGCCTGGATGGTCGCGGCGCTGATGCCCTTGGCACGTGCCTCGCCGGCGAACGACTGCTTCCAGGCGTCGAAGCCGGCGGCAGAGTTGCCGCATTGCGCGGCATTGGCCTGCGAGAGGGGCGCGAAGAAAACGGCGAGAACAAGGGAGCAGAAGGCAAAGGCATGGCGAAAGAAGTACATGGGGAAACCATCTTCAGTGTGGGTGCCGGAATATCAGGCCTGCTTCTAGCACGTCTGCCGCCGCGCTTCGAGCGTTGCGGCAGGGCCGCTTGGCCGGTATCTTTCCCAAAAATGCAGAGATTTTCCGAATGGCCCTTCCCCACGCGATCATGAAGCTGCTCCTCGTCTTGCTCGCCTTTTCGCTCGCGCCGGCCGCGGCCCTGGCACAGACCCGCGATGTCGCGGGCTCAAAGGATTTTCCCGGCATCGGCCGTTTCTCCGGCAGCGTGATCTCAGGACACCAAGTGAAGAATTTCGATGTCGCGCGGATGCAGGCAGCCGTCTTCAAGGACGGCAAGCCATCGGATACGCCGCGCCTCGAAGGCCGCATCACCCGCATCGCCTATCGCACCAGTCCCGGCCCCTCGATTGTAGAAGTCTCGCGGAATTTCGAGACGCAACTGACAAAAGCCGGATTCGAGACGCTGCTGAGCTGCGACACTGACGCCTGCGGCGGCATTCCCTTCACCGAGGCGATCGAGGCGCTGCCGATCCCGCAGATGTGGGTGGACGGCTTCAACTACCATTACTTTTCGGCGCGCAAGAGCGAGAACGGGCGCGAGACCTATGCCAGCGTCGTCGTCAGCGAGAACAACCGCGATATCTACGCGCAGCTCACGATCGCAGAACTCGGCGCGATCGAGAACAAGATGGTGGATGCCACCGTCATGGAAAAGGGCCTGCGCGAGACCGGCCGCGTCGCGCTCTACGGCATCTACTTCGACACCGACAAGGCGATCATCCGGCCCGAGAGCCGCCCCACCCTCGAACAGATCGCGAAGCTGATGGCTTCGCAAGTGGCGCTCAATGTCTTCATCGTCGGCCACACCGACAGCCAGGGCCCCTACACCTACAACCTCGACCTGTCGCGCCGCCGCGCCGAGGCAATCGCCGAAGAACTGGTGAAGACGTATCACATCGGCGCGCCGCGGCTGCGCACGGCGGGCGTCGCGCATCTGTCGCCGGTGGGGTCGAATGCGAGTGAGGCGGGACGGGCGTTGAATAGACGGGTGGAGTTGGTGGCGCCGTAGGGACGCCAGCGCCACGTTGAAGATCTTTGGTAACGAAAGTATCCGACCAACGAAACGCTCTGACCCGCACGATGGATTGGTGAGGAGGCCGGCGCGCGCTAGCTTTGCGCAAGGGCGCCGTAAAGCGGGACGTCAACAGGGCGAAGAGGAAGCGTCAGGCGGATGCCTTGATAACCGCACTTGCCGCACCTGTCTGACGTGAATCCACCTTGCTTTGAGTAGCGATCATCGCCCTTGGCGCATTGATCAAACTCACCAGCGTGTAGCTGATGATCAGCAGCAGGAACCAGGAGCCGAGCTTGTCGATGGAGACCATCGACCAGCCGTGCCGTTGCGACGGATAGAGCCAGATTTTCGTGAACGTCCCGATGTTTTCCGATAGCCAGATGAACACGGACACTAGCAGGAGGCCGAGCAGCAGCGGCATCGCGCGGCTGATGTGCCAGACCCTGAAATGGATCGTGGTGCGGCCGAACAGCCACGCGGATGCTGCGAACAACAGCCAACGCAGATCGACGATGAAATGATGGGTGAAGAAGTTGAGATAGGCGGCAATGCTGAGCGCGATCAGGCTGCGCGGCCGCGGGTGGTTCGAAAAGGTGAAATCGAACAGGCGCCAGGCGCGGCAGAGATAGCTGCCGATGCAGGAATACATGAAGCCGGTGAACAGCGGTACGCCACCCATGCGGAACAAACTCGGCTCCGGGTAAATCCAGGAGCCCACGGAAGTCTTGAAGACCTCCATCGCGGTGCCGACCACGTGATAGATCAGGATGATCTTTGCCTCGTCTGATGTCTCCAGCCGGCCTGCGAGCAGTGCTGCCTGGACGGCGATCATGCACAGAAGCAGGAAGTCGTAACGCGGAACTACTGCATCCGCCGGATAGTAGCGCCAGGTCGCGATCATCAGCGCCACCGCGATGCCGCCGAACAGGCAGGCCCAGCCCTGCTTCAGCCCGAAGCGCAGGAACTCGTAAAGCCATGCCGTCCACCGCCGCTGCGCCATGAAGCGGCCAAGGCGCCGCTCGCCCGAGATGAACGGACGAAGCGGCGGCCAGATCGCGGCGGCGCTCAGCTCTGGCGTGTCGGGGGTTTGATCGGGGTCGCGATGCATGCCATCGACGGTGGCGGCGGAAGGCGGTGCAAAGTAGGCGAATATTTGCAGATTTCGCTCAGTTTGCGCGCCGTCTATGCGTCCCTCATTTTTCTTTGACAGCGGCGTCCTTATCGAGGACAAGCCCGCATGGCCAAGAAACCCGGGACCAATCCCAAAGGCGAGTTTGCCTTTTTCAATGTCGTCTATGAGGACGACTCGCAGCGCTCCAACCGGCGCGTGCCTGCCGAATTGCTCGGCGGGCTCGACGGCGACGAGCCGGCGCGTGCTTTCATCCTCGAGCAGGACCGCGAAATCGCCGAGAAATCCGGCCGCACGCCGCTGGAGATCAAGAGCATCAGCCGGGTCGGGGCGAAGAAGAAGTAGGGTTTTCGTCATGGCCGGGCTTGTCCCGGCCATCCACGTCTTTCCTGATTATTTGAAGCCAAGACGTGGATGCCCGGGACAAGCCCGGGCATGACGATTGTGAATGCTGGACGATCCTCGCCCCTGTGACTCAGCGTGACTCGCGGCGGCACCCCCACCCCGCCCTCCCCCGCAAGCGGGAGAGGGAGCGCACCGGCGGCGTGGAGGCAGCGTGATCCGGTCTCATCGCGACGGCAGCTTAATGCAGGCTAGGCCAAGCAAAAACGGCGGGCTTTCGCCCGCCGCTTTGTTTCGATGGATTGCCGGGTCAAGCCCGGCAATGACAAGCTAGTTATCCAGGAAGCTCCGCAGCTTCCGCGACCGCGACGGATGCTTCAGCTTGCGCAGCGCCTTGGCTTCGATCTGACGGATGCGTTCGCGGGTGACCGAGAACTGCTGGCCGACTTCTTCCAGCGTGTGGTCGGTGTTCATGCCGATGCCAAAGCGCATGCGGAGCACGCGTTCTTCGCGGGGCGTCAGCGAGGCCAGCACGCGCGTGGTGGTTTCGCGCAGGTTGGACTGGATCGCTGCGTCGATGGGGAGGATCGCGTTCTTGTCCTCGATGAAATCGCCGAGATGCGAATCTTCCTCGTCGCCGACGGGGGTTTCGAGCGAGAGCGGCTCTTTCGCGATCTTCAGAACTTTCCGCACCTTCTCCAGGGGCATGCCGAGCTTTTCGGCGAGCTCTTCCGGGGTCGGTTCGCGGCCGATCTCGTTCAGCATCTGGCGGCTCGTGCGCACGATCTTGTTGATGGTCTCGATCATGTGCACGGGAATGCGGATGGTGCGCGCCTGGTCGGCGATCGAGCGCGTGATCGCCTGCCGGATCCACCATGTCGCATAGGTCGAGAACTTGTAGCCGCGGCGGTATTCGAACTTATCGACCGCCTTCATCAGGCCGATATTGCCTTCCTGGATCAGGTCGAGGAACTGCAGGCCGCGGTTGGTGTATTTCTTGGCGATCGAAATCACGAGACGCAGATTCGCCTCGACCATTTCCTTCTTGGCCTGGCGCGCTTCGCGCTCGCCCTTCTGCACGCCGTGCACGATCTTGCGGAATTCGCCGATCTCGAGCCCGGTCAATGCTGCCAGCGACTGGATCTCGTGGCGCAAATCCTTGATGCGGTCCTTTTCGTGATGGACGAAATTCTTCCAGCCTTTGGCCGAGAGTTTTGAGACACGGTTGAGCCAGCGCGGATCGAGCTCCGAGCCTTGATAATTGCGCAAAAAGTCTTCGCGCGCGACGCCGTGGCTGTCGCCGAGGCGCAGCAGGCGGCCCTCGAACGAGACCAGGCGCTTGTTGATGTCGTAGAGCTGCTCGACCAGTGAATCGATACGGGCCTGGTTGAGCCGCAGCGACTTCACCTCGACGATGATTTCGTCCTTCAGCTTCTTGTATTTGCGCTCCTGCGAGGGCGACAGCGTCTCGCTCTGCAGCTGGTTGGCGATGTCTTGTTCTTGAAGACGCCGCAGCTTCTTGTACTCGGAAGCGATCTTGTCGAAGGTTTCGACCACCTTCGGCTTCAGCTCGGCCTCGATGGCGGCGAGCGACATCTGGTTTTCGAACTCGTCGTCGTCCATGTCGCCTTCGGCGGCAGCTTCAGCCGGATCCTTTTCCTCGGTGTCGCCACCGGGCGCGGATGCTGGTGCTGCACGGAACGGCGTCGCCGACGGCGGGGCGGCCGGCGGCGCGACATGCGCGGGTGCGCCATTGCCGTTGGCAGCAGCGACCGGCTGGCCGTCGGGGCCAACGGGCGCCGCCAGCATCGCCGGGTTCATGTTGTTCTTGGCGTCGGGGCCGGCATAGGTGGCTTCGAGATCGATGATGTCGCGAAGGAAGATCTTTCCTTCGTTGAGCTCGTCGCGCCAGATGATGATGGCCTGGAAGGTCAGCGGGCTTTCGCAGAGGCCTGCGATCATCGCCTCGCGGCCGGCCTCGATGCGCTTTGCGATCGCGATTTCGCCCTCGCGCGACAGCAGCTCGACCGTGCCCATCTCGCGCAGATACATGCGGACGGGATCGTCGGTGCGCTCGCCGGGCTCGGATTTCTTGACCTCGGTGACGGCCTTCTGCGTGACCTCGACAAGCTCGTTGTCGGTCTCGTCGTCGGCCTCTTCCTTCTCGTCCTCAGAGTCGGCTTCTTCAGCCTCGGACACGTTGATGCCCATGTCCGACAGCATCGACATGATGTCTTCGATCTGTTCGGGCGAGGTGGTGTCGGAAGGCAAAACTTCGTTGAGCTGATCGAAGGTCACGAAGCCGCGCTTCTTGGCCTGCTTGATCATCTTCTTGACGGCGGCATCCGAAAGATCGAGCAACGGCGACGGGGCGTCCGGCGAGTCCTTCTCGGGGGCGTCCGCTGCCTTGTCGTCTTTTTCCTTGTCCTTAACCTGCAGCGTCTTTGCCTTGGTGGCCATTCATCAAGCTCCCGAAACGCGCTCATGCAGGATGCGGCCGCCGCACCTTGCAAAGAAAACAAAAGTTACTCGACGCGGAAAGGGCGGCGCAGACTATCGCCACCCCGAATCCCCGTTTCGCCGGTTATATGTCTACTAGCCGTAAGGCTCTTAAGCTTCGCTTAACCCTGTTTTTGCAGCCAAACCATGGGTTTGGCGAGTCTTTTAACGGCTCCGGCACGAACCGTCCGCATCATTTTTTCATCTGACGCTTAATCAGACGCTTTGCCGGAACCGGCCTGAAAGCTCGCCAAAACCCTCGATCAGGGCTTCGGTGCCGTCCAGCGACTCCAAACGGGCGCTGACGTCCTTTAGCCACGCCAGATGGGCCTCGCTGGGGTCCTCGCCCAGGGCCAGCTCGGCATCCTTCTTTTCCCTAAGTAAGGCGTGTGTTTTCTGATGCAAGGCAACGAGTTGCTGCCAGGTGGAAAGAACGTCTTCCCGGGCGGCGCCGATCTGCACGCCCCAGACCGCCCCGGTCGTGATCGCGCTGCCAACCCTTTGAAGAACTTGCGAAAATCCGCGCGCTTCGAGATCGGCGCGCATTTTTATCATCTGCTGCGATCCTTACGATTCGACCTATCGCGCCAAAAAACTCTGCTACCCAAGGACCACTTCAGCTAAATGCTGCGGTGCAGCAAGCGCGGTTTTCTTGTAATTGGGTACCGCGAATCTTCGAATCTCTGCTGCTTCTTCCGCTAGTTCGGCTCCCTCTACCTCGATGTTAGCATGTTCATTTTGGCGCTCTCGAATCAGGCTCAGCAAGAGATCGAACGCATTGTCGTTATCCCCAGCCGAAGTTTTGGCCCGCTGGATATCGTAATCCAATTCATCGAGATGAACTCTCCGGGCTAGGTGATCCATCGATTTCGAAACAAAATCCAGCGGAGGGGGTGGGGTAATGGCAAGCAGCGGAAACCGAGCAAAAAGCTTATGCCCCCAAGAGCGGCCATCCGGGCTCATACCGTGGATGTCGTGCAGAACATTATAAAAAACATCTCCAAGGCGACTGTAGATTTGCTGCACGGACAATTCCTTTTCCATGACAAGCAATTGATACAGCGCGCTGCAAAATCGGTCTAAATCCGCTGCGAATTTCAATCGCAGAATGGTGTCCTGTTTTTCGTCCAGGAATTGCGGATAGTGCACAAGCATGCCGAGCAAGACTTTTTGCCGACTGTGTTCTCGGTCTTCCAACCCGCTCTTCAACTCAATGGAAACGGGTTGGTCGATTTCAATCTTTGTCTTGCCATCTCTTCTAGCTCTAGCCTTGCCATCTCGCGCAGCGTACGAAACGAAGTCGCTCTTTGGCTTACCTCTCACTGCCTGCCAAAACAACTCCGCGAGTTGCAGGCGAGAAGTGCGGACGTACGCAGTTTGAACGGAAGAATCTCTAATTGTTCGAACAAGTGCGGTTAGTTTCTTTTCTAGTGAAGCCTGACTATCGGGACTCTTGACGTTGACGCCTTCCGTCTCGCGCGACCACAAGACGTCCCAGATAGGCAACGCCCCTGCGAGAACATCTTTGAATGCCTCAACGCCTCTCTCGCGAATAAGATCGTCAGGATCTTTCTCGCCCACCATGAAGGCAAATTGAAATGACTTCCCAACTGTCAACAACGGCAAAATCCGATCAATAGACCGATGAGCCGCCGCAATACCGGCCCGGTCCGCATCGAAACAGACCACCGGCTCAGACGAGAGCCTCCACAACGCCGTGACCTGCTCTTCCGTAAAGGCAGTTCCCATCGTTGCTACAACGCCCTTAATGCCCGCCTGATAGATGGCAATAGCATCCATGTATCCTTCAACGGCAACAACTGACCCTGCCTTGTGGGCAGGCTCGCGAGCGCGATGAAAATTAAAGACGACCGAGCCCTTGTGAAAAATCGACGTTTCAGGAGAGTTCAAATACTTCGGTTGAACCTCGCTCTTAAGCGCACGACCACCGAATCCGATTACACGACCTCGCTGATCGTGGATCGGAATCATCACTCGATCCCGGAAGCGATCGTAAGGAACCGGAATATCATCACCAGCGATGAGCAGACCAGTCTCGATCATGTCTCCGACGGATACTCCCTTCGATCCCAAGAATTCCTTTAGCCCGAACCGATTGGCCGTCGCATAGCCGAGTCGAAACTCAACAGTTGTCGATGGAGTAATTGCGCGATCCGACAAATATCCGCGAGCTTGCGCGCCTACGTTCGAAGCAAGATTCTGTTCGAAGTACTTCGTTGCTAGTTCCATTACGTCGAAGAGGGACTTTGCCCGCTCTTCTCTCTGCTCCTCCTCACGGGAGGTGCGCGGTATCGGGAGGCCTGCCAAAGATGCAAGGCGCTCGACAGCTTCAGGAAAGGAGACGCCCTCCGTCTCCATAACGAAGTCGAAAATGTTGCCGTGCTTGCCCGTTGAGAAGTCGTGATAGAATTGCTTCTGATCATTAACCGTGAAGGACGGCGACTTCTCTTGCTGAAATGGTGACAGGCCTTTCCATTCGCGTCCCGCCTTCTTCAGTTTAACGCGGCGTCCCACGACGTCTGAAACCTGCAGGCGTGCTTTTATCTCGTCTAGAAAACTAGGCGTGAAGCGCATGCGCTATCTCACTCACTTCACAATTTCACTACGATTCGCGGGGAGAGCGTGGCTACGCTCGCTAATCACGCTCGCGAATCGTGAGCAACAACGCCAGTGGGCGAGCGTAATGTTCATTATACGTTCTCGTCAATATCCCCGGACTTCGACTTATCCACAATACCACTTATCGATACCATTTGTTGAGATAATACTACGAATAGTATTGAGACTGTTAATACAAGGCTAATGCGTATCCGCTTGCCCCCCGCCCGGTTCCACGCTTCCATGTCCCGATGTTCACGACCTTCAGAGGCGGGCAAAGCGGGGCCTGGCAGGTGGTGTCGCAGGCCGCGGTCAAGGGCGCGGGGCTGTTGCGCACGCCGGCGCTGTCGATCGTCCATTCCTCCTCGATCGCGCTGCCGATCCTGCCCTCGCAGACCTCCTGGCGGCTCGCCGGGGTCGCGAGCCATGTGCGCTATACCGAGCGCGCCGAGAAAACCCAGCTGGTGGCGGTGCAGGCCGGGCTCGGGCGCCCCGAAGCGACCCGCGCGGCGCTGATCCCGATCAAGAAGAACGCCGCGTGGTGGGACCTGACGCAGGAAGAGCGGCGCGGGATTTTCGAGGACAAGTCGCAGCATATCGCCGCCAGCCTGAAATATCTCCCGGCGATCGCCCGCCAGCTCTATCACTGCCGCGACCTCGGCGAGCCCTTCGATTTCCTGACCTGGTTCGAATACGACCCGGCGAATGCCGCGCTGTTCGATGAACTGGTCGCGACGCTGCGCGCGACCGAGGAATGGACGTATGTCGAGCGTGAAGTAGATGTACGGCTGGAGCAGGAACGGCTGGATGCGGAGTAGCTGGTCCACTCCCTCTTCCGCAAGCGGGAGAGGGTAAGCGCAACACCGGTTGGCTACTGCTCCAGAAACTTCCCCGAAGCGATGCGCGGCAGGCCGCTGACCGGCCAGTTGTAGACATACGTCCACGCCTCGCTTGCGCTGCCGTCGGCGAGCGTGACGTTCAGCATCTGCCGCAAATATTCGGTCGGCGCCCGAAAGCCCGGGCCGCAGGCCTCGTACATGTCGAACTCGCCGAGCAACGCTTCGCGGTCGCGCAGGCGATACAATTCGCCGGACACGATGTCGGCAGGATCGTCCGACAGCACCAATCCCGGATAATGCTTGATGAGATAGAGCCGGCCGCGGCACGTGGCCTCGCCGATGAAATCGGCGCTGCGCGACAGCAGCTTCGCCATCGGATGGTCGAAGCCGCGCATCAGGGTGCCGTAGACGAACAGACGGTCGGAGATCATGGCGCTTTTTGTCATTGCGAGCGCAGCGAAGCAATCCATCTTGCCCTGAAAAAGGAAGAATGGATTGCTTCGCTGCGCTCGCAATGACGGCGGAGAGTGCGCGACCTAAGCCACCACCACCTCGTCGCTGACGACGACGAATTTCACAAGGTCCATCCGCCCAAAACTCGTGGTCAGCGCGACGTCGGCGGCGTCGCGGCCGGTGCCCATCAGGATGCGGCCGATCCGCGGGTGATTGTGCCGGGCGTCGAAGGTGTACCACTGGCCGGACAGGTAGACCTGAAACCAGCCGGAGAAATCCATCGGCGCGGGATCCGGCGGGATGCCGATGTCGCCCATATAACCGGTGCAATAGCGCGCCGGGATGTTCATGCAGCGGCAGAAGGTCAGCGCCAGATGGGCAAAATCGCGGCACACGCCGGCGCCCTGCTCGTAGACGTCGTGCGCCGACTTCATGTGATGCGCATGCTGGTAGCCGAACGTCACATGGTTGTGCACGAACTCGACGATCGCCTGCACCCGCGCCCAGCCCTCGGGCGTGTTGCCGAACAGCGACCAGGCGATATCGGTGAGCTTGTCGGTCTCGCAATAGCGGCTCGGCATCAGATATTGCAGCACCTCGTCCGGCAACTGGTCGATCGGAATCTGTTGCGCGGTCGGCATCACAATATCGGGCAATCCGGAATCGCGAACCAGCGCGCTGCCGCGCAAGGTCACGCCGCCGCTGGGGGCCACCAGCCGACCGCAGACATTGCCGAAGATGTCGCGATAAAAACCGATCGGCACGTCAGGCTCGGCGACAATGCTTTCCGTGCCGACGATGTCGGAAAAACGCGACGGATGGATCGAGAGCATGATCACCATCGGCGTCGGCTGCACGGCCGCATAGGCGATCTCGAAGCCGACCTTGATCTCCATGATCAGACCTTTTCCGCCTGCGCTTCGTCAATGACGGAGACGACGTTGATATTGACCTCCATGCCGACGAAGGCGTCCGCCGAGCCGAGATAGGCGCCGTGCAGCGGGATAGCCTGGCGCGGATCGCGCGCTACCGCGACACGAATGAGGTCGCGGGTGCCGATGATGCCATTGGTCGGATCGAATTCGATCCAGCCCGCGCTCGGCAGATAGACCTGCACCCATGCATGCGTCGAGCCGCCGCCGACATAACCATGCGCACTATCGCCGGGAATGAAGAGATAGCCGGACACGAATCGCGCGGCGATGCCGAGCCGCCGCAGCGCCTCGATCATGAACAGCGCATAGTCGCGGCAGGTGCCCGACTTCGTCTGCAGCGTATCGAGAGGATGCTGTGTGCCCTGCTCGTGACGCTTGCGATAGGTGAAAGCTTCGCGGATGCCATGGGTCATGCCGCTGAGAATGTTGTAGGTCCGCGTCGGCCCGTCGGATTCGAGAAATCCCCGCGCCCAGAACGACAGATCCCCGTTGGGATCGCCATATTGCGGCGTGATGAACTGCACCAGATCGGGAAACTCTTCGTCGTCGTACTGGAAGGGATAGAAGTAGGCCGGGTCATCCGCGGTCAGCGCGAATTCTTCCGCCGGGTTGTGCTCGATCGTAGCCATCGAAGTAAACGACAGCGTCTGCGCGCGCTCGTCGAAGGTCGCGATCGCGACGCTGTTGCCAAACACGTCATGGATCCAGCGCAGCTGCATCGGCTGCGGCTCGATCTCGAGGCTGCCGGACAGCACGCGCAGATCATGGCCGTCACGCGGACGCAGCATGATGCGGTGTTCGCCGAACGCCACCGGGTGCGTGTAGCGATATACGGTCTTGTGGTGAATCGTGAGTAACGGCATCGTCAAACAATCATCGTGATTTTGGGCCGGCTAATCTATACAAAAACCTGCTCATTTGTAGACCGATATGCCGCTTCGATAGGCAATACGTAAGGAAAAATGGCATTGAACCGCGTCGGCGACACATCATTACTCCTGGGGCCTGCGGATGTTCCCCCGGTCCGCGAATATAATGATTCGGGACGCTCGCCGTTTCTGCTCACTTGTGACCATTACGGACGGCTGATTCCGCAAGCGCTCGGCGATCTCGGATTGCCGGAACGCGAACTCGTGCGGCACATCGCCTGGGACATCGGCATCGCCGGGGTTGCCGAGATGCTGTCGAAGCATCTCGGCGCGCATCTGATCGTGCAGCGCTATTCGCGGCTGGTGATCGACTGCAACCGCCCGCCTGATGTCGCAAGCTCGATCCCGCTCATCAGCGAAACCACGACGATCCCCGGCAATGAAGGCATCGCGCGAGAAGCCGCGGAATTGCGCCGAACGCAGATCTTCGATCCCTATCACCGTCGCATCGGCGAGATCATCGACGCGCGCCGGCAACGGAAGATGCCGACGATACTGGTTTCGCTGCACAGCTTTACGCCGGTTTATGCCGGCATCGCGCGTCCCTGGCACATCGGCACGCTCTATCAGCGCGACAAGCTATTGCCGCCGCTGCTGCTGCAATTGCTGCGCGCGGAGCCTGATCTGGTGGTCGGCGACAACGAACCCTACGCGGTCAGCGACCAGACCGACTACACCATCCCCGTTCACGCCGAGGCGCGCGGCCTGATGAACACGGGAATCGAAATCCGGCAGGACCTGATTTCGGATCAGGCCGGCGAGAAAGCGTGGGCCGACCGGCTGGCGCGCATTCTTGGTGAGATCGAGACGATTTTTCGGTCGCGGCAGGTAATTTAGATTCACGGATCAATCGCATGGCAGGCGGGGTGGGGTGACAGTCTATCACCGACGGCAGTGCTTCATTGGCTCGCACTTATTCAGCGACGTTACGATGGACTGTTACCGGACTCATTTTCATCTCGTTCGCGGATGGATCACCCCACCCCGCTCGCTGCGCGAGCGACCCTCCCCCTCCAGCTGAGGGTGAAGCAGCGCTGCCGAACGGTGAATCGTTATGAGGCGGGTATCGAAGCCGACCTATGGCGTGCCCAATTTATCCAGCCGCTCGCGGGCTTCTTGCTGCCGCTGACGTTCGGTGTCGGTTTTCGCGGGCAGTTCGATACATTTTCGATAGTCCGCCGCGGCCCGTTTGGAGTTGCCCATCTCCTCGAACGATGCGGCACGGCCGAACCATGCCAAAGGCCAACCGGCATTGATATCTATCGTGCGATCGAAGGCAGCAATGGCTTCGCCGTGATGCCCGATAGCTCTCAACTGATTGCCTCGCTGCATATACAGCGCGGCCACCATCATTCGATCGAGGCGCATGGCACTGTCCATATCGACGGTCGAAAGTTCGCGTTGACCGACGGCTTGATGGGCCATTGCCCTGCCGAAATGCGCCTGCACCAGATCGGGGTCGCGTCCTATGGCTTCGTCGAAATCGCGTATCGCAAGCTGGTGTTCACCTTTGGCGTCATAGGCCAGGCCCCGTTCCAGATACAGCCCGGCAATATCGGGATCGATGCGGAGCGCGGCGTCGAGATCGGCGATGGCGCGGTCATACTCGCCGCTAACCCTGAGCCCGATGCCTCGGTTGGCGAGCGCATTGAAGTCTGCGGGATTTGACTGAAGGATTTGCGTGCATGAACCGATCCGGCCGGACTGGCAATCTTTTCTGATATCAGCCGCCACGCAGGTCGTTGCGCTGAAAAGGATCAGCAGAACTGTCAGGGATCGGCGGCTCGGGATCTGCAAAGGTCGCACCGGATTTTCTCTCATGATGAGCGGCAAGAGTACGACCGGGCAGGTGCGCTCACTGTGATTGCGCTCACAGATCCTGAGAGAGAAGCGACCTTGAGGGTTCTTCAGGCAACCTAGCCGTGGAGGGCGACGTAATAGGTCAGCCCCGCAAACCCCAGCACCAGCAGCCAAAGGAACCACACGAACGACGCGCGCGGCTCCAGCGTCGCTTCGGACGGATTGGCGGGATTGACCCAGACCTTGACCCTGGCGCCGTCCTGATAAGGCGGCGTGAGTTTTCGCGTCAGCCAGTCCGAGCTCGACGCGACGATGCTGGAAAAGGTTGCGTGCGTGCCGGTGTAGGACTGGTCGTTGTAGGTGTACGTGTAGAGCACCTTGCGCTGATACATGATTTGCCCGCGCGCCCCGTCGTCGGTTCGCGCGGCGCGGTATTGCTCGAGACCGGACAGCTTGATGATGCCGGATACCACCGGCCATTTCCTGACGAGCTGTGCCTGCCGGTGCATCGCGAGCGCGAACAGCGCGATGACGCTGCCGAACGCGCCGAAGGCAATGACCAATGGCGAAGCCGTCGGATGGGGCAGCATCGTAGCGACGAATTCGCTCAGTTTGTTGAGCCCGATCGCCGAGCCGAACACGATCACGAGCGTGATCGCGGTGCCGATGCCGAGACAGCCCCACAAACCCTTGGGCAGGTCGCGTTCCAGCACCGCTTCCTTTGGATGCCGCGGATTGTAATAGACTGTCACGCCGGCGCCGACCGGATATTTGGCGATGGTCTCGGCGACCTCGAAATTGCCGAGGTCCTCACCGATGCTGACGCGGTTGTTGCGCAGCGTTTTGCCGGCCACGGAATATTCGTAGATGACGTTGGCGAAGTTGCGCTGCTCGGTGCGATAGCCGCCTTCCCGGTTGCTATCGATCACCCTGACCTCGCGCACCTGGGCGTGCGAGGCCACGATCTTGCCGGCCGCCGACGGCCACTCCCGGGCAGCGCGCACCTGCAGCGTCTTGTAGACCGCGGCCGCGAGCAACAGCCCGAGCGGCGCGAGCAGCATCGCAAAGACGAACCAGGGCAGATCGGGCACGAAGATTTTTCCTCAGACGACGGCGCGTTGCATTAGACGCGCGATCGCCGCCCTCGGTTCAAGCGTGCTATTTTGCCCGCGTCAGCGCCAGCCAGATGCCGCCGCCGATCATGAAGCCGCCCGAGATCCGCGACACCAGCCGGGTGCGCTGTGCCGAAAAGAACAATCGGGCACGGCCGGCGAGCAGCGCATAGATCGCGTCGGTCACGGCGGCAGTCACCATGAACGTCGCGCCGAGCAGCGCCACTTGCGGGAAGTGGTCCTGCTTCATGTCCATGAACTGCGGGATGAAGGCGCCGAAGAACACCAGCACCTTGGGGTTCGAGAGCAGCACCAGAAAGCCCTGCAGGAAGAAGCCGCCGCGCGGCGGCGGTGGCGGTTCGTCTGATTTGATGCCCTCCACCGGTTCACGAACCAGCTTGATGCCGAGCCAGATCAGATAGGCCGCGCCCGCGAAACGCACCCAGTCGAACCAGTAGCCCATCGTCGCCATCAGCGAGGTCAGGCCGACCGCGACGATGCCGATCACGATGGCAAGGCCGACCTGGGCGCCGGCGACATTGATCAACGCCGCGCGGGTGCCGTGGCGCAGGCCGTTGGCGATGATGAGCGTGACCACCGGACCCGGCAGCAGCGCCAGCGCAATGCAGGCGGCGACGAAAGCAAGATAGACCTGGAGGGACATGGGGAACTCGGGGTGGGAGGGAGCTTACGCCATTTATGCACGTGAACGGGGGAGATGGAAGCGGTGCTCTATCTCCCGCTCCACCGCTTGCGAGAAGGGGTGGAGGAAAGAGGGATGACGGCATAGATATATTTCGTCGTCCCGGCGAAGGCCGGGACCCATACGCCGCGGCCGGCGTAGTTGGAAATGGACGATAACGACCAGTGTGCAAGGCAATTGCCGCCGGTGGTTATGGGTCCCGGCCTTCGCCGGGACGACGGAGCAAGAGCGCTTCTTCACCTTCCCTGCATCGCCGCGAACGCCCCAAAACCACGCCCTTGACATGCAACCATTTGGTTGCCTATTATCCCACCATGGATGAGGTCTTCCGAGCGCTGGCCGATGCCTCGCGACGCGCGCTGCTGGACAGGCTTCATGCCAGGAACGGACAGACACTGAGCGAACTGTGCGACGGCCTCGCCATGACGCGGCAGGCCGTGACCAAGCACCTCGGGATCCTCGAAGCGGCCAACCTCGTCACCACGCTCAGGCATGGCCGCGAGAAGCTGCACTATCTGAATCCGGTTCCGATCCATCAGATCGGCGAACGCTGGATCAAAAAATTCGAGCGCGGCAGGCTCACCGCGCTCAGCGAATTGAAACGGCAGCTGGAGAAGCGTGATGAGTAAGGTGGAATTCGCCGCCCGCCTCGGCATCGAGGGCGTGTCATGAACATCGACAAATTCAAACCCGCGATCGTCTACACCATCTACATCGCTGCCACGCCGGAGAAGGTTTGGCAGGCGCTGACATCGGCCGAGTTCAGCCGGCAGTATTTTTCCGGCTTTGCGATCGAGGCCGACCTGAAGATCGGCGGCGCTTTCATCGCCCGCGCGCCTGACGGTTCGGTGCATATCAGCGGCGAGGTGATCGAATGCGATCCGCCGCGGAAATTGACCGTAACCTGGAACGTCAACTGGCCGGCACTGGTGGAAAAACTCGGGCCCACGCTCGTGACCTACGAGATCGAGCTGTCGGGCGAGGTGGTGAAGCTGACGATGCTGCAATCGCACGACCGCGCCATCAGCGACGATATCCTCTCCGGCGGCCGCCAGGGCTGGCCGGCGATCCTCTCCAGCCTCAAGAGCGTGCTGGAGACCGGTCAGCCGCTCGCGATCAAGATGGCGCCGCCGCAGCGCATGCTGGACGCGCTGAAGGCGATGGGGATCGGGACGCCGTAGTGCCGGCACACAAGTCGTCGTCCCGGACAATTTCTTTCGTCGTCCCGGCGAACGCCGGGACCCATACGCCGCGGCGTTCGTTGTTGAGGAAGGTATCTAACGCCTGCGCTCTCACCGATGGGCCGCGGCGTATGGGTCCCCCGATGCGCAATTGCGCATCTGAGCTCAAGGCCGGGACGACGGCGGAAGTTGCCGCCATCCCAGCGCCACACGACGCCCATCCTCCCCATCACCCGCCCTGATTGCGATAGCCGAACAGAGTCTGTAGGGTCGCTCCGAGGGATTCCAATAGAAGCCATTTGAAAACTGCCGGCCCGCTTGTCGCAAGGGGCATTTGCCATCCCTCCGGCGGACGGAGCGGCACACGATTGCCGCACATTATTAGTTAAAAATGAAACTGCCTGATTCGAGCGCGAAAATTACGGACCGATGAGCCTGCGCACCCGGCTACTGATACTCGTTATCGCGGCCATGCTGGTGCCGGCTATCCTCGTGGGACTGCGCTTTGCTCAAAATCGCACCAGCGAAGTAAACGCGGCGCTCGCCAATTTGTCGGCAACGGCCGACGACATTTCCAAGGATCTGGACGAGAAAATTCAGGGCACGGCGCAGCTTCACTATGGCCTGGCCCGCGCGCGCGACCTCGACACGTCAGACAAGGTGGCGTGTTCGGCCTTCCTCTCCGCGGTGCGCGAGGAATACCCGCAATTCACCGGCATTCTGACCATCACGCCTGACGGCGCCCTGTTCTGCGACTCGCTGCGGACCAACCGCACCCTCGACTTGCGGGACCGTGCCTATTTCAAGCAGGCCCTGACGGCGCACGGCATCGTCACGCTGGAGCCGGTGTTCGGCCGGCTGACCGGCACCTCCGTGTTGCAGATCGCGTACCCCACCCGCACGGAATCCGGCGAGCTGAAATTCGTCCTGCTGGCGTCGTTCAACTTGCGCAAATTCGCCGAATACGACACGCGCCTCCTGAACGGCAAGGACGTGCTGCTGGTTGACAGGAAAGGCACCGTCCTGGTTGCCCCGCAGGGGAAGGGATGGACCGTGCCCGCCGGTGCATCGATCGCAAACTCGGATCTGTTCCGGTTTGCCGCCGCAGCTGACCGAGGGCCGTTCCACGAGATGAAGGACGCAGAGGGCCGGACGCATGTGTGGGCCATCGCCCGCTCGCCTTCGACCCGGGATGCCGGCCTCTATATCATGGTGGGATTACCCAAGGACGGCCTGTTTGCCGCCGCCAACCGCCGCCTCTACGAGGATCTGGCGATGCTTGCGGTGGCCTCGCTGCTGCTGCTTGCCGGCGTATTGCTGCTGGCGACTTTGGGCGTCGGCCGTCAGGTCGGACGGCTCGCCGGGATGGCGCGGAGGCTCGGACTTGGCGACTTGAGCGCGCGGATTCCCGAGCCGCATCCAGGCGGCGAACTGGGCGGGCTGATGACGCTGCTCAACGGCACCGCCGAGTCGCTCGAGCGGCAGCGCGCCGCCATCGACGAGCTCAATCAAAAGCTCAGCCAATCCCAGAAGATGGAGGCGATGGGTCAACTCACCGGCGGCGTCGCGCACGATTTCAACAATCTCCTGACCGTCATCCTGGGCAACGCGGAATACCTCGCCGAGAAGCTGGCCGCGAACCGGGAACTGCACAGCATCGCCGACAGCATCGCAACCGCCGCCGAGCGCGGCTCGGACCTCACAAGAAGCCTGCTTGCCTTCGCCCGCAAGCAGCCCTTGACGCCGCAGGACATCGACATCGGCCAGAAAATTCTCGGCATGGAACAATTGCTGCGGCGGACCCTGGGCGAACATATCGAATGCGAATTCCTGATCGATCGGGACTTGTGGCGCGCCAGCGTCGATCCCGGTCAGTTGGCGTCCGCGCTGCTCAATCTGGTGCTCAACGCGCGCGATGCGATGCCGCAGGGCGGCAAGCTGACGGTCGAGGTACGCAATATCGCGCTCGAGGAATCCGACCTCGACGTCAATGGCGAGGCCCGGCCCGGCGATTACGTCAAGGTGGCCGTGACCGATACCGGCAGCGGCATGATTGCCGAAGTGGCCAGCCGCGCCTTCGAGCCGTTCTTTACCACCAAGGAGGTGGGCAAAGGCACGGGCCTCGGCCTCAGCATGGTCTATGGGTTTGCAAAACAATCCGGCGGCGCGATGCAAATACGCTCCGAGCCGGGACGTGGCACCGCCGTCAGGCTTTTCTTCCCCCGCATCAATGCGCCGCACAGAGGCGCCGCGCCGCCCGCTGACCAGCCCGCCGCGCATGCCGGCACCGAGACCATTCTCGTTGTCGAGGACAATGATCTGGTGCGTGCTTATGTTGCAAAGGAGCTGAAGGAGCTTGGCTATCGCGTCATCGTGACACGCAACGGGCGCGAGGCGCTGGAGGTATTGCGCCAACGCAGCGAGATCGATCTGCTGTTTACGGATGTCGTGATGCCCGGCGGCATGTTCGGACCACAGCTTGCCAGGGAAGCATCGCGGCTGCGGCCCGAACTCAAGGTGCTCTTCACTTCCGGCTACACCGAACATCCGGTCCAGCCGCTCGACGGCCTCGACAGTGAAGCGAAAATTCTGAACAAGCCGTACCGGCGAAACGACCTGGCGCTGATGCTGAGGTTGGTGCTGAAGGGGGGTTGAGCGGCTAGAGCATGATCCGGAAAAGTGGGAACCGGTTTTCCCTCGCGACAAACGCGCAGCGTTTGCGCGGAGATCATGCTCAAACAAAAAGCTGGAGCGGGATGATGAAGCGAAGAAAAATCATCACGCTCTAGGAGGACAGCAGCAGGAAGACCACGACAAGATTTGCCACGAACAGTATCGCGTCGATGACAAAGATCCGGAGCATCGGGCCCTTCAACACGGGCCAGTATGCCACCCCGACGCGTCCCCCGCGCATCAGGACCGGAAGGTTATAGGCGAACTGGCTGAAGTGACACGCCGCAAAGAACAGGAATAACGCAAGCTGTGCGTCAGTGGCCCCGAAGAAGGGCGGCCGGGCCAGCAGATACAGCGACAAAAGGGCGATTGGCAGATTGATCCCGCCCAGGAACGCCACGCTGGCCGACAAGGTCGGCGCGATCGGGTTTCCGCGCTCCTCCCGGGGCAGCAGTATTTTCAGCGTATTGCTCTGGGCAATGCTGAACTGGATGAAGGCGCCGCCGAACCAGAGTGTGTTGAGAAGCAGAACGAAATCCGAAAATCGCATCGTTACTTTCCGTACATGGCTATTTTCCGTAGAAGGCCTCGCTGCGCACCACACGGCCCGCAGCGTCGAAGTCCATGAACTCGCTGGCGCGCGTGTCGCCCAGTTGCCACCAGACCGTCAGGCGCGCGATCGTGTCGTCCCAGCTCCAGCTCAGGATTTTAAGGTCCGCGCTCTCGATGTGTCCGTAGGCCTTGCGCCAGTAGTCACGAATATTTTCGGCGCCCGCGACCACAGGGGAATCCGTCAGTTTGATCGCCAAAGGGGAGCGCATCTCCGCGTTCTCGGCAAAATGCGACACGACAGCGTCGATATCAACCTTGCACCAGCTTGCGCACCACGCCTCGACAAAGCGTCCGGCGGCTGCCCGGTCCATCGTCTGTTTGCTCAAGCTCCCGCACCTCCCCGGCATCACTGCAGAGAAAGTTGTCACGGCACGGCTTTCAAGTCAACTATGTTGACCTTAGAAATCAATTGTTGTCAGCGATGGCCCCCATGACGGCCATCCACGCCGCAGCGCCACGGGGTCCGACACGATCAAACGCCTCGCTCACGACCTTGCGCTCGTAGTCTGATGCCCGTTGTTCCGTGCGTTTTCCTGCTTCCGTCAGCCGCAGCAATTTGGAGCGATGCTGCTCGGGCGACCGCCTCGATGTCAGCAGTTTGCGCTCCAGCAGCAGGTTGAGCGGCCGGTTCAAGGCTTGCTTGGATATGCCGAGAATCTCGATCAGCGAGCCGATCGAGACGTCGGGCTGCCTGGCCACCACATAGAGAATGCGGTGGTGCGGGCGCGACAGGCCAAGGGTCGCAAGATACTGATCGGCGGAAAGCGTCATCCCGCGCCAGCCGTAATACATCAGCTCCAGCGCCGCGTCCAAATCATGGAGCTTCTTGAGCGAGGCGCGGTGCAAGCCCGCGGCGTGAGGAACAGTTTTTTGCATTTTTCTAACCGCAAAGAATTGACCGAACAGATTTACCCCAGCGCCCGCAATTCGCGTCGCAGCACCTTGCCGGTCGCGGTCATGGGGAGGCTTTCCGCGAACTGCACGAAGCGCGGATATTCGTGGGCGGCGAGTTGAACTTTCACGAATTCCTGGATCTCACGCGCCAGCGCGTCGCTGGGCGCAAAGCCCGGACGCAGCACGATCCAGGCCTTGATCGACTCGGTTCGGATCGGATCGGGAATACCGACCACCGCCGACATCGCCACCGCCGGGTGCTTCATCAAGGTGTGCTCGATCTCCGACGGCCCGACGCGATAGCCGGCCGTGGTGATGACGTCGTCCTCGCGGCTGACATACCAGAAGTAACCGTCCTCATCCTGCACGCCGAGATCGCCGGTCAGCAGAAATTCGCCGGCGTATTTTTTCGCGGTCGCTTCCGGATTGCGCCAATATTCGATCATGGTGCAGGGACAAGGCTGGCGAACGCCGATGACGCCGCGGGTGCCACGCGGCAGCTCCTCGCCCTGGTCGTCGACGATGCGCACGTCAAAACCGGGGGTCGCCCGACCCATCGAACCCGGCCGGATCGGAAACAGTTTGGAATTGCTGCCGATCACGAGATTGCATTCGGTCTGGCCGAACACTTCATGGGCATCGACGCCGAAAGTCGCGCGCACCCAGTCGAGCAATTCGCCGCCGAGCGACTCGCCGCCGGTGAAGATGCTGCGAAGATTTACGCCCGAGTTGGTCACGCCGGCCTGCCGCATCAGTTTCAGCGCCGTCGGCGGCAGGAACACGTTGCGGATGCCGTGCTCGGCCATGATTTGCATCGCGGCCTGCGGCTCGAATTTGCGCGCGCGGTGCCCGACCAGCGGCACGCCGTGGTACCAGAACGCAAACAGGCCGTTGATCAGGCCGCCGATCCAGGCCCAGTCCGCCGGCGTCCACATCAGGTCGCCGGGTTTCGGAATGAAGTCGTGGCACATCTCGACATTGGGCAGATGGCCGAGCACGACGCGGTGCGCGTGCAGCGCGCCCTTGGGATTTCCTGTGGTGCCCGAGGTGTAGATGATCAGGCCGGGATCGTCGGCCGACGTATCGACGGTCGTAAAATCCGGTGATGCGGCGTTCAACGAAGACCAGAATGGCTTGGTGCCCGCGGGCGCGCGGTCGCCAATCACATAGATGGTCTTCAGCTCGGGCAGACGGTCGCGGATCTTTGCGAGCTTGTTCCAGCCGGCCTCGTCGGTGATGACAGCCTTGGCCTCGGAATTGGAGAGCCGAAACTCCAGCGCGTCCTCGCCGAACAGCGCGAACAGGGGAATCGAGATCAGGCCGGAGCGAAACGCCGCCAGATGGGCGATCGGCAATTCCAGCGATTGCGACAGGAACACCGCGACGCGGTCGCCGCGGATGAGGCCATCGGCGTCAAGCACATTGGCGAAGCGGCGCGACATGTCCGCGACCTCGTCGAACGAGGTCCGCGTCGCGGTGCCGTCCTCGTCGATATAGATCAGCGCAAGACGGCCAGAGCCATCGGCATGACGGTCGCAGCACGCGGTCGCGATGTTGAACCGCGCCGGAATGTCCCAGCGGAAGTTTTTGTAGAGCTCGTCGTAGGTCTTGGCTTCCGTGAGCATGGGGAAGAGGCCTTCGAATTATTTTGTCGTCCCGGCGAAGGCCGGGACCCATACTCCGCGGCTGACGTTGTTGGAAAAGGAAGACAACGACCAGCGCGCTAGAACAATCACCGCCGGTGGCTATGGGTCCCGGGTCAAGCCCGGGACGACAACATACCTCACCCCCCGAGCGCCGCCTTCACCAATCCGCTGGCTTTACCAAAATCCATCTGGCCGGCGTATTTCGCCTTCAGCACCGCGATCACCTTGCCCATGTCCTTCATGCCCGCGGCGCCGGTTTCAGTGACCGCGGCCGATATCGCCGCCTTGACGTCGTCCTCCGACATCTGCTTCGGCAAATAAGCGGAGATCACCGCGATCTCCTCGCGCTCCTGCGCGGCGAGTTCGGCGCGGCCACCCTTGTCGTAGAGTTCGACGGATTCCTGGCGCTGCTTGATCATCTTCTGGAACACGCCGAGCAGGTCGGCATCGCTGAGCGGCGGCTTGCCCTCCCCGCGTGCGGCGATGTCGGCGTTCTTGATGGTCGAGTTGACCATGCGCAGCGTGGAGAGCTTGCGCTCGTCCTTGGCCCGCATCGCGTCCTTGACCGCATTGTTGATGTCGTCGCGCAGCATTTTCGTATCCTTTGGCTTCAACGCCCTGATCTAGGCTGTTCGTGCTCTCGAAACAACCTAGCTCCGAAGCCATTCCGTCAGCGCGTCGGCGGTCTCCTGCGGCGCTTCCACCTGTGGCAGGTGACCGCAATTGGCCAGCACCACCAGTTTGGCTCCGGGAATGCCGCTTGCCATCTCCATCGAGAGCGAGTTCGGGATGGTGTTGTCCTGGTCGCCGGTCAGCACCAGCGTCGGACATCTGATCCACGCCAGCGTGGGGCGCGAATCCGGCCGCCCGATCACGGCGGTCTGCTGGCGGACGAACGCCTCCGGCCCGATATCGTCGCCCATGTCATGGACAAGCTGGCGCAACGCGGCATCGCCCTGCCGCGACGGGTGCACGAAGCCGGGAAACAGCTCGTCGAGCACGGCGCGGTATTCGCCGCCTTTTGCACGGGCGATCATGCCCTGGCGGCGGGTCGTCGCTTCACCGGAGTCGGGCCGCGCCTGGGTGTTGATCAGCGCCAGCTTCGCCACCCGCTCCGGCGCCTGCCGCATGATCTCAAAGGCGATATAGCCGCCCATGGAATGCCCGGCGAGCGCAAAGCGCGGTGGCGCCTCGGCCAGGATCCGCCGGGCGATCGCGCCCATATTGTCGTCGCGCATGTGGTTGGCGACCGTCACCGGCCCCAATTGCCACAGGGCCGGCACCACGGGCCCAAAGAGCCGCGGCGAGCACGCAAGACCCGGAACGAGCAGGATCGGCATCGTATTGTCCATGCGGACTCCTGATTGGGCGCTTTGGGGTGAAAAGCGGCCCTAGCTTCTTGTTTTGACGCGTTTTCTTGACGCGAACCGGCGTCCACTTCGCTCGAAAACGCTATGAAATGGGAACTCCAGATTAGGCTGGTGGCACAGCCTGTCAAATATGCAGTGAAACGCGTGTGAATCCGCGTTTTTGGGGGTTCACGCGGCGGGGTACGCCGACTATGTAATGCGCTCATGACAATCCCTGAAAACTCGTCAGCCTGGCCGGACCTCAAACCGACCGCGCTCCTCGTGCTCGCCGATGGCACCGTGCTGGAAGGCTTTGGCCTCGGCGCGGAAGGCCAGGCGGTCGGCGAAGTCTGCTTCAACACCGCGATGACCGGCTATGAGGAGATCCTCACCGATCCCTCCTATGCCGGGCAGCTCATCACCTTCACCTTCCCGCATATCGGCAACGTCGGCACCAACGACGAGGATATCGAGACGGTGAACATGGCGGCGACGCCGGGTGCGCGCGGCGTGATCCTGCGCTCCGCCATCACCGATCCCTCGAACTACCGCTCGGCAAAGCATCTCGACGGATGGCTGAGGGCGCGCGGCATCATCGGCCTTTCCGGCATCGACACCCGCGCGCTGACCGCGCTGATCCGCTCCAAGGGCATGCCGAATGCCGTGATCGCGCACGCCAAGGACGGCAAGTTCGACCTGCACGGCCTCAAGGAAGAAGCGCGCGAATGGCCCGGCCTAGAAGGCATGGATCTGGTGCCGATGGTGACCTCGGCCCAGCGCTTCACCTGGGACGAGACGCCGTGGGGCTGGGAAAAGGGCTTTGGCCGCCAGACCGCGCCCGAATTCAACGTGGTCGCGATCGACTACGGCATCAAGCGCAACATCCTACGGCTGCTCGCGGGCGAAGGCTGCAAGATCACCGTGGTGCCGGCAACGACATCAGCCGAAGACATTTTGGCGATGAAGCCGGACGGCGTGTTTCTCTCTAACGGCCCCGGCGATCCCGCCGAGACCGGCAAATACGCGGTGCCTGTGATCAAGCAGGTGATCGATTCGGGCACGCCGACCTTCGGCATCTGCCTCGGCCATCAGATGCTGGGCCTCGCCGTCGGCGCCAGGACCAAGAAGATGCACCAGGGCCATCACGGCGCCAATCATCCAGTGAAAGACGAAACCACCGGCAAGGTGGAAATCACGTCCATGAACCACGGCTTCGCGGTGGACGAAAAGACGCTGCCGAAGGGCGCCACGCAGACCCACATCTCGCTGTTCGACGGCTCCAATTGCGGCATCCAGCTCGACGGCAAGCCGGTATTCTCGGTGCAGTACCACCCGGAAGCCTCACCCGGGCCGCGGGATTCGCATTACCTGTTCAAGCGGTTCGCGGATCTGATGCGGGCGAACAAGAAGGCGTAAAACCGACGCCGCTCTTACCGTCATCCTGAGGTGCGAGCGCTTGCGAGCCTCGAAGGATGAGGATGCCCGTGGCCCATCCTTCGAGGCGCGCAAGAGCGCGCACCTCCCGAGCGAACGCAGCTGCGTTCGTCCGGGGATGACGTTGGCGCTTGCGGCAATACTTCATTAAAAAATACCATCCATGACCGGATCGACGCCGGGGCATGACGAGAATTCATGTGACGAATGACCTGTTGCCGCGCTATTCGCTATAGTATGATACTAAACATCTAAAGCACAGGAACCGCCCCATGAACAGCTCCACCACCCCCAAGGTCGAATACGGCGTGACGCCGACCAGCGTGATGGCGTCGATGACGGGTCTTGAGTTCGTCCGCGCGATCTTCGAGGGCAAACTGCCGGCGCCACCGATCATGGAGAATGTCGAGCCGTTCGATTCCACCGCCGAGAACGGCGTCGTGACCTTTCACAGCGTGCCGGGCTTCCGGCACTACAATCCGATCGGCTCGGTGCATGGCGGCTACGCCGCGATCCTGCTGGATTCCGCGATGGGGCTGGCGGTCCACACCACGCTGCCGGCCGGCACCGGCTACACCACGCTGGAATTCAAGATCTCCTTCATCAAGGGCATGACCAAGGATACCGGCCCTGTGAAGTCGGAAGGCCGCACGCTCAGCGTCGGCCGCCGCGCCGCCACCGCGGAAGCGCGCATCACCGATTCCAAGGGCCGCCTGCTTGCCCACGCCACCACGACCTGCCTGGTGTTTGAAATCCCGAAAGCATGAGCCAAGGGAACGCGAGGCCCTGACAGCGGTTGAATCCCGACGTATGGTTTGTACGTGGGAGAACGATCATGTCCGTCGTCAGCGAAGACCTTCAGCCGCTCACCTTCGACTTCGTCGATGACGGCCTGGTGCCGAACAGCAAGATGCCGCTCCTGGTCTACAAGCGCGCGATCGACGTCGATAACGATCACCCCGAAAAAACCATCGAGGGCCTGTTCGGCGCCAATGGCTGGGGCGCGATGTGGCGCAACGGCGTCTATGATTATTTGCACTACCACGCCACCGTGCACGAAGTGCTCGGGGTCGCCCGCGGCAACGCCATCGTGCGGTTCGGCGGCGACAATGGCACGGAGCTTGCGATCGCGGCCGGCGACGTCGCGATCCTGCCCGCCGGCACCGGGCATCAATGCCTGTCGTCGAGCGCTGATTTTTCCGTCGTCGGCGCCTATCCGCCCGGCCCGCCGGCCGAAATCACGCGCGCGACGCCGGAGAATCACGCCAAGGCGTTGAAGACGATTCCGAACGTGAAACTGCCAAAGGCCGATCCGGTGATGGGGGCGAATGGACCGCTCGTGAAACTGTGGAAGCGTGGCTGACAGTTCGGTTCGCGTAGGCTTGCGACGATTTGTCCTGTCACGTTTGGGCGTCGCTTCCTCCGCACTTCTATCTGGCACAAAGTGCATAGACGGCGCGCGATCATTCAAAACTGCGAAGAATCTCGCGGGAACAATCGCGCTAACGACACAGCGACGGTCGCAAACAACCAACCGGTTGGACGAGGCGGAATTTGAAAACATCACCTGCAACGCCGGCATGCAAAGCACGGAGCAGCGACCGCGACTGTTCCAGATGATCCGTCCGTGATAAAGTGCTCTTCGTAGAAGGCCCGCGTGACAGGCAGGCGAAGCGGCCCTTCAAGCGATACCGCAAGCGACATCCGTACGTCAGCCTAATCGCATCTACCTTTATCGACCCTGTTTCGATTCTGCATGCGCCTCGGGGCGCCTTATGCGGCCTGCGCGGCATGTTCTCACGGCAGCAGAAATATACCGCAGGAGGACACGGCATAAACGCAAGGGGCCGCGGCAAACATCAAGAGACTGCACACATCAGACGAGGAGGATTCGACATGCTTCGAGGAATTCTGACGCTGACATTGTCTCTCTGCCTTGGCGCAGCCGCTGCGCCACCTGCGCTGGCCCAAGCGGCGGCGCCCGTTACCGAACAGGAGGCGCACGCCATCGCGGTGGACGCCTATGTGTATTTTTACTCCATCATGTCGATGGACATATCCCGCAAGCAATTCACCAACGGCACCACCGATTTCAGGGGCCCGATGAACACCTTCGTCAACGTGGCGGAATACCCGCCGGCGGATTTCAAGGGTGTCGTACGCTCCAACTTCGACACGCTGTATTCCGTCTCCTGGCTCGACATGACCAAGGAGCCTGTCGTCATCTCGGCGCCCGATACTGATGGACGCTACTATTTGCTGCCGATGCTCGACATGTGGACCGATGTTTTTGCGTCGCCGGGCTGGCGAACCACCGGCACCAAGGCCGGGACATTCCTGGTGGCGCCGGCGGGCTGGCGGCCGGATCTGCGCGACAGGTTCGCCGAGGAGTTCAAGCTTCCAAAGGACACCCAACGCATCGACGCGCCAACGCCTTACGTCTGGCTGATCGGCCGGACCAAGACCGACGGACCGCCGGACTATGACGCCGTCCGCAAAATCCAGGCCGGCTACAAGGTCGCGCTGCTTTCCGAGTATGGCAAAACGCCAAAGCCGGTCGAATTCAAACCGGACCCCAGCGTCGACATGAAGACGCCGCCGAAGACGCAGGTCGATACGATGTCGGCCGGCGTGTATTTCGCCAATGCAGCCGAGTTGCTCAAGCTGCATCCGCCGCACATAACCGACGAACCGATCATCGCGCAGATGAAGAAAATCGGCATCGAACCTGGCAAGAGCTTTGACGTCGGCAAGCTCGATCCTGCCCTGCAACGGGCGCTGGAAACCGCGCCGCAGGACGCGCAGAAACTGATGGCCTGGAAACTGCCGACACTGGCGCGGGTTGCCAACGGCTGGTCGATGAACACCGACACGGTGGGCGTCTACGGCAATTACTACTTGAAGCGAGCCATTCTCGCGCAGCAAGGTCTTGGCGCGAATGTGGTCGAGGATGCGATCTATCCGCTCAATCTCGCCGACGAATCCGGCAAGCCGCTGGACGGCGCCAACAAATACACCATCACCTTCGAGAAGGGCGCCACGCCGCCCGTCAATGCGTTCTGGTCGATCACGCTCTACGACCAGGACGGATTCCAGGTCGGCAACCCGCTGAATCGCTTTGCGGTGAGCAGCTGGATGCCGTTCAAAACCAATGCGGATGGCTCGCTCGACCTTTACTTCCAGAACGCGAGCCCGGGCAAGGAGCTCGAAGCCAACTGGCTTCCCGCACCGAAGGCGCCGTTCAATCTGACGATGCGGCTGTACGCGCCGAAGTCGGAGGCGCTGACCGGAAAATGGAATCCGCCGCCGGTCGTGAAGACGCAGACAACGGTGGGGATATCAGCTCAGTGAAAGCTGACGGAACGCCGGCGCTTCGGCGCCGGCGTTCGACCGCGTACGGCTAAAGATACGCCGTATAGGAACTGATCCACCCCAGGATCGACGCCAGAAGGCCGATCACGCCCGCCTTCTCGGAAAATGCAGTGGCGCTGCCGGACATCCCCAGACGCAGCGACTCCCGGCTCATCCCGTCAGGTATCGCGATCTCCGCCGGAAACACCGTCGCCCCGCCGAACGTATTGGTGCGCGCCAGCGTTCCCGACACGGCGATCTGCCCCTGGCCGATGCCCTTCGGAATGGCGGTAATCTTCGCGTGATAGATCCGTCCCGGGACGTTGTCGAAAACGATATCGACAGCGGTGCCTTCCTTGATGGTCTGAAAGCCGTTCTGAGAAAACATTCCAACCAGCGTGATCTCCTTCTCGACGATGAACGACATCGCCGAGCGCGCCTGCAGCGCACGATCGCCGACAGTCAATGCAACGACGGTGACATAGCCGTCGGCCGGCGCACGAATGCTCGTCTGCGACAATTCCCAGTTGGCGTTGTCGAGTTGCGCCTGTAGCTGCGCGACTGATGTGTTGACGCCGCCGATCTCGGAATCCATCGCGAGCTTGGCGCTCTGCTGTGCGGCCTTGGCCGCGCCGAGCTGTGCCGACACGGTTTCATACTGGACCTGCTTGTCCTGCGCCTGAAACTGCGAGTTGGCATCGTCAGCGGCGAGCGTCTGAATATCGTCGAGCCGCTTCTTGTTGTAGGCGACCTGCGTGGTGAGCCCGCTGACATTCGCCGTTGCCTGCTCGTAATTCGATTTCAGGATTTCAGTCTGCTGCTTTGCAGCAGCGAGCGACGCCTGCAACTGCGTGACCTTGTACTGGAACGGAGCCGGGTCGATTTGAAACAGCACATCGTTGGCCTTCACCGGCACGTTCGGCCTGACCGGGATCGCCACAATTTGCCCGGTCACATTCGGCGTCACCTCAACCACGCGGCCGGTGACCGTCACCCGCCCCGACGGCGTGAGATAATTGAAAAGCGCGAGAAATGTTGCGAGAATGAATATTCCAACAGCGATCGAAATCGCTCCGGACACCCAGCCCCAACGCACCAGTTTGAATTTCGAGAACAAGGCCCACAGCGCGACGAGGTAAAGGCACAAAATAATGACCATGGCTGGCCCTCATTGTTGGTTTGTGCGCGCGGAGGTAGCTGAAGACGCCTCAACCGTTAGCTACATTGCTCCTGCTTTTCCAGCACGTTGTTTCGACCCTGCAAACGCCTGAGGCGTTTCGTGTAGTCACGCTGCGCGTTCTCCGGGATACGCGATCTCTTGCGTACGCAGTCTCTCTCGCTCCGGAGCTAGATTTGCTTTGGAAGATTTCGGAAGTGAAGTTTCCGAAGTTGCATGCGGTGCTGGGAGAAGATGTCGGCTCACGAAACTATGGAAGCGTGGCTGACACTTCGGCTCACTCGGGATTGCGGCACCTCCTCCCTCATTCGGGTGTGGCTCCACCGCACCGCAGTATGGCACAAAGCGCATAGTCGGCAACGCGATCGATCAAAGACCTCGCGAAATGTTGCGAGAACAAACGTGCCGACGACAGCGCGACGATCGCAACAGCAGCGCGTTGCGCGCGACGGAATTGAAGACGCTACGAGCAACGTGAGTGTCCGAAGCGCGCCGTAGCGAACACGGCTGGTCGCAATTATTTTTTGCTGCTAGTATTTTCACTGAGGAGTTGAAGACGCCTTTCAACCGTTAGCGCGACAACACCCGTTATTTCCAAATCCATGTTTCGATTCTGCGCACGCCGTGAGGCGTTTTATGCAGCCACGTCGCACGTTCTCTCCCCTCTGCGCGCATCACGCCCGAGCGAAAATGCTCATTCGTTCCGGCGATCCCATAGAAGGAATGAATGTCATGCGTATCGCCAAATTGAATCCTATCTTCGGAATGTTCGCCGTGGCCGCGATCCTTTGCGGCGCCGGAGCAGCAATTGCCCAGACCGCGGCAGTCCCACCATCCATGAAATCAATCGGCACACCTGCTGCCGCTGCCAAACCGGAGATCGTGCCCTCGCTGTTCGTGCTCAATTCGCGTGGCGCGACGTTGCAGGGCGACACGCTCACTTTGACCGGCGTGACACCCAGCTCGATCATATTTGCCGACCGTCCGGTACGGTCCGCAGGCCACCAGCCCACCGCCGACGTGATTGCGGAATGGGGATCGGGCGACGACAGCTTCGCCAAGAACCCGCCGAACGCGACCTTGTCCGTCTTCGGCAAGGACGGTGTGGTGAAGGACGCCGTCGTGGTGCTGAAAAATCCGAAGCTCGAAGGCGACAAACTGACGTTCAACGTCCAGACCCTCGAGGGAGATATCGCCGGCGCGGATGGCGGCGCCGCGCTCTTCATCGATATCATCGGCCGGCCGTTCACACCGATGTCGTTTGCCGGCGTTGCGCGACGCAGCGCGTTCCGCGGCGCCATGTATGCCGGCGCGGTTGGCGCGGCTGCGTACGGTGCGGCTGCGTATGCCGCGCCTTATGGCTACGCGCCGCCTCCGCCATACCCGTACGGCCGCCCGGCTTGCGGCTATTATCCCTATCCGCCCTGCTATTGAGAAAGAATGAAACGAGGAAGCGCGCGCTTGCTCGGGAGCACAGTCCCGTCGACGGAGCTTTCGAGCAGCTGGCAACCAGGAAGACACGTTGAACGGAGCCACGCGAACGCAGACATCCTGAAATCAATGGGAGCGACGAAATGAAACGGTCTACCCAGTTCCTGGCTGCAACGCTTTTTTGCGCGATACCCGCACTGCCCCATATGGCCACCGCCCAGACGGTTACGGCACCTGCTCAGGGGGTCGCTACACCGGACAGAATTGAAACCCGAATCGGGACGCTAGAATTCAAGGACGGTGCCCCCAGCGCTGCCACCGCCGAGAAGGTTCTCGACAGCCTGGACTTCGTGCGCGGCGTCGATGCCTTTACGAACACCTACCAGGGTGGATCGGCGTACGCGATCCGGAAGGGTTTCCAGAGCATCGGGGCCGAAGACAATACGGTGATCATCTTCTCCGAATTGATGGACTGGAAGTCGGTCTTCCTCACCGCCAATGTCGACACCATCTATACCGTGGCGACCATCGACCTGACCAAGGGACCGATGGTGGCGGACGTGCCGCCCAAGGCGCTCGGCACCATCAATGATATGTGGTTCGGATGGATCATTGACGTTGGCAACCCCGGCCCCGACCGCGGCCAGGGCGGCAAGTATCTGCTCGTGCCGCCGGACTATGACGGCCCACTTCCCGATAACGGTTTCTTTGTCGGCCGGTCGAAAACCAACCATGTGCTCTACGCCGTTCGCGCCAACCTGGAGAACAACGATCCAAAGCCGGTCGTCGCGTTGATCAAGGAAAGGCTGAAAATCTACCCGTACACGCCGGGGGGATACGGCACCAGCATCGCCACGGCACTCGAGGGCAAGGTCCGGCTTGAGAAGGAGCCGCCGATACCGCCGACGAAATTCATCGAAGGCAGCGGCAAGGCATTCAACACCGTTCCTCCGAGCGACTTCTCGTATTTCGAGATGATCAACGAGCTGGTGCAGTTGGAACCAGCTAGCGCCACCAGTCCAGAGTTGCTGGGCCAACTCGCGGCGATCGGCATCGTGAAGGGCAAGCCTTTCAATCCGGACGCCCGGATGAAGAAGATTCTCACGGACGCAGCCGCCGTGGGCAGTGCCGCCGGTCGGGTGCTCAACTGGCGTGCCACCGAAATTCCTGGCTGGTCCGTCTACCCGAATTCCATGTGGGCCAACATGCTGTGGGAGGGTGGTTTCAATTTCGAGACACCGCCGCCGATGATCACCAAAGAGGGCTATTTCAAGCCGCTCCCGGCCACCGGTGCACGAACCCTCAACTCCCGCATGGCGTTCTACTATGGTTACACCATGGACACGCCGGCCATGATCATGCGGCTGCCCGGCATCGGCTCGCAGTACCTGATGGGCTTCGTGGACAGCGACAAGAATCCCTATGATGGTGCCAAGACATACAAGGCGACGCTGCCGAAAGACATTCCGGCGGCCGCATTCTGGTCGTTCACGCTTTATGACAACCAGACCCGCTCATTGCTCGCAACACCGCAACGTTATCCGCGTGCGGGAAGCCAGTCCTACCCGACACCCGCCGCCGTTGCGGATGCGGATGGCTCGACGACGGTCTATTTCGGGCCGACCAAGCCGGCCGACGTCAAGGACGGCAACTGGATCCAGACCGATCCGAAAAAAGGCTGGTTCATGCTCCTTCGCCTCTACAGCCCGCTCGAACCGTTCTTCAACAAGACCTGGCGGCCGGGGGAAGTCGCATTGGTGAAGTGAGTCTGAGCCGATCAGCGTCCGGCCGCCGTCACCAACATAGAGGGGATGGTGGCCGTAGGAGAACTCCTCACGCGTTTGAGAAATATTCCTTGGGAAGCGCAGTATGAGCACGGTTCAGTTCGATAACGACGCCGTGGACACCAAAGCGGAAGCTCATCCGGGGATGGTCCTGATTCCCGGCGGCACGTTCCGTATGGGTTCGGACAAGCATTATCCCGAAGAGGCGCCGGTCCATCGCGTCACCGTCGATTCCTTCTTTATCGACCGCACGCCGGTCACGAACCGGCAATTCAAGGAATTCGTCAAGGCAACCGGTCACATTACGTTCGCTCAAATCCCTCCCGATCCGAACGACTATCCCGGCGCGCTGCCGCACATGCTCTACGCAGGCTCGCTGGTGTTCACGCCTCCTTCGCGTCCGGTCGATCTGCGCAACTGGGGAGAATGGTGGACCTTTCTGAAGGGCGCCGACTGGCGGCACCCCTATGGACCGAAGAGCAGCATCAACAATCTCGATCATCATCCGGTGGTTCACGTCTCGTTCGCGGATGCGCTGGCCTATGCGCGCTGGGCCGGCAAGGACTTGCCGACCGAGGCGGAATGGGAGTTCGCCGCGCGTGGCGGGCTCGACGGCGCCGAATATGCCTGGGGTGACGAGTTCACGCCCGCCGGCAAGCATCAGGCCAATACCTGGCAGGGCGATTTTCCGCGGCAAAATCTGAACGACGACGGTTACGAACGAACTTCGCCGGTCACCGCCTTCGCGCCGAACGGCTACGGCGTTCACGACATGATCGGCAATGTCTGGGAGTGGACCTCAGACTGGTACACGCAGAAGCACGAGGCCGATGCGCCGAAAGCCTGCTGCATTCCCACGAATCCGCGCGGCGGCGCCGAAGCCGCGAGCTACGACCCCCGTCAGCCCAGCATCAAAATACCCCGCAAGGTAATCAAGGGCGGTTCGCATCTCTGCGCGCCGAACTACTGCCGTCGTTACCGCCCCGCCGCGCGCCACGCCGAGGCGGTCGATACATCAACAAGCCACGTTGGATTCCGCTGCATCAAACGGGAGGGAGAACGCCATGATCGATGAAAAAAACAGTCTCCGGCGGAAGCAAAGATGGCTGATGGCCACCGGTCTTGCGGGTTTGCTCGTCACGTTACCTGGTCTTCTTGCGGTGCCGGTGACCGCCCAACAAATCACGGGCACGCCGGGTACGCCAAGCGCCACGATGACACTTGATGGCAAGCAGATTCCGCCCGAGCCTCCGAAGTTCGGCGGTGAGATCAAGGAGACCGCCAAGGATTCCAAGCCTTACTGGCCGCCGTCCGTGGTGCCGCCGAAGGGCGCGCCCAACGTTCTTCTGATCATGACCGACGACCAGGGTTACGGCGTATCTGGCACCTTCGGCGGTGTCATCCCGACCCCGAACATGGACCGCATTGCCAAGTCGGGACTGCGCTACACCCAATTCAACTCGACAGCGCTATGCTCGCCGACGCGGGCGGCGCTGATCACCGGCCGCAACCATCATTCGGTTGGCTTCGGTGTGATCGGTGAATTGTCCACCGGCTATCCCGGTTATGACTCCATCATCGGGCCCGAGAGCGCCACGGTCGGAACGATTCTCCGGGATAACGGCTTTGCCACCTCGTGGTTCGGCAAGAACCACAACACCCCGACCTATCTGTACAGTGCGGCCGGCCCGTTCGACCAATGGCCGATCGGCATGGGATTTCAATATTTTTACGGGTTCATGGGCGGCGAGACCGACCAGTGGACGCCTTATCTGTTCAAGAACACGACCCAGGTTTTTCCCTGGATCGGCAAGACCGGCTACAATCTCACCACCGATATGGCTGATGAAGCCATTAACTACATGAACAGCCTGAACGCGGCCGCTCCTGACAAGCCGTTCTTCGTTTATTACGTGCCCGGCGGTACCCACTCCCCTCATCAGCCGAAGAAGGAATGGATCGAAAAGTTCAAGGGCAAGTTCGACATGGGCTGGGAGAAGCTGCGCGAGCAGATCTTCGCCAACCAGAAACGGCTAGGCGTGATCCCGGCGAACACCGAGCTCACCCCGTGGCCGAACAGCCTGCCGAAATGGGACTCGCTTTCATTCGTGCAAAAGAAGCTCTACGCGCGGGAAGCAGAGGTTTATGCCGGCTACGCGGCCTATACCGACTATGAGATTGGCCGCGTTATCCAGCAGGTCCAGGACATGGGCAAGCTCGACAACACGCTGATCATCTACATCAGCGGCGACAATGGTACCAGCGCCGAGGGCACGCTTGAGGGCACGCCGAACCAGATGACCGCCTACAACGGCGTTCTGAAGCTCCCTGAAGCCGAGTTGATGCTGCATTACGAGAATTGGGGCTCTGACAAGACCTACCCGCATATGTCGGTGGCGTGGTCATGGGCGTTCGATACGCCGTTCAAATGGACCAAGCAGGTGGCATCGCACTTCGGCGGCACAAGGCAAGGAATGGTCATGTCGTGGCCGGACCGCATCAAGGATGCCGGCGGCATCCGCACCCAGTTCCACCACATCATCGATATCGTGCCGACCATCCTCGAGGCCACCGGCATCCAGGCGCCGGCTACGGTCAATGGCATCGCGCAAAAGCCGATCGAAGGCGTGAGCATGGCCTATACCTTCGACAAGGCCAATGCCAATGCGCCGTCGACGCGCAAGACTCAGTATTTCGAGATGTTCGCCAACCGCGGCATCTACAGCGATGGCTGGTACGCCTGCACGACGCCGCCCGAAGCGCCCTGGCTTATGGGCACGGCGAAGATGCCTGACATCAACGAATACAAGTGGGAACTCTACAACATCACCGAAGACTTCTCGCAGAACAACGATCTCGCGGCCAAAAATCCTGACAAGTTAAAGGAGTTGCAAGCGCTCTTCCTGAGCGAGGCGGCGAAATACCAGGTCTTGCCGCTCGACAACTCCGTCCTGCCGCGTCTCGTCACGCCGCGGCCGAGCGCGACCGCCGGAAAAACTGTTTTCACCTACACGGGAGCAAACCCCGGCATTCCCGCCGAGAATGCGCCCAGCATCATGAACAAGGACTACAAGATCACCGCCGAGATAACGGTCCCGCCGGGCGGAGCTGAGGGAATGATCGTCACGCTCGGCGGCCGGTTCAGCGGCTATGGCCTCTATCTCCTCAAGGGCAAGCCGGTATTCGTCTACAACATGCTGGATCTGAAACGGTACCGCTGGGAAGCCGGCGTCGGCGCAAAGGACTGGCTGGGCTCTGCGCTCAAGCCGGGCAAGCACACCATCGTGTTTGATTTCAAATATGATGGGCCCGGCCCGGCCAAGGGCGGCACCGGGGTGCTCTCGGTGGATGGCAAGGAGTATGCCCGTCGGTCGATCCCCCACTCGATTGGATTCCTGATGGCCATCGACGAGTCCTTCGACATCGGCGTCGATAGCCGCACCGGGGTGGATGACAGCTACAAGCTGCCGTTCCAGTTCACCGGGAAGATTGACAAGCTGACTTTCAATCTCGGACCGACGCAAATGACGAGCAGCGAACAGAAGTCGATGCGGCACGCGCTTGAACGAGCGAGGGACTAACGCAACAGAAAAGGCACGCCACGAATCGTAAGCATTCGAAAACAAGGGAGTTGACACATGATTGATTACACCAATGCGGTCCCGCCGGCAGCTCACGATGGTGAGCGGCCATCGCCGGGGAACTGGCTGGCAAGATCGCGCGCCGCTCTGATTGGAGCGACGGCACTGATGTCGGCCGCCATGTTCAATCCTGCCCACGCCCAAACGCCGCAGCAGCGGCCCAACATCGTCGTCATCATGGGCGACGACATTGGCATCTGGAACATCGGCGCCTACCACCGCGGCATGATGGCAGGCCGCACGCCGAACCTCGACAAGATCGCCGCCGAGGGCATGCTGTTCACTGACTACTACGCCGAGGCGAGCTGCACGGCGGGACGCGCCAACTTCATCACCGGCCAGCTGCCAATCCGCACCGGCATGACCACCGTCGGTCAGGCCGGCTCGCCGATTGGATTGCCTGCGGAGGCGCCAACCATCGCCACCGCGCTCAAATCAATGGGTTATGCCACCGGGCAATTCGGCAAGAACCACTTGGGCGACTTGAACCAGTTCCTGCCGACGGTGAACGGCTTCGACCAGTTCTTCGGCTATCTCTATCACCTCGACGCGATGGAAGATCCTTGCCATCCGAACTATCCGCAGAACTTGCGGGCGCAGGTCGGTCCGCGCAACATGGTGCGCGCGGTGGCGACTAACATTGACGACGCCACCGTCGATCCGCGCTGGGGCAAGGTTGGCAAGCAGAAGATCGAGGATGCCGGCGAACTGTGCCCGAAGCGCATGGAGACCGTGGACGACGAAATCCGCGACGAGGCGCTCAAGTTCCTCGACAAGGCCAAGGCGGACAACAAGCCATTCTTCCTGTGGCTGAACCCGACGCGCATGCACATCGTCACTCACCTGTCGGACAAGTATCAGAAGCTGCGCGACTCGACAAACGGGTGGTCCATCCATGAAGCCGGCATGGCGCAGATGGATGACGACATCGGCATCGTGATGAAGAAGCTCACGGACATGGGTGTTGATAACAACACCATCGTGGTCTTCACCACAGACAACGGCACCGAGGTCTTCACATGGCCGGACGGCGGGCAGACACCATTCGCGGGGACCAAGGGCACAGTCATGGAGGGCGGCTTCCGCGCGCCGGCCATGATCCGCTGGCCGGGCCGGGTGCCCGCGGGCAAGGTCGAGAACGGCATCATCTCCGGGCTCGACTGGCTCCCGACGTTCGTTGCGGCGGCAGGCAATCCCAACATTGTCGAGGAGCTTAAAAAAGGAAAGCAACTCGGCGACCGCACATACAAGGTGCATCTGGACGGCTACAACCAGATGGACATGATCACCGGCAAAGGGCCGTCGAATCGCCAGGAGATTTTCTACTTCGGGGAGAGCGAGCTCGGCGCCGTGCGCTTCGGCGATTACAAGTATCGTTTCATCGACCAGCCCGAAGGCTGGTTCGGTGCCAAGACCCATGCGGACGTGCCCTATCTGACCAACCTTCGCCTCGATCCGTTCGAGCGTACGGGCTGGTCCGAGAGTGGGGTGAAACGCGGCTCGCTGGAGTACTTCCAGTGGTTCAAGTTTGAATTCTGGCGCTTCGTGTTCGTCCAGGAGCAGGTGGCGAAGCTCGCCATGACAGCGGTCGAGTTCCCGCCGATGCAGAAGGGCGCGAGCTTCAACCTCGATGCGGTCAAAGCGAAGATCGAGGCCGCGAGAGCCGCGATGGGCAAGTAAGGATTTGATTGTCATGGCGGACGGCCTGCGTATGGGCCGCCCGCTAAACTCTCCTGATCGTTGCGTTCTTTACCGTGAAAGGAACCAACTATGTCAATGCCGCAAGTTTCCTACGGCGTCAGCCGCCGCATCCTGCTCTTGGCCTTGGCTTTGCTCGCGGCGCTGATCGGACCGCTGCCTCCCATATCCGCGCTGGCGCAAACTCCCGCGACCGATCCGCTGCCGTCATGGAATGATACGGGGACCAAAAGGTCCATCGTCACGTTCGTCGAGCGCGTGACGAAGCAAGGCTCGCCAGACCTCGTGCCGCCTGCCGAGAGAATTGCCACCTTCGACAATGACGGCACGCTGTGGGCGGAGCAGCCGATCTATTTCCAGCTTGCCTTCGCACTCGACCGCGTCAAGGCGCTCGCCCCGCTGCATCCGGAGTGGAAGGACAAGGAGCCGTTTGCCTCGCTGCTCAAGGGCGACCTTAAAGGCGCGCTCGCCGGCGGCGAGGCTGCTATTTTCGAAATCCTCACCGTCACGCATTCCGGAATGACCACGGATGAATTCGAGAAGATCGTGAGCGACTGGATCACTACGGCGAAGCATCCAGTCACCAAGCGGCTCTACACCGAGATGGTCTATCAGCCGATGCTGGAGTTGCTCGCCTATCTGCGCGGCAACGGCTTCAAGACGTTCATCGTCTCCGGCGGCGGCATCGACTTCATGCGCGTCTTTGCCGACAGGGTCTATGGCGTTCCGCCCGAGCAAGTGGTGGGCAGCAGCGGCAAGCTGAGCTTCGAGCTACGCGACGGCAAACCGGTCCTCGTAAAACTGCCGGAGCTTAATTTCAACGACGACAAGACTGGCAAGCCCATCGGCATCCAGATGCATATCGGCCGGCAACCGATCGCGGCATTCGGCAATTCCGACGGCGACCTGCAAATGCTCGAATGGGCCAAGGGAGGCGGCGGCGTCCGCTTCGCCCTCCTCGTGCACCATACTGACGCCGAGCGGGAATGGGCCTACGACCGCAATTCTTCCATTGGCCGCCTCGACAAGGCGCTCGACGCTGCCCAGGCGATGGGCTGGACCGTTGTCGACATGAAGAACGACTGGAAGAAGATATTTCCGTTTGGCAGCAAATGAACATCATGGACGCGGGTGATTTTCGCAATGCCCGTTGAGGTGAATAGCGCGCGATTGTCTCGTGGCTTTGACGCCACAGTCGCGACGGATTTTCGATTTGGACCTTGTTTCAGAGCCATGGCTTACGACGAGACATTCAATCTATGTCAATCTCGGATTGATCACTGTGATCTCAAGCCATTGGGAGCAAGCGGATGACGCACAACATTCCCAGGCGAAATTCCAAGCGTCGGCGCACGTGCCGCGGCATCGGCGCGGCGCTGCTGATGTTCGTATCCATGTCGGAAGCCGCCTATGCCGACGAGAACGGCATTTCGTTCTGGCTTCCCGGACAGTTTGGCAGCCTCGCGGCGGCCCCGGCGGTGCCGGGCTGGTCCGCAGCCGTGATCTATTATCATACCACCGTGGGTGCGTCGGGCGCCGTAGCGGCCTCAAGACAGATTCAGATTGGCAGAATTCCGGCGAACATTGCCGTCAGCCTGAATGCAAATTTGAACGCACAGGCAGACCTCGCGTTTATCAACTCTACCTACACATTCGCGACCCCCGTGCTCGGTGGTCAACTGGCCATTGGCATGACCGGGCTGTTTGGGCGGTCGAGCGCCAACATTGACGGGACGCTGACAGGGCCGCTGGGGATAACCCGCACGGGGTTCATCGGAGATTCGATCACTTCCGTTGGCGACCTGTACCCGATGGCAACGCTGAAGTGGAACGCGGGCGTACACAATTTCATGACCTATGTGACGGGCGACATTCCTGTCGGCGCTTACGATCCCACCCGCATCGCCAATCTCGGCATCGGCCATGCCGCGATCGACGGCGGCGGCGGCTACACCTATTTCAATCCGGCGGCCGGGCACGAATTTTCTGCGGTTGCGGGCTTTACCTACAATTTCAAGAATCACGACACGAATTATCAGAACGGCATCGATTTTCACGTCGACTGGGGGATGTCGAAATTCCTCTCCAAGCAGGTTTTCGTCGGCCTCGTCGGATACGGATATCAACAGATCACCGACGACTTTGGTCAACATCCCCAGCTCGGCGGATTCCGCTCCCGGGTCTTCGGCATTGGTCCGCAGATCGGATTCCTGTTTCCGGTCGGCGATTTACAGGGATACGTCAACCTGAAAGGCTATGGCGAGTTCGAGGCGCAGAACCGGCCATCGGGATGGAATGCCTGGCTGACGTTCTCGATCTCGCCGACGGCGCCCACCAGCACGGTGACGCCGACGCGCCGGACCATCACGAAGTGACGGATCAACGCGCCCACTGACCCATCTGGAGGCATGTCTGCAGGCTGACGTAACTTGGCGTGCCGCCAATGCTCTCTTGCGACGTGCAGCTCACCCGGCTTGGCGCAGGGAATTTCGACCACTGGCTTCCGAGTTGTTGCCGCGCTTTCTTTTCGTCATTGATGCAGCTCTTGAGCGACTGCTCGTCGGAGAGGCCGGCCGTGGCCGCAACGTCGAGCTTGCAGCTTCGCGCGATATCGAACTTCGGCACTCCGTCAGCGACGGGCATAACCAGTTGCGAACCCAACACGATCATAGAGACGGACATAGGCATTTCCGGCCTCCTGCTACCATGGCTCGCTTGCATCGTAGCGCAAGCCGGCCGGACCGCTAGTCTTATTTAGCGGCGGCAGACATCCCTTCCCTTCTCGCACAAGGGGAGAGGGGGAAGGAGAACGGCCTTCATGCCGCAAAACCATCTCAAGACAATCGAGTCCCCGCATTGGAGGCATGACGCACGGCGCTGGATCAGCGCCGGCGTTATGTGATTGACTTTCCCCTGTCCGAGATCAGGCCAACATGATCCGGCCAGCACAGGGAAACATCCGATGACAGCCAACCCAGACATGACCATCCGCGACATCAGGGTGACGATGCTGCGCCTGCCCTGGGCCGACGATCCCTGGCTCAAGGGGCATGCGCTGGGCCCGACGCGCGATATTCTGATCTGCGAGGTCGAGACCGCAGGCGGCGTCACCGGCATGGGCTATCTTTTCGTGTTCCGCCCGGGCATGAAGTCGATCGCCGCCTGTCTCGACGAGTGCATCATCCCGCGCGTGAAGGGCAAGGATGCCACCGCGATCGAGGCGATCTGGCGCGATCTGTGGACCGCGACGATGACCTATGGCCGCGGCGGCATCGCCGCGATGGCGATGTCGGCGATCGACATCGCGCTGTGGGATGCGGTGGGCAAGCGCGCCGGCCTGCCGCTGCACCGGCTGTGGGGCCATTATCGCTCGGAAATCCCGATCTACGGCTCGGGCTGCTTCCGCGGCGCCGGCGGCGACGGCATGATCGAGAAGGCGCTGCATTTCGTGAAGCAGGGCTACAAGGCGATCAAGATGCAGGTCGCGCATGTTCACACGCCTGCGCAGGACCTCGACAATGTACGCCGCATGCGCGAGGCGCTCGGGCCTGACATCGACATCATGATCGACGTCAATATGGGCTGGAGCGCCGATGTGGCTATCGAGATGGGACGCAAGTTCGAAAAGTACGATATCTACTGGCTTGAGGAGCCGGTGCCGGCCGACGATTTTGCCGGCTACCAGCGTATCGCCGCAGCACTCGACATGCGTGTGGTCGGCGGCGAGACCCATTTCACGCGCTACGATCTGCGGCCGTTCTTTATCAATCCCTGCCTGCCGATCCTGCAGCCCGACCCGATGCGTGGCGGCATGACGGACCTTCGCAAAATTTCCGCACTGGCGGACACGTTTGGCATCACCATCGCGCCGCATCTGTTTCCCGAACTCAACGTGCACCTCTTGGCCTCGATCCCGAACGGCATCTGGTGCGAGAACATGGGGCTGATCGACGACCTCTGGGTCGATCCGCCTGACATTGCCAACGGCATGATCACGGCGCCGGAGCGGCCCGGACACGGGCTCCGGTTCAAGGACGAGGTGCTGAAGTTCAGGATTTAGCTGCTACGTCATTGCGAGCGAAGCGAAGCAATCCATAGCGCCGCCGGGAAAGGCATGGATTGCTTCGTCGCTTACGCTCCTCGCAATGACGCAAAAAACCACTACGCCGCGTTGGCGCTTTCCTGACGGCTGGCTTCGAACAGGAACCAGGTGCGGCGCTCGGTCTCGTCGACGAACAATTCGAGCAACTGCGCGGTGCCGGTGTCTTCGTGGTCGTCGGCAAGCTTGTGGGCTTTGCGCAGGGCGGCCGCCATGTGCTTGTTGTCTTCCATCAGTTCGCGCAGCATTTCGCGCGGCGGGACGTAAGCCTCGTTGTTGTCCTGAATGGTCTGCAGCTTTGCGATCTGCCCGATCGAGCGCAGCGTGACGCCGCCAAGCTTGCGCACCCGCTCGGCGAGTTGGTCGGTGGTACCGAAGATCGCCTCCGCCTGCTCGTCCAGCATTAGATGGTAGTCGCGAAAATGCCGGCCGGAGACGTGCCAGTGGAAATTCTTGGTCTTCATGTAGAGCGCGAAGGCGTCAGCCAGCAGCACGTTGAGCGACGCCGAAATCTTGTCCACCGCGGCCTGCGGCAGATCGGTCGGCGTATCGAGATCGGGGGACACTTTTTCGGATTTGTTGGCTTTGCTCACGTTGAACCTTCCTGTTAGGAAACCGGACAGCGGTGGCCATTGGACATTGGCCGCCGAACACCCTAACGCATCACTTTCCCGGCGGTTCCTTGCCGGAAACCCCTGTTTTGCCGGACGCAGCCCCGATGGACGAATGGATCGACTATTACGATTCCACGCATACGATCTATGCAAGCAAGCTGCACCGGGACCTGCATTTCCAGATCATCGCGCGCGACATCATCGGCTACATCTCATCGCCTGACGCGGTCGTGCTGGACTATGCCTGCGGCGAGGCGCTGTCGGCGGCCAAGGTGGCGGACGCCTGCGCAAAACTCTATCTCGCCGAACCCGCCCCCGGCGTGCGCGGACGGCTGATCGCGCGGTTTGCGCCGAACACCAAAATTCGCGTCCGTTCGCTCGATGAGCTCCGGAGTATGGAAGAGAAGTCGATCGATCTCGTCGTCATGAACTCGGTGGCGCAATACATGACGCAGCAAGAGCTGGATTCCGCATTCTCAATCATTCGCCGGCTGTTGAAGCCGAGCGGGCGGCTGGTGCTGGGCGATGTCCTGCGGCCCGAGGTCGGCATGGCCAGAGACGTACTGGCGCTGTTGAAATTCGCAAGCGCCCACGGCTTCCTGACGGACGCGCTCTACGGCCTCGCCTCTACCGCGCTGTCGGACTACCGGCAATTGCGCACCCGCGTCGGCCTGCAACGCTACAGCGAAAGCGAGATGATCGAAAAACTCGGCCGCGCCGGCTTCGCCGCTTCGCGGGCGCCCGACAATATCGGCCACAATCCCTGGCGGATGACCTTCGTGGCGCGGCCCCCCGTGGCCAGGTGACGCGTTTTTTAACGCCCCTTTTTCGCGGCCGCCCGGCCGTTAGGGTTAATGAAAGGTAAACATGGCTCACCGGCCCGTGATCGGTAATGATCGCCTTGGCCCGGTGGCGGAAGCGACAACGCGAGAACGGTGCATCGTTCTTTATCCTGGTTCAAATCCAGGCCGGGCCTCCAGCCTTCGCTGCTAACGCAGCTTCGGCTCGGCAAGCCCTTTCGTAGCGAAGGCTGCCGCGACGTAGCCCGAAGGGCGAAGTCGGGCCTCGGCCACCCACTCGCATCTCGTCGGGCTGGCAGCCCAAAATAGCCAATTTGCCGGTTGATGGCCCGTTTTTGGGGGTTTCGCGGGTGCGGAATCTGGTCTAAAGACCACCCGCGCGCGAGGGTAACCCGCGCTCTTGGCTTAGGGGACGCGCAGCATGCGCGCCCTTTTTTTGTGCCCAAAATCCAGTCCGCGAGACCTGATGCCCAAAAGAACCGACATCTCCACCATCCTGATCATCGGCGCCGGCCCCATCGTGATCGGCCAGGCCTGCGAATTCGACTATTCAGGCACCCAGGCGGTGAAGGCGCTGAAGGAAGAGGGCTACCGCGTCGTGCTGGTCAATTCCAATCCGGCCACCATTATGACCGATCCGGAACTGGCCGATGCCACCTATATCGAGCCAATCACGCCGGAAATCGTCGGCAAGATCATCGAAAAGGAACGCCACGTCATTCCCGGCGGCTTTGCGCTGCTGCCGACCATGGGCGGCCAGACCGCGCTGAACTGCGCGCTGTCGCTCCGCCGTCAGGGCACACTCGACAAATTCGACGTCGAAATGATCGGCGCCACGGCCGACGCCATCGACAAGGCCGAGGACCGCCAGCTGTTCCGCGAGGCCATGACCAAGATCGGGCTGGAGACGCCAAAATCGCGGCTCGCCAACGCCTCGGCGCTGAAGAAGTCGTTTCGCGACAAGTACCTTGCGGAGCGGGAGAAAGCGTCCGGCGCAGCACTTGAAGAACTGGAACGGCAGTGGACCCTCGGCGAGAACGACCGCCGCAAGCGCTATCAGGAGCACGCGTTCGGCGAGGCGCTGATGGCGCTGTCCGAAATCGGTTTGCCTGCGATTATCCGGCCCTCCTTCACCATGGGCGGCACCGGCGGCGGCATCGCCTACAACAAGGAGGAGTTCCTCGACATCATCGAGCGCGGGCTCGACGCCTCTCCGACCAACGAGGTGCTGATCGAGGAAAGCGTGCTCGGCTGGAAAGAGTACGAGATGGAGGTGGTGCGCGATAAAAAGGACAATTGCATCATCATCTGCTCGATCGAGAACCTCGATCCGATGGGCGTGCATACCGGCGATTCCATCACCATCGCGCCGGCGCTGACGCTGACCGACAAGGAATACCAGATCATGCGCGACGCCTCGCTGGCGGTGCTGCGCGAGATCGGGGTCGAGACCGGCGGCTCCAACGTGCAGTTCGGCATCAACCCGGCCGACGGCCGCATGGTCGTGATCGAGATGAACCCACGCGTGTCGCGCTCTTCTGCCCTTGCTTCGAAGGCCACCGGCTTTCCGATTGCAAAGGTCGCGGCCAAGCTCGCGGTCGGCTACACGCTGGACGAGATCGCCAACGACATCACCGGCGGCGCCACGCCGGCCTCGTTCGAGCCGACCATCGACTACGTCGTCGTCAAGATACCGCGCTTTGCGTTCGAGAAATTCCCCGGCGCCTCCCACACGTTGACCACGTCGATGAAATCGGTCGGCGAAGTGATGGCGATCGGCCGCACCTTCCAGGAGAGCCTGCAGAAGGCGCTGCGCGGGCTCGAGACCGGGCTCACCGGCCTCGATGAAATCGAGATCGAGGACCTCGGCCGCGGCGACGACAAGAACGCGGTCCGCGCCGCCTTGGGCACGCCGACACCGAACCGCATCCTGCAGGTAGCCCAGGCGATGCGGCTCGGCTGGTCCAACGAAGAGATCTTCAATTCCTGCAAGATCGATCCCTGGTTCCTCGCCGAGATGCGCGGCATCGTCGACATGGAAGCCAAGATCAAGGCGAACGGCCTGCCCGGCAACGCGTTCGGCATGCGGACGCTGAAAGCGATGGGCTTTTCCGACGCACGGCTCGCCGTGCTTGCAGAAGCCACCGAGGCCGAGGTGACCGCCAAGCGTCACGCGCTCGGGGTTCGTCCGGTGTTCAAGCGCATCGACACCTGTGCGGCGGAGTTCGCCTCGCCGACCGCGTACATGTACTCAACCTATGAATCGCCTTTTGCCGGAAATCTTGCCGACGAGAGCGCGCCGTCCGACAAGAAGAAGGTCATCATCCTCGGCGGCGGGCCGAACCGGATCGGCCAGGGCATCGAGTTCGACTATTGCTGCTGCCACGCCTGCTTTGCGCTGCATGACGCCGGCTACGAGACCATCATGGTCAACTGCAATCCGGAAACCGTGTCGACCGACTACGACACCGCTGATAGACTCTACTTCGAGCCGCTCACCGCCGAGGACGTGCTGGAAATCATCGCCACCGAACGGACCAACGGCACGCTGCACGGCGTGATCGTGCAGTTCGGCGGCCAGACCCCGCTGAAACTGGCGCGCGCGCTGGAAGCCGCCGACGTGCCGATCCTCGGCACCTCGCCCGACGCCATCGACCTTGCCGAAGACCGCGACCGCTTCAAGCGCGTGCTCGACAAGCTGCGGCTGAAGCAGCCCAAGAACGGCATCGCCTATTCGGTCGAGCAGGCGCGGCTGGTGGCGGCCGATCTCGGCCTGCCGCTGGTGGTGCGTCCGTCCTATGTGCTGGGCGGCCGCGCGATGCAGATCATCCGCGAGGAAGAGCAGCTCAACAATTATCTGCTCGGCACGCTGCCCGAGCTGGTGCCGGCCGACGTCAAGGCGCGCTATCCCAACGACAAGACCGGGCAGATCAACACCGTGCTCGGCAAGAACCCGCTATTGTTCGACCGCTATCTTTCCGACGCCACCGAGATCGACGTCGACTGCCTGTGCGACGGCAAGGACACGTTCGTCGTCGGCATCATGGAGCATATCGAGGAAGCCGGCATTCACTCCGGCGATTCCGCCTGTTCGCTGCCGCCGCATTCGCTGGATGGTGCGATGATCACCGAGCTCGAACGGCAGACCCGCGAACTCGCGCTCGGCCTCGACGTGGTCGGCCTGATGAACGTGCAATACGCCATCAAGGACGGCGACATCTACGTGCTCGAGGTCAACCCGCGGGCGTCGCGCACCGTGCCGTTCGTCGCCAAGGTGGTCGGCACACCGGTGGCGAAGATCGCGGCCAGGATCATGGCCGGCGAGAAGCTTGCGGACTTCAATCTGAAGAAGCGCAAGCTCGGCCATGTCGGCGTCAAGGAATCGGTATTCCCGTTCGCGCGCTTCCCCGGCGTCGATACCGTGCTCGGTCCGGAGATGCGCTCGACCGGCGAGGTGATGGGCATCGACCGTTCGTTCGAGGTCGCCTTCGCCAAGAGCCAGCTCGGCGGCGGCACCCGCGTGCCACGCAAGGGCACCGTGTTCGTCTCGGTGCGCGAGAGCGACAAGACCCGCATCGCGGACGCCGTGCGGCTGCTGCATTCGCTCGGCTTCAGGGTGATGGCCACATCGGGCACCCAGCGCTTCCTCACCGATTCCGGCATACCCACCGAAAAAGTGAACAAGGTGCTGGAGGGCCGGCCGCATATCGTCGACGCCATCACCAATGGCGACATCCAGCTCGTCTTCAACACCACCGAGGGGCCGCAGGCGCTGGCCGACAGCCGTTCGTTGCGACGGGCTGCCCTCTTGCATAAAGTGCCATATTACACCACTCTTTCGGGTGCTGTGGCGGCCGCACAGGGCATCCGCGCCTATCTGGGCGGAGACCTTGAGGTCCGCACGCTGCAGAGTTACTTTTCCGAAAACTGATCGTTCGCCGGGCCAAATTGCCCGCTAAACGATTGGCAACAAGGCCGTATGGCTGGAACCCACCGCTCGTTTGGTAGTTGTATCGGCCCTTGACGGGGCCGAAAATTAATAGGCTGGCGGGCTCGCGTTTCGGGCCCGAATGGCCCCGAATCGAAATCGAAAGACTGCTTCGTGCGCGCAACTTCTAGGAGCGGCTCGCACGGGCGAAGGACGGAAGAGATGATGGAAAAGGTTCCGATGACCGCCGGCGGCTATGCCGCCCTCGAGGTCGAGTTGAAGAAGCGCCAGTCGGAGGACCGGCCGCGCATCATCGAGCACATCGCCGAGGCGCGCTCGCATGGCGACCTTTCGGAAAACGCGGAATATCACGCCGCCAAGGAAGAGCAGTCGCATAATGAAGGCCGCATCGCCGAGATCGAAGACAAGCTCGCGCGCGCCGACATCATCGATATTTCAAAGCTCTCCGGCGACACCATCATGTTCGGCGCCACCGTCACGCTGGTCGACGAGGACACCGAGAAGAAAGCGGTGTGGCAGATCGTCGGTGAGCCGGAGGCCGATGCCAAGAAGGGCCGCATCTCCATCACCTCGCCGCTGGCCCGCGCGTTGATCGGCAAGAAGAAGGGCACGACCGTCGAGGTCATGGCGCCCGGCGGCGCCAAGGCCTACGAGATCACCAAGGTCGAGTGGCGCTAGGCTGGAGCCAGGTTTGCCCCGGCGGGCACTGCCCGCCGGCCCGGGACCGGAACGTGCCTTCGCCGCACTTTGGGATTTCGCCGCACTGGGAAACCCAAAATTGGGGAAAGCCGCACTTGGGGAAGACGGCATGCAACGAACTCATATTGTCGTTGCGCTTGCAGCTCTCACGCTGATGCTTTTCATTGGCGGTTGTCACACTGCCGCGGCAGCCGAGCTTTCGATCCCGCCGCGCATCGCTCCCAAGGAAAACCCCAAGCAAATCTCGATCCGGAGCGGTCCGCCGAACTGCAGCCGCTGGACCGATAACTGCGTCAACTGCACGCGCGGCGCCAAGGATGAGCCCGCGACCTGCTCCAACATCGGCTTTGCCTGTCAGCCCAAAGCCATCCGCTGCCTCGGCGCGCAGTGATTCCAGTGCTTGCTTCCCGCTTGGGTTGGACGGCCTCGCGGTTCGCGACGCACGCCTCGCCGTCCCCCCACCATGAGGGTCTCAGACCTCAGGTCGCTGAACCGGATCACGCTCTAGCGGCAGAGTGCCGCAGCGAAGTCACCTGCAAGTAACCTCGCGCGAGCCGGGGCAAACACGCAGCGCGCCGCATAATTCCTTTTCTGCTCGCCAAAACGTCATCGAATTCCGGCCGCCGCGCGCTTTTCCCCCAGGCCGCGACGCGATACCAAGTGGAACTCGATCCAACTTGGGGGACTCTCATGACAGAAGCACTCGCGGCGTGGACGCCGCGCGTATTGAGCCTATTGCGCATCATCACTGGCCTTTTGATCATCCAGCACGGCATGGGCAAGATCATCGGCTTCCCGGTCTATCCGATGTACGCCAATGTGCAGCCGTTCTCGCTGGTCGGCGCCGCCGGCTTCATTGAGCTGATCGGCGGTGCGCTGCTGATCATCGGCCTGTGCACACGCCCGGTCGCCTTCATTCTTTCCGGCATGATGGCCTTCGCCTATTTCATCGGCCACTTCCCGAAGGGCTTTCATCCCTTGATCAACGGCGGCACGCTGGCGGCCCTGTACTGCTTCACCTGCCTCTATCTGTCGACCGCGGGCGCAGGTCCGTGGAGCGTCGACGCAGCAACCAAGCGGGCTTGAGGGAGCGGACAATGGACAAGTTCAACAAGATGCTCGCAAGCGGCGAGCCGATGGTTCTCAGCGTCTTCCGTTTCATCATCGGATTGCTGCTGTTTCAGTATGGCGTCGCCAAGCTGTTCAAATATCCGCCGGTGCCCATGTTCGCCAAGGTCGAGCTGATGTCGCTGTACGGCGCGGCCGGTTCGCTCGAACTGGTCCTCGGCGGCCTTCTGATGATCGGTCTTCTGACCCGGCCCGTGGCCTTCATACTGTCAGGTGAAATGGCGTTCGCCTATTTCATGGGACACTATCCCAAGGGCTTCATCCCGCTGATCAATGGCGGCAACGCCTCGATCCTGTTCTGCTTCGCCTGCCTCTATCTGTTCTTTGCCGGCGGCGGACCGTTCAGCGTGGATGCGATGATGGGAAAGAAGCGGTAGGGAGCGACGCTACATTTACTAACACTGTCATTCCGGGGCGCGTCGAAGACGCGAACCCGGAATCTCGAGATCCCGGGTTCGCTTCGCGCCCTCAGATGCGCAATCGCGCATCGGGGGATGACGGGATAACGCGTCGCGTTATCCCGTCACCTTCAAATCGAGCGGCACCGCCGCCTCGTATTTCGAATTGTGCAGCACCAGCGACGTCCTGACATTGCGCACATGGGGCGCCGACGTCAGATGGGTGACGAAATCCTGAAACGTCGCCATGTCGGGCGCCACGCATTTCAGGATGAAATCCACCTCCCCCGACAGCATCCAGCATTCGCGCACCAGGGGCTCGGCGCGGACAAATTCCTCGAATGCGCGCAAGTCCGCTTCGGCCTGGCTCGACAGGTGCACGGAGGCAAACACGGTGACGTCGAAGCCGAGCCGGCGCGGATCCAGCATGCCGCGGTAGCCCTGGATGTAGCCCTCTTCCTCCAGCGTCCTGACCCGGCGCAGGCAAGGCGGTGGCGAGATGCCGACCCGTTTGGCCAGTTCGACGTTGGTGATTCGGCCATCGGCCTGGATTTCGGAAAGAATTCTAAGGTCGATCTCGTCGAGATTCTTCGACACGCGGTCCGGTTCCTTTGGGTTCCCTAGGTTCTTTGGGGCTGGCTGGGCTTAGGAAGGTGTTTACCGGCAACACTCTTAGCGCAGCTGCCATCGATTGCGCAATTTTATTGCGCGTGCACTGCGCCATTTTGCGTGAATCGGGAGAAAATACCGCAGTTCCGGGGAAAATTCGCTTATTTGAATTGCAAATCTTGCATGGCTACCCAGATATCATAGACTTGGATTTGACACTTTTAGCGCCGCGCGACGCATTTCCCGGCGCTTCCCGCACAAGTCCTCATCAAAATCCTCCAAAGAGAGGGAATCTGCCGATGCCCGCGCCTATCCATGCCAAGGTCGTCATTATCGGTTCCGGCCCTGCCGGGTACACCGCAGCGATCTACGCCGCGCGGGCGATGCTTGAGCCGGTGCTGATCCAGGGCATCCAGCCCGGCGGCCAGCTCACCATCACAACCGACGTGGAAAACTATCCGGGCTTTGCGGATGTCATCCAGGGTCCGTGGCTGATGGAGCAGATGGAAAAACAGGCGGCCCATGTCGGCACCAAGCTCGTCACCGATCTCGTCACCAAACTCGACACCACGCAGCGGCCGTTCCGCCTGACCTGCGACAGTGGCGACGTTTATCTCGCCGAAACCGTGATCCTCGCCACCGGCGCGCAGGCGCGCTGGCTCGGCATGCCGTCGGAAGAGAAGTTCAAGGGCTTTGGCGTTTCGGCCTGCGCGACCTGCGACGGCTTCTTCTATCGCGGCAAAGAAGTCATGGTGGTCGGCGGCGGCAACACCGCGGTCGAGGAAGCGCTGTTCCTCACCAACTTCGCCTCGCAAGTCACCATCGTGCACCGCCGCGATCATTTCCGCGCCGAGCGTATCCTGCAGGATCGCCTGTTCAAGAACCCGAAGATCAAGGTGGTCTGGGACAGTGCAATCGACGAAATCTGCGGCACCGACAATCCGGGCAAGGTCACCCATGTGCGCCTGAAGAACGTCAAGAGCGGCGCGCTGACGGAGGTGCCCGCTGACGGCGTCTTCATCGCCATCGGCCACGCGCCGGCAACCGAACTCGTCGCCGGCCAGGTCAAACTGAAACCGTCCGGCTATGTCGAGGTGGCGCCGAACTCGACGGCGACGTCGGTGCCCGGCCTGTTCGCCGCCGGCGACGTCGCGGACGAAACCTGGCGGCAGGCGGTCACGGCCGCGGGCCTTGGCTGTATGGCGGCCCTCGAGGCCGAGCGCTTTCTCGCTGTGCGTGCGAGTGATCGGGCGGCGGCAGAATGATTACGCGTCGAACACGGGACGGATTCACGGACATGGATTGGGACAAGCTGAAGGTGTTTCACGCGGCGGCGGAAGCGGGCAGCTTCACCCATGCCGGCGAGCAACTCGGGCTTTCGCAATCGGCGGTATCGCGGCAAGTCTCGGCGCTGGAGCAGGAGCTTGCGGTATCGCTGTTCCATCGCCATGCGCGCGGGCTGATCCTCACCGAACAGGGCGACCTCTTGTTCCGCACCGCGCATGACGTGTTCATGCAGCTGCAGGCGGCGCGCGCCAAGCTCACCGACAGCCGCGAGCGGCCGTCAGGCGACCTCAAGATCACCACGCCGCCGGCGCTCGGCATCAACTGGCTGATTCCGCGGCTGGACGAGTTCACCAGCCTCTATCCGGATATCCGCATCTCGCTGATCGTGACCGACGAGGATCTCGATCTGTCGATGCGCGAGGCCGACGTCGCGATCCGGACCCGCAAGCCGACCCAGCCGGACCTGATCCAGCGCAAGCTGTTCTCGATCGGATTCCACGCCTATTGCTCACCGGAATACATCAAGCGCTTCGGCACGCCGCGCACGCTCGACGACCTCGACTCGCATCGCATCATCATGCTCGGCGATTCCCAGGTGCCGCCGCATCTGCAGAACCGCAGCTGGCTGATCGACGCCGGCCGCAACGGCTCGGGTCCGCGCGAGGCTTATTTCAAGGTCAACAACATCCTTGGTCTTGTCAGGGCCTGTCAGCAGGGGCTCGGCATCGCCGCCCTGCCCGACTACCTCGTCGAGGAGAACAACCGTCTGGTGCAGCTGTTCGGCGAGACCGACTCGATCCAGATCGACACCTATTTCGTCTATCCCGAAGAGTTGAAGACGGTGGCGCGGGTGCAGGTGTTCCGCGATTTCGTGGTGAGCAAGGCGCAGCGCTGGCCCTCCTAGCATTTCGATTGTGACTGGAATTTCGGTTCTGATTGAATCAGAACCGGAGCTCCAGATTCTTGTTTTGACGCATTTTCTTGACGCGAGCCGGTATCGATCCCGCATCACGTGCGGCACCGGCTTCGCTCGAAACGCTTTCGCAGCAGCTGACGTTTCCCGCCTTCCGGATTAGCGGCTCTTATAAAGCCCCCGGTCTCCGCATGTCAGACATGCGGCTTAACCGGTTTACGCAAGCCGCATATGGGGATCATAGTGCTTACACGCTGAGCGATCGTGTCGCGCATATGTCCCCCTCCTCCAGTGGCGCGGGCGCTCAGTAATCCCTCTTGGAAGGTGATTGTGTCGGCCTCACGTGGCCAATACCTTAAGCCGGGCTCTTTTGGGCCCGGCTTTTTTTCTTCTCCGGATCGCTTCCTCTGCAGATGATTTGAGCTGAACCTTCCTCGTCTCCAGATCTTTTCTTCTCCCGTAAAACAAACGTCATCGAGCGTGTGCGGATTGACAGCGCGCCGTTGCGCCATCATCATCGAGACATGATCACGAATTCGTGCGCCGCTCTGTCGTCGAAAAAAGGTCCCCACCCGGGGACCCGAGATCGACGCGCGCGATAGATCAACCGCCAAGCCGATCCCGAAACCCCGCCGTCTGGACGGGTTTTTTTTATGTGTCCCGTCTCCGGCAAAAGCCTTCAAGGAGATGGAACCATGTCTACCGATCCGCAAAACCGATTGCAGGGCCTGTGGCTGCCCCTCGTTACGCCGTTTCGCAACGGCGAACTCGATGAGCCGTCGCTGCGCCGCATGATCAGGCACTACGCCAATAGCCCGGTCGACGGCTTGATCCTCGCTGCCACCTCGGGCGAGGGCATGACGCTCGACCAGGGCGAGCTCGAGCAGCTGGTGTCGGTGGCCCGGAGCGAGATCTCGGGCAGCGGACGCTATATCCCGATCTGTCTCGGCCTGTCCGGCGCCAGCACGCGCAAGATGCTGGATACGCTCGACGAGACCGCCGCCTGGCCGATCGACTTCTATTTGATCGCCAGCCCCTATTACACGCGGCCGTCGCAGCGCGGCCTGCTGCGACATTTCACTGTTCTCGCCGATCACGCCTCATGGCCGATCGTGCTCTACAACATCCCCTACCGGACCGCGGTCAATCTCACCAACGAGACCCTGCTGCAGCTCGCCGGACATCGCAACATCGTCGGCATCAAGGATTGCTCTGCCGACCGCGCCCAGTCGATCGAGTTCCTCGCGCGGCGGCCGAAAGGCTTTCGCGTGCTGACCGGCGAGGACGCGCACTATCACGAGGCGCTGGTCGACGGCGCCGACGGCGCCATCCTGTTGTCGGCGCATCTGGAGACCGAAGCATTCGCCTCGGTGCGGACGCTGATGCAGCAGGGCGACCACCAGGGCGCACAGGCGTGCTGGGACAATCTTTCCGAACTGACGCGGCTGTTGTTCGCCGAACCCAGCCCGGCGCCTGCAAAATACTGGCTGGCGCAGAGCGGGCTGATCGACAGTGCCGAGGTCCGGCTGCCGATGGTGGAAGTCAGCGCGGAGCTCGCGGCGCGGCTCGACGCGGAGCGGGAACGGCGCGCGCCGGCCCTGTTGCGGCGGGCGTAGAGGGGCGTCGCAGCCGGGACCCTCCCGCTTGCGGGAGCGTTGCGCACAAAAAAGCCGCCGCACGCGGAAGACCGCGGCGACGGCTTTTCTGTCGCTCCACACCGGCTCGGATGATGCGGAGACGCATAAGGTGACCGGAATATCTTCCAATGGCGTGGACGCCGGCCAGAAAAATTGCCTGACCGCGTTGGCGCAATGTTAACCGCATTCGCCCGCGGTCGCCTCAGCCGATCGCCGCGTCACCTTTGCAAACGCGGCGGCCTTCCGGAACGCTGGTTAACGGTTGGTGAGGGCGGCGCTTCAAAATCGTCCAAAGCCTTGCCGTCAACTTTAAAATCTCGGGCGTATTGATGTCCTCATTGAGAAAACGGGGGACATCACATGATCGAGCACACCAGTGACAATTGGAAATTTCCGACCTGCGAACGCGTCCAGCGAATGCAGGACGTTCTGCTGGTTTCGTCCTTTGCCTTGTGGGCGACGCTGATCGGTTTCGCGCCGGTCGTGACCTGGCGCCTGCTGATGGCTTGAAGGAAAACGCGGCGCCTGCCGTGGTTAATCGGCGGTAGCACCTGCGGTCAAATGCGAGCGAAATTGCGACCGGGATTTTAAAAGCGGTCGCGTATCAAGCTCGTCACAACGGAAAAAAACGCGGGGGCGCGTCGTGGAAATCGAAAACAATACTCTCCCTGATCAACAGGGCTTTACGACCGAGGACGTTCTTTGGGCGGTCGGCATCTGGTCGGTGATCCTGACCATGTCGCCGGTCGTCGTGTTCTACATGCTGATGGTGGCGTGAGCAGACTTGCTCCGTCTGTCATTCCGGGGCGCATCGAAGATGCGAACCTCAGATGTGCAATTGCACATCGTAGTTCGATGCTGCGCATCGCCCCGGAATGACGACATACAATAGAAAAACGCGCGGAGTCCCGCGCGTCTTTTTAAGTCCGTAAGCGGCGTTGTTACGCCGCTTGCTTGTGCATGGCGCCGGAAGCCGACGCGTTGCCGCGGATGGCCTTGATCGAACGTTCGATCGCAGCCCACAGCCGGCTGATTTCCGCAGCGGCCCGGCCTTCCGCATAATATTCGCGGGCGCCTTCGCCGTTACCAAGCGCCAGCAACAGATCGGCACGGTTGGTGATCTGACCGCTCCACACCGGCGCACGGAATTTGATCAGTGCTTCACGCGCGATGGTGACGATGCGGCTTTCAACGCTGTCCCGGCTCGCGGGGGCACCGTTGATGACGACCGCGTAGGGCTTGCGCGCCGCACGGCAGGTCTGAATGGTTTCCTGCACGGCATTGACGTCAAACACGCCGGGCCGCGCCGGAATGATCACCATCGTGGCGTTCTTGATGGCGTCGTCGACGACGGCCGACAAATTCGGCGGCGTGTCGATGAACACCCATTCGATGCCGTCGCGCTTGGCGGCGGCGATAATTCCGCTGACCGAATTTACCGCGGCCTTGATCGGCGGCTCGTTCGTTCCACGCAATTTGTGCCAGAGAGTAAGCGATCCCTGCGGATCAGCATCAACCATCAAACAGGGCTTCGTCGACTTATGGACATGCGCAGCAATGTGGGCAGCCAGGGTACTTTTTCCCGAGCCCCCCTTACGCGAAGCAAAAACTATGACGTTCATACCTTGGCCTCCAGATTGACCCCAGAAGCCGAAAATGAATCAGCGCACTGATTCGTGAAAGAAAAATTTGCTGCTTATTGCAAAGAAGCCACTGATTAGCCAATAAAGTTGCTTTTTGAGTCACACTGCGTGCGACGCCGCAATCCGTGATGAAATCGCAAAAATGGAATCGCCAGAGTGACTTGATCGATTCAGCGCATGCTTTTTGTGCGCTGTCGTTCGATCCACTTGCGCTCGATCCATCCGAGCAGCTTCGCCATCGGCGTCTGCAGAAACGGGACGTCCTGCGCGAACAAAAGGAGTCCGAGCGGCAGCATCCAGAGTCCAAGCACCGGCAAGATGCTAAAAATGCCGCCGAGGATCAGCAGAATAGCCATCGGAATCCTGACGTAGCGCGACGACGGCTTGCGCAGCCAGGCGACGAATCTGGCCGGGCCGGCCGGCAGCTTGGCTTCGAACCAGGCAAAATGCCGGTCGAGCTCCATTTGCGATTCTTTGCTCAATTAATCTCTCCTCCTGCTGACAGATGTTGACTCGCGGCTGGAGTCACAAGGCGTCAGTCTGTCGCGCGAAGGGGGCTTGAAATGGCATGCCGCGCTCAGGTCGAGGCTGGTTTTGCCGGTTTCTTGGGCTTACGCGCCTTGGCCGCGGATTTGCGCGGGGCCGCCGGCTTGATCGCCATCGGCCTGCCGGCGGGCGCTGAAGCGGCCCGGCTCGGTTCGGGACCGGATCTGAATTGCGCCCGGCAGGGCGGCGAAAGCTGAGACTTCTTGGCGACCATGCAGGCCGTGACGCGCTCGACATTGGGGATTTCGGAGCTGCAAAGCCGGAAAGCGTCGCTGGTGCAGGCCTGTTCCTGTTCAGGGGTGTAGCTCTGACCCGAAGCCGGCAGCGATGAAAATGCGAGCGCCGTCGTCAACACCAAACCAAACCCGAAATTGCTGATCCGAAAAGTCGCCATGAAGCCCCCCGAGGCAATGATTCCACGAATTGTGGGTGAACCGCCCGGGATTGGCAAGCAGGGGTGGACAACAGGCCACAGCACAAGTGCGGCGACCAGCGCTGATTTCACCGGCCGGACGGGCGGCAGAATGGGCAGTGAATTGGGGAATTGGCAAGCTGGGCAACGCAATGACCTTTTCAGAAGGGCCTGCTAACCGCATAGCTTGCCGCGATCAGTTCGCGGAGCCGAAGGATAAATCGTTGGCCGACCAACCTGACCTATCTTTCGGGGCCACCTTCCGCTCGGTGTGGAATGGCATGCTCGACGTGTTTGTTCGGCTGCGCTTCCTCTCCCTGGTCGGCCTGCTGATCTATCTTGCCGTGGGGATTCTGGGATTCGTTGCGCCTGTTATCGCTGACAACCCGGTGCTCCGGGAAGGCCTCGATGCGATCAAGACCATCCTGATTCTTCCGCTTGAGATCGCGATCTACCGCCTGCTGATCCTCCGCGAAACCACTTCCGGCTACGATTTCGGGATATTCGCGCCACGCTTCCGGCGTTTGCTCGGTTGGACCGTCGTGCTGTGGGCGCTCATCACCCTTCCACCCTACCTGCCAGGCCTGATCACGCCGTCCGAGGACGCAGATTCAATCGCGACCATCGCAACCGCGATCGTCGTCGTCGTCGTCCTGGTGCGGCTGGCTATCCTTTTTCCGGCGATCGCGGTTGACGCGCCCGGTGCCTCGCTGCGCAATGTGCTGGCGGATACGAAGGCTCGAAGCTGGTTGATCCTGAAAAGTTTTTTTATTGTGCTGCTGCCGGTATTGGCCGGGTTCCTGGCGGTCGGCTTGATCAGCGACTTCGACGATCTGCCCAGCTGGTGGAGCGCAGCCAGAATTGCGCTCAACAGCCCGCTCGAGTTGCTGGCGACGGTGTTGGCCGCCGCGACCGCATCGCGGCTGTTCGGCTGGATCGGCCATCAGGTGAAGGGTGTGCCGGTCTGATCCGGTCAGGCATCATTGGCCGGACAGGCGATGCGGCCAGCGCAACGAATCCGACGGTCTCCGGGAATATCCGCGATGGGGTTGGTACAGTTGGGTGGGCTCGAACCACCGACCTCCTGTTCCACAGACAGGCGCTCTAACCAGACTGAGCTACAACTGCATCCTGCACGAGCCCCCACGAAAAAGGGGGTCGCGAATGGGCGGGAAACTAGGTGCAACGCCACGCTTTGGCAAGGCCACCAGCCACCCGATTATCAGTCGTTTCGGGGGCGGACAAAGTTCATTTGCTTCGGGGCATCGATGGCCCACCCCTGCGAAGGACCGGCCCAAGGACAGAAGAGGGCAACAAAAAGCCCGGGCTGACCTGCCCGGGCTTCTTCAAACCTTAATGCGGGCTCAGGCGGCCGGCTGCTGGTACTTCGCGGCCGACGCCTTGATCGGTTCGACCGTTTCGGTCGCAACTTTCTGGCCGAGTTCAGCGAGTTCCTTGGCCTGGGCCGAAAACGTCTCGAACTGCTTCTTGGCGTGCGAGGTCCACAGCTCCATGGCAGCTGCCGGCGTCTTCACGCTGAGCAGATCCTGCGCGAAGTCGAGCGAGGACGTGGTGTTGGCCTTGAAGAACTCGAACAGCTTGGCCGAGTAGGCGCTGGCACCCTTGTTGGCCGAGGTGAACACGGCTTCCATGGTGCCGTTATGGCTCTCGGCCACATCCTTGAACTTGGCGTAGTTGTCGCGCGCCTGCGAAACGCCCTTTTCAGCGAACGCACGCACCTGCTCGGGGACTTCGAATGGAATGATGGAGGCGGAGAACGGATCGGTCGAACTGGTCATTCGCATGCTTCCTTCGCAACGGGGTGAATTGTGGTGACCCCTTGCGAACGCCACCGGTGAAAACGCCGGTAGCGCCGTACTGGATCACACGGTCTCTGCTTGTCTGAGCACGATCTTCTCGGAATACCGGTACATATTTCCGGATCGAACTCCGGTCTTGGGGAGTGCCCATCGTCGGGCATGCCCAATAAACACCTTATCATGTCAATTTTGTGCAACGCAAAGCAAAACAATGTGCACTGCGGCATACATTGCCTGTTTTGAGTGTATTTCTAGCCTCTAAATCCTAAAGTAGAATAGGCGGGACTTTTGAAGCATGTGTCCTCAGACCTCTCCTGGGCTCTTGGGCTTCGCCGCATCCATCGCGGCGCGGCTGACGATCTGACCCATCTCGCTGGCTTGCTCCGCCAGCGCACGCATCTGGCCCTGCACATACTCGCTGTGCAGCCGCATCACCTCGGTCAGATCCTTGGCCTTGAGCAGCGCTTGCGCGTAGTCCAGCGAGGTCTGAACGTTCTTTTCGGCGAAGGCGACCGCCTTGCTGCCGATTTCCTTGACGTTGGTGCGCGCGGCGGCGCCATGGTCCTCGAACGAGCCCGCGGCCTGATGCGCGGAAGAGAGGAATTTCTCGAAGGTCTGGCGGGCCTGCTCGAAGCTCGCCTCCGCCATCGATCGCATTTCCTTTGGAATCTCGAAACGGCCATCGTCGCTCATGGTCCCACTCCTGTGGTGTTGGGGGCTGCTTGGCAGGCGTCCAGGTATCGCTAAAGGACCTCACCGGTATGATGCCGTGTCGGCGGTTCCGCATCGTGCACCTTGGGCGGAGGGCCTCGGGTTCACATCGTGAACCTCCGGCGGTCTTTTGCAACAAGCTCAACGCCGCAGAGGCCGGTTCGGTTCAGCTGGATTAAGGTTATCGCGGCTTAGAATACCGCTTGGGTCCGCCCGGCCGTGGACCTGCCGCGCCGCGCTTGCGATACTGGCGATCCACTTGCGATCCTGCAGGGCAGTCAGCGTTTGGCCGCCGATTCGCAAAAATCATCTTCGAGCAGAAGGCTCACGTCCACGGTCATGTCGCGCTGATGAATAATGCCGAACTCCAGATGCTAGCGCTCGGCGATCCACGGCTGGCGGTGCACGCGACGAGCGCCCTGGCCGCATGGCTGTGGTCGAGCGACGGCACGCGGGTTCTGTGGGCCAATCCGGTCGGCGCACGCTTGTTCGGCACGGCCAACAGCACGGCGCTGGCGGGGAAAATTTTCGGACCGGCCGATCCGCATCGGCGGCAGATCGCGCGGCTCGCCGGCCGCCTGCTTGCGAGCGGCGCGGTCCGGCTGGAGCGGCTGCAAGGTTTTGGCGCGGCGCCCGGCATGCTCGCGACCTGCGGCTGTTCGCGGCTCAATCTGCCCGATGGCAGCCACGGTATTTTGGTTGCTGCCGGCAACATCTCAGGCCGCGCCATGCCGCTGAAGGAACGGCTGCAGCGGCTGGTCGAGGGTCTCGCGATGCCAGTCGCGGCGTTTACCCGTGACGGCATCCTGATCGGCACCAGCGATACGGCGCGTCCCCTGCTCGGCTTTCACAATCTGGTCGAGGCCGGCCTCGACGATGCGCGCCAGGACGCGCTGAAACAGGGCGCCGTCGCAACCGCGATCGACATCGGCCGCATGGTGCTGCAACGGGTTGGCGCTGGCGCCGACACCAGCCTCGTCGCGCTGATCGTGCCGGACGCCGTGCACGCCGCAGCGCCGGAGCCCGTCGCGGCGGCGCAGCCACAAGAAGAGCAGCCGCAAGAAGGATTGCCTGAACCACTCGAGCCGCCGGTGGCGGGCGTTGTCGTGAACGATCCCGCGCCCGAACCGCCGCAGCCCGCCCCCATGGGCGAAGCGCCGGCCGCCTTGGCGCTGTTCGACGCGTTCGCAGAGGCGCCGGAAGAAGAACCCGAAACCGAGCCGGTCGCCGCGGCGGCCCCGTCCAGCAGCGAACCATCCGCCGCGTTGCCACCTGAACCATCGCCTGACGTCGAAGCGATCGCCGACGAAGCCACGCCCTCATTCGCCGCCGACGCCTCGCCTGAACCATCAGCCGAAAACCTGATAGCGCCGACCGCCGCCGCACCCGTCAAGGCGCCGTCCTCGTTCGAAGAGCCGTCACCGCATGCGCGGCGGCTTCCGTTGCGCTTCATGTGGCAAATGGATCAGGACGGCCGCTTCACGCTCGGCGCCGATGAATTCACCCGGCTGATCGGCCCCCACACCACCGCCGGCTTCGGCCGGTTGTGGAGCGAGATCGCGGAAGCCTTCGGGCTCGATCCCGAAGGCCGCGTGATGAAGGCGTTTGCCACGCGCCAGACCTGGAGCGGCATCACGCTGAACTGGCCGGTCGATGGCGGCGCGCGGCTGCCGGTCGAATTGTCGGGCCTGCCGATCTTCGATCGCGCACGGCATTTTGCCGGCTTTCGCGGCTTCGGCGTTTGCCGCGATCTCGACGGCCTGGCACGGCTGGCCGCCTTGCGCCGCTACGAATTCTTCGGTGGAGCACCCGCACCGGTCGCGCCGGAACCGCGCTCGGCTGATATCGTCCAGGCAGGCCCAGCGTCGGATTCGGTCGGCCCAGAGTTGCCCGCGCAGGATCCGTCCGCGGAGGACGCGCCTCAAGAAGCGTTGCCGCAAGAAAATTTAAGCGAAAATTTCAGCGAGAACGTGACCGCGCAGCCGACCGCGGCAGATGACCCGCCCGCGGAATTTGTCATCGAGACCAGCGTTGCGTCGCCTCCCGTTACGGAATTGCCCGAGCCGATTGCTTCCGAGATTTCACACCCAACCGATCTGGATGCCGCCGTGGAACCCCCAAAGGATACTCTGGCAGAAATGCAGGCGGAAACGCCGAAGAACGTTCTGCCGTTCCGCCCGCCCGGCGACGCCAAGCCGCCATCGCTGACGCCGGTCGAAAACAGCGCCTTCAACGAACTCGCGCGGCAATTGTCGGCGCGGCTCGAGAACGAGAACGGCAATGAGACGACGCAGGCCGTCACCGGCCTCGATGAAACCGTGGTCGAGAACACCGCATCGACAGACGCGTATGCGGCAGCTTCACAGGAAGCCGCGAGCGATGCCCCGGTGCAGCCGGAATGGCTGGCACCATCCGAGCCGCCGGCGCGCGGCGAAAGCAGGCGCGACAAGGCGCTGCTCGACTTGCTGCCGGTCGGCATTCTGATCTACCGGCTCGACCGGCTGCTCTACGCCAATCCCGCCTTCCTCACGCAGATGGGCTATCCGACCCTGCATGCGCTGGAAGATGCCGGCGGCCTCGACGCGCTCTATGTCGAGCCCGGCGTCTCCAACGCGCCCTCGACATCGGACACCGGCACGCCGGTGATGATCTCCGCGAGCCAGCCGCAACCTGCGGAACAAAGCTCGGAAGAAGACCCGGAAGGGCCCGCATCGACCCCACCGGCGGCGACCGACGCGCGCCTCTACACGATTTCATGGGACGGCGATTCCGCGCTCGCTTTGATCTTCTCGGGTGCGCGCGGCGAAGCGGCGGCCGTCGCCGCCGCGATCGCGGAAGCTGTGCCGGTTGCCGAACCGCCGGCCGCCGAACCGTTGCCCGCGGGCCACGCCGATGCCGAAGAGCTTGGCGCCATCCTCGACACCACAGCCGAAGGCATCGTGATGTTCGACGCCGAGGGCAACATCAGCTCAGTCAATCGCAGCGCCGAAGCGCTGTTCGGCTATGACGGCCAGGACCTGGCGCGGCGCAATCTGGCGGATCTGTTCGCGCCGGAAAGCCAGCACGAGGTGTTCGACTATCTCGCCAGCATCAAATCCGAAGGTGTCGCCAGCCTGCTCGAGCACGGCCGCGAGACGCTCGGGCGCGAGAGCAAGGGCGGCTTCATTCCGCTGTCGATGACCATGGGACGGACAAAGGCCGATGGTCCGAATTTCTTCGCGGTGTTCCGCGACCTGTCGCAGGCCAAGCAGAGCGAGAACGAGTTGCGGGAAGCGCGGCGCCTCGCCGAGCGCGCCGCCAGCGCCAAGGCGGACGTGCTGGCCCGCATCAGCCATGAGGTGCGCACGCCGCTCAACGCCATCATCGGCTTCTCCGAAGTGATGATCGGCGAACGTTTCGGTGCGCTCGGCAATGAGCGCTATGTCGAATACATGAAGGACATCCGCGCTTCCGGCGAGCGGGTGATCTCGATCATCAACGACCTGCTCGATCTCTCGAGGATCGAGACCGGCAAGCTCGATCTGTCGTTCACCAACCAGAATCTCAACGAACTGGTCGAGAGTTGCGTCGCCGTGATGCAGCCGCAGGCCAACCGCGAACGCATCATCATCCGCACCTCGCTGGCGCACACGCTGCCGCCGGTGGTCGCCGATGCGCGCGCGTTGCGCCAGATCACGCTCAACCTGATCGGCAATTCGATTCATCTCGCCAATGCCGGCGGCCAGGTCATCGTCTCCACGGCGTTGTCCGATTTCGGCGAGGTAATGCTGCGGGTCCGCGATACCGGCCACGGCCTCAACGACAATGAAGTCGCCGCCGCCCTGGAGCCGTTCCGCACCCCGGCACCATCCGATCAGGCCTCCGAGGGCGCCGGCGTCAGCCTGTCGCTGACCAAAGCGCTGGTCGAAGCCAACCGCGCCCGATTCCAGATCAAGACCGGCGCGCGCTCGGGCACGCTGATCGAGGTGGTGTTCGCGCACACGACCGCGAAGGCCTGAGCGCGGCCGTCAGATTTTGCGCGACCCGGTTTTTAGTTTCGCGATGCGGGCTTCGTGACACTTGTGGCTTGCAAGCTGCGGGAGACTGCCATGGATGGACCTGGTGAAGCCGTAACGCCGCAAGCCATCGCAGCGTGCGAGAAGATCATCCGGCCCTATATCAGGCGCACGCCCGTGATCGAGACCGATGGCCGCGAGTTCGGGCTGTCGGCCGCCACAATCTGCCTCAAGCTCGAATTGCTGCAGCACTCGGGAGCGTTCAAGGCCCGCGGCGCCTTCACCAATCTATTGACCCGAGCGATCCCCAAAGCGGGCGTCGTCGCAGCGTCGGGCGGCAACCATGGCGCTGCCGTCGCCTATGCTGCGATGCGGCTCGGCATACCGGCCAAGATTTTCGTTCCCAGCGTGTCTTCTCCGGCCAAGATCGCGCGCATCCGCGAGTACGGAGCCGATCTCACCATCGAGGGCGATGGCTATGCGGATGCGCTCGCCGGAAGCGAAGCATGGGTGCAGCAAACCGGCGCGCTGCCGGTTCACGCCTTCGACCAGAACGAAACCATCATGGGTCAGGGAACGATCGGCCTGGAGCTCGACGAACAACTTCCCAACATCGACACGCTCCTCGTTGCGGTTGGCGGCGGCGGGCTGGTTGCAGGGATAGCGGCCTGGTACGCCGGCCGCATCAAGGTGATCGGTGTCGAGCCGTTTGCGTCGCCGACGCTGACCAGGGCTTTGGAGGCCGGACATCCCGTCGATGCGGAGGCCGGTGGGCTGGCGGCGGATTCGCTGGCGCCGCGCCGCGTCGGCGAAATTGTGTTTCCGATCGCGCAGAAATACGCGCCGCGCACCGTGCTGGTGACCGACGACGCGATTGCCGAGGCGCAGCAGACGCTGTGGCGCGCCTTGCGCATCGTGGCGGAGCCGGGCGGCGCCGCCGCCTTTTCGGCGATTCTGTCCGGCGCCTATCGGCCGGCCGACGGCGAACGCGTGGCCGTTGTCGTCAGCGGCGGCAACACGGCCGCGGTGAATTTCAACATCACGCGCTGAGAAGGCGAACTGCGGGTATCTGCCGCTCCCGGATCGCTGCGGCACGGCACAATTTTTGCTCGAATCCAGCTGCCTGAATGCATCCGAACCTGGATCGCCTATTTGTCAGGCAACTGGATTGGCCGACTATGCGCTGTCTCGTTGTCGCGGACCTGCATTATTCATTGCCGCAGTTCGACTGGCTGCTCAGCGCTGCACCCCAGTTCGATCTCGTGATCTTTGCCGGCGACGCGCTCGATATCGGCTCGATGGTCGATTTCCGTGCCCAGATCGTCGTCGTGAAGAAGTACCTCTCGGTGCTTTCACGCATCACCCGCGTGATCCTTTGCTCGGGCAATCATGACCTCGACAACCATAGCGCCGAGGGCGAAAAAATCTCGCGGTGGATCGGCGAGGTCCGCGAACTCGGCATCGCCTGCGACGGCGACAGCCTGACCATCGGCGACACGCTCTTCACGGTCTGTCCGTGGTGGGACGGTCCTTTGGTCAAGCAGCGCCTCGAAACGCAGTTGCAGGAGGCCTCAGTGGAGCGGCTGCCGCACTGGATCTGGGTGCATCACGCGCCGCCTGCGAATTCGCCAACCAGCTGGGGCGGCAAGCGGTATTTCGGCGATGTCGATCTCGTGCAGTGGATCGCGCGCCACCAGCCGTCGATGGTGATCTCGGGCCATGTCCACCAGTCGCCATTCATTTCCGAGGGCTCATGGTTCGACCGGCTCGGCGATACCTGGGTATTCAATACCGGATTGCAGCCTGGCCGGCCGCCCACCTACATCGTGCTCGACCTCGACGAGGCGACCGCGTTCTGGCTTTCGGCGGACCACGCGCAATCGATCGACCTCAAGGCGCCGTTGCAGCGGCCGGCGGCAACGATTCAAACCGCGCCGCCCTGGCTCATATCCTTGGATCAGATTGCCGATCCGAGCCTGGTGAAACCTGTGTCGGCGGAAGGTTGATCATGCTCTGCAGGAGGTCTCCGACCATCGCGAGGTGGTTGCCGTGGCCGGCATATTGCCGCTTGAGATCGGCGAGATAAGTGTTGGCGACGTTGAGCCGCTGCGCCAGCATCCTCGCGATCATCAGCGACACTGCCGGCTGCTGCCGCAGGAAGGACGCGGCATCGTCGATCTCGTAGATCGCCGAATCCTGCGCCGCACGCACGGTGGCGGTATGCGGCGTGTCGAGCAGCACCGACATTTCACCGAGTACCGCACCTGGCTCGGCAATGGTGGCAACGATGGTGTCGCCCTTGATAACCTCGAGCCGTCCCTCGATCAGCACATATAGATGCCCGGTGCGGGCGCCCTCGTGAAGAACTTCGGTGCCGGCGGCGACGCTCCGCCTCGTACCGCCAATGCAATATTCGAGAATGTCGCGCATCGGCTCACCTCCGCTAAGGCCGAGATTAGGCACGGAGCGTGCCAAGGTCGAACAGATATTTTGGAATGCTTCTAAACTCAAATCTGGAATCGCTCTAAAAGAATGCGGTCGCGACATCGCGGCGCTTCGTGCGCGCTATCCGCTGGGCTAGTGAAAACCGGCATCATCCTCCTGCCTGCCGGAGCAGCCATCATGATTAAATTTCGCGTCTTCGCCGCATCAGCGGCGTTGTTTGGTCTGGCCTCGTCCGCCATCACCCCGGCTTCCGCCGATAACGGCGAAGTCAACGTCTATACCTATCGCGAAACCAAGCTGATCCAGCCGCTGTTCGATGCCTTTACCAAGGACACCGGCGTCAAGGTCAACGTCGTCTCGGCGAGTTCAGGGCTCGAGCAGCGCATGAAGGCCGAGGGCGCCAACAGCCCGGCCGACGTACTGCTGACGGTCGATATCGGCCGCATGGACGAGGCCGTGAAGGCTGACGTGACCCAGCCGATCAAGTCGGAGGCGATCGACAAGGTCGTGCCGGCGCAATATCGCGATCCCGACGGGCACTGGGCCGGCATCTCGATGCGCGCGCGCGTAATCTACGCCTCGAAGGATCGTGTCAAGCAGGACGCCATCACCTATGAAGAGCTCGCCGATCCCAAGTGGAAGGGCAAGATCTGCATCCGCTCCGGCCAGCACATCTACAACAACGGACTGTTCGCGGCCTACACCGCGAAGTACGGCGAGGCCAAAGCCGAGGAATGGCTGCGCGGCGTCAAAGCCAATCTGGCGCAGAAACCCTCGGGCGGAGATCGCGAGGCCGCGCGCGACGTCGCCGCCGGCAAGTGCGACATCGGCATCGGCAACACCTATTACTGGGCGCTGATGATGAACAACGACCCGGAAAAGAAGCCGTGGGCGGAAGCCACCAAGGTGATCCTGCCGACGTTTGCGGGCGGCGGCACCCACGTCAATCTGTCCGGCGTGCTGCTGGCCAAGCACGCGCCGAACAAGGCCAATGGCCTCAAGCTGATCGAATGGCTCGCCGGTGAAAAGGCGCAGCAGATGTATGCCGACCAGAACTACGAATATCCGGTGCGTGCCGGCGTCGCGATCAACCCGACGATTGCGGGCTATGGCAAGCTCAACGCCGATACCCTGCCGATCGCCAAGGTCGCCGCCAACCGCAAGGCGGCCGCGACGCTGGTAGACAAGGTCGGCTTTGATAATTGAGCTTCCGTGAAGCGATAAAATCGTGATCGCGCGGCGACCGCAATTGCGTTCCCTCCCCCCTTGCGGGGGAGGGTTAGGGAGAGGGGTGAGCCACGGACACCGACCTCGCGGCTGCCCCCCTCTCCAGCTCTCCCCCGACGCAAGTCGGGCCTGCCCGACTTGCGCAAACTCAAAGTACGCAACCGGGGTAAACCCCGGGTGCGTGGAGGAGGGAGCCCACCTCCACCAGCCAATACACCGACTTCCCCCATTCACATGTGACCTCCCGTGAACCCCTCCGCGCACGCCGGACGGATCTCGGCGGCAATCGCTGTCATGACCGCGATCATGGTCGCCGCGCCCGTGATCGCGGTCATCGCGCTGGCGATGAACCCCGCGCCCGATCTGTGGCGGGATCTGATCGCCTATGTGTTGCCGCGGGCGATGCTCGATACCGCGCTGTTGCTGTTCGGCGTCGGCGCACTGGCGCTTGTGATCGGCGCCGGCACCGCGTGGCTGATCTCGCTGCATGATTTTCCCGGCCGCGCGCTGCTGTTGTGGCTGATGCCGCTGCCGCTGGCGATTCCGACCTACATCGCCGCCTACGTCTATGCCGACCTGTTCGAACCGCTCGGCCTGGTTCATCGCACGCTGGCGATCTGGTTTCCGCTGCGCGACACGGTGGCCGCCCTGCCCAATCTGCGTTCGATGCCGGGCGCGATCATCGTCATCGGCCTCGTGCTCTACCCTTACGTCTATCTCTCGGCGCGGACGATGTTTCAGTTCCAGAGCGCCGAATTCGCCGAGGCAGCGCGAACGCTCGGCGCCAGCCGCCTGCAGATATTCCTCCGCGTCTCGCTGCCGATGGCACGGCCGGCGCTCGCGGTCGGCGTGGCGCTGGTGTCGCTGGAAACGTTGAACGACATCGGCGCCAGCGAATATCTCGGCGTCCGTACGCTCACCGTGTCGATCTTCACGACCTGGCTCAACCGCGGCAGCCTCGCCGGCGCGGCGCAATTGTCCTGCTTCATGCTGGCGATCGTGGCCGGCCTGATCGCGATCGAACGTTACGGCCGCCGCAATGTCGCGACCGGGTTTTCCGCCGAGAGCCCGCGGCTGACGCCGCGCACGCGATTGCAGGGCAGCCGGGGCTGGTGGACGTTTGCCGCCTGCCTCACGCCCGTGCTGCTCGGCTTCATCGTACCGGTGCTGTTTCTGCTGCAGCAGAGCTTCAAGCGCGGGCTCTTGACCAATTTCGACATGACGCTGGGACGCGATGCCTTCAATTCGGTGGCGTTCGCAACGCTGGCGACGCTGATCGCGCTCGGGCTCGGCTTTGCCACCATCCTGGCCTGGCGCTGGCGCCCGGATCCGGTGCGCCTCATTGCGATGAACATCTCGCAAACCGGCTACGCCCTGCCCGGCCTGGTTCTCGCGCTGGGCTTGCTGACCCCGGTGCTCGCGATCGACAATGGCCTGAGCGCGCTCGGCGGATGGCTCGGAGGTTCGTTGCCGGGACTGATCCTGGTCGGCTCGGGTGCAGCCGTCGTGATCGCCTATGTGATCCGCTTTCTGGCGGTGCCGACCGGACTGATCAAGGCAGGCTTCGAGCGAATCCCGCACGACTACGACGACAGCGCGCGCGCCGCCGGCGCAAGGCAAGCCACCACGATGCGGCTGATCCACCTGCCGCTGCTCCGGCCGGCGATGCTGGGCGCCGTCATCATCGTGTTCGTGGACTGTCTGAAGGAATTGCCGGCGACGCTGCTGCTGCGTCCGCTCAACGTCGATACGCTGGCGACCTCGATCTACCAGTTCGCCAGCCGCGGCAGTTTTGAGGACGGCGCGCTCGCGGCGCTGCTGATCGTCGCCGCCAGCATCGGCCCGGTGGCGTGGCTGACGCGGTTTTCCGACGTGCCGTCAGGCCCGGCCTAGGTGCGAATCCTGCTCCACGGGACTCATTGATCCAGAGTCCTGGCCGTCTTAATTCCGCCCTCCGCCTCGGTATACGTCCCCATCATGATGTTCATGTCCACATTCTTCCCGCTGATCTGAGCGACCCCAAGTCGTTCCGGCGCATTGGCGCCAATCAGATCAAGACGGCTGCGCTGACGCGACAGCCGAATGGAGAATGTGTATGCCCAAAACCGAGTATATCGGCTTGACCTCTCATCAGGTCGAGAACTTCATCAACGACGGCTTTGTCAGAATTGAAAACGCCGTCCCCGCCCAGCTTGCAAAGCAATGCAGGGACGAACTGTGGGCGGATATTGGCCTTTCGCCAGACGAGCCCGAAAAATGGATTCACCCGGTTATTCGGGTGGCGTCCAAGGCTTCACCGCCATTCATTGAAGCCGCCAACACGCCACTTCTGCACAAAGCCTACGATCAACTTGTCGGTGATCGCCGCTGGCTTGCGCCCCAAGGCCTCGGGACCTTTCCGATCCGCTTTCCTTCGCCAACATCCCCTGGTGACGATGGCTGGCACGTCGACGTGAGTTTCGGCGACGACACTCCTGACTTCATGGAGTGGCGTGTCAATGTGAAGAGCCGTGGGCGCGCATTGCTGATGCTCTTCCTGTTCTCCGATGTTGGCCGCGACGATGCGCCGACCAGGATACGGAAAGGGTCGCATTCCACCATTGCGCGGGAGTTGCTGCCGTATGGCGACGCCGGAGCGACGCTCCGGCAGCTCTCGGCCAATGGTTACGCTTCAATGGAAAATTGCGAGGTTGAGCTGGCAACTGGCGCAGCGGGCACAGTCTATCTGTGCCACCCGTTCCTGGTTCATGCCGCGCAACCTCACCGAGGGGAACGACCGCGTTTCATGGCACAGCCACCGCTGCTGCCGAAGGGTGAGTTTGACCCGGCGTTGCCGCCCTCGCCGGTTCAGATCGCCATCCGTCAGGCGTGCGGGCTGATGCGATAGTGGCATCGGCCCGGTGGCGTGGCTGACGCGGTTTTCCGACGTGCCGTCAGGGCCGGCGTAGGTGCCAAAGGCTTCCGTCGTCCCTGCGAACGCAGGGACCCATAACCCCGGTCGTCTATTGCTTGAAGAAGGTCTCTCCTACAGCGCTCTAACGAGAGGCCGCGGCGTATGGGTCCCTGCGTTCGCAGGGACGACCATAGAATTTTATCGCGCCTACGCGTTCTTCAGCGCGACGCGGAATTCGGCTTCGGTCTTGGCCTTGACCTCGTCCAGCGTGACGCCGTCGGCGAGCTCGATCAGCGCCATGCCGTCCTTGCCGTGCTTGTCGATGGTGAAGACAGCCAGATCCGTCACCACCATGTCGACGACCTTCTCGCCGGTCAGCGGCAGGTTGCAGGTCTTCAGGAGTTTCGGGCCGTCCTTGGCGGAATGCTCCATCACGACGACGACGCGCTTGACGCCGGCGACGAGGTCCATCGCGCCGCCCATGCCCTTGACCATCTTGCCGGGGATCATCCAGTTGGCGAGGTCGCCGTTCTGCGCCACCTGCATCGCGCCGAGGATCGACAGATCGATATGCCCGCCGCGCACCATACCGAAGGATTCGGCTGACGAGAAATAGCTGGTCGACGGCAGTTCGCTCACGGTCTGCTTGCCGGCGTTGATCAGGTCGGCGTCTTCCTCGCCCTCATAGGGGAACGGGCCCATGCCGAGCATGCCGTTCTCGCTCTGCAGGCTGACGTCGATACCGTCGGGGATGTAGTTCGAGACCAGCGTCGGAATGCCGATGCCGAGATTGACGTAATAACCGTCGCGCAACTCTTTCGCGGCACGAGCGGCCATCTGTTCACGGGTCCAGGCCATGGGGCTCTCCACTATAGTTGGCGCATGATCTTGTCGGAAAACCGGTATCCACTTTTCCGGATCATGCGCTGTAATTTGGTTACGCCGCGGGGCGCGGACGGGTGTTGCGGAACTCGATCCGCTTCTTGCCGGTGCCGACGTCGATGATGCGTTTGACGAAAATGCCGGGCGTGTGGATGTGATCGGGGTCGATCTCGCCGGCCGGCACCAGATGCTCGACCTCGGCGATGGTGACCTTGGCGGCGGTTGCCATCATCGGGTTAAAATTGCGCGCGGTCTTGCGATAGACCAGGTTCCCGGCGGTATCGCCCTTCCAGGCGTGGACGATGGCGAGGTCGGCGAACAAGCCGCGCTCCATGATGTATTTCTCGCCGTCGAATTCCTTCACTTCCTTGCCTTCGGCGATCAGGGTGCCGACGCCGGTCTTGGTGAAGAAGGCCGGGATACCGGCGCCGCCGGCGCGGATGCGCTCGGCCAGCGTGCCCTGCGGATTGAATTCGAGTTCCAGTTCGCCGGCGAGGTATTGCTGGGCGAACAGCTTGTTCTCGCCGACATAGGACGAGATCATCTTCTTGATCTGCCGGGTCTCCAGAAGCCGGCTCAGCCCGATGCCGTCGACCCCGGCATTGTTGGAGATGACGGTAAGGTTCTTGACGCCGGATTCGCGGATCGCGTCCGACAGGGTCTCGGCGATACCGCAAAGACCGAAACCACCCGACATGATCATCATGCCGTCCTTGAGAACGCCATCGAGTGCCGATTTGGCGTCGGGGTAAACCTTGTTCATGGATGTCTGACCTGATGGAGGAAACGGCTTAAGGCCGGCATAATGTTAAGGATTATTAGGCGAAATCTTCGCACTGCGTCAATGCGCGCGCTTTTGGACCATCGGCAGCGGTTCACAACGGCAGGATGGCCTTGAAAGCGTCAAGAAAACCCTTCAGGTTGTGTGGGTTGGCAAGGGCTGAAAGCTAGGCGCGCCCGCCCCGGACAACCAAACCCTCGACCTCAACCCGACCTGGATATGTCTTTGACGATGGCCCAAGGAATGAAGCGCCTGGGGATGCCGATTGCGGCGTTTCTCGGCTTGGCTTTGATCGGCCTGATCGGGACCTCCTGGTTCCTCAACCGGGACGCGCTGCGCCAGGCTGTCGAGGCGCAGATTCGCGCCGTCACCGGGCTCGATCTGGTCGTCTCGGGTGCGATCGACGTCTCGGTATTTCCCGGCAGCTACGTCTCGTTTCACAATGTCAGGCTGAAGGGCGGTGCCACCGTCGACCCCGCGCTGCAGGTCGACGTGCTGACGGCGAATCTGCGCTTGCTGCCGCTGTTGCTGCGACGGTTCGAGATCGCCGACGTCATGATGCTGCGGCCGCATATCCGCGTCGTCAGGGACGGCAATGGCGAGAGCAACTGGACGCCGTTCGTCGAGACCATCGCGCGCGCCATGAAGCCGGGCGCCGAGAATCAGGTGTCGTTCTCCGAAATCCGGATCCAGGACGGCGTGCTCAACTATGAAGACGCCGCCAGCCAGGTCTCCGAGGCGCTAAGCGATATCGACCTGTCGCTGGCCTGGCCGTCGATCTCGCGTTCGTTCGCCGCCACCGGGCAGTTCGACTGGCGCGGCGAGCGCGTCGACGGCTCGGTCAGCGCCAGCGATTTCGTCGCGCTGCTGTCGGGCGATCGCTCCGGCGTGAAGGCGCGGCTGGTCAGCGCGCCGCTGAAACTGGCCTTCGATGGCGCGCTCGCCAACCGCACCAGCCTGATGATGGAAGGCACGGTGACGATCGACAGCCCGTCGCTGCGCAACGCGTTGCGCTGGATGGGACAGTCGCCGCCCGGCGGTGGCTTCGGCCGCTTCGCGCTGAAGGCCCGCGCCAATGTGGTCGGAGGTTCCGTTGCGCTGACCAATGTGAATGTGGAACTCGACGGCAACGTCGCCGAAGGCGTGATGACCTTTGCCAATAACGGCCGGCAGACGCTGCAGGCGACGCTGGCCGCCGGCGCCCTGGATTTCACGCCCTACATCTCGACCTTCCGCCTGCTGGCGAGCGGCGCGCGCGACTGGAATCGGCAATTGTTCGACCTGAACTCATTGTCGACCACCGATCTCGACATGCGGCTGTCGGCCGCCAAGGTGACGGTCGGCTCGACCAAGCTCGGCCGCACCGCCTTTGGCGCCAATCTGCGCGGCGGCGCGCTCGCGCTCTCGGTCGCCGAGGCGCAGATGTATGGCGGCATCGCCAAGGGCACGTTCGGCGTCGCGCGCTCGGACGCGATCGCCGACGTCAAGGCCCAGTTCCAGTTCACCGATGTCGACCTGCACGCCTGCGCATCCGAATTGTTCGGGATCAACAAGCTCTCCGGCCGCGGCAATCTCAATGTCTCGCTGGTGGCCTCGGGCTCCAGCCCGTTCGGGCTCGTCACCTCGCTCGACGGCACCGCGACCCTGACCGGCCGTGACGGCGCGATCGCGGGCTTCAATGTCGAGCAGCTGTTGAAGCGGCTGGAACGACGGCCGCTGTCCGGCAGCGGCAATTTCCGCAACGGCTCGACGCCGTTCGATACGCTCAACGTGTCGGTAAAGTTCAACGACGGCATCGCGACCGCCGAAGACGTCCGCGTCGAAGGTCCGACGACGCGTCTCACCCTGACCGGCACCGCCTCGGTGCCGGCGCGCGAATACGATCTGAAGGGCGTCGCCAGCCTGACGTCTGCACCCAACGCCCCGCCCGGCTTCGACCTGCCGTTCGTGGTGCAGGGACCGTGGGACGATCCCTTGGTGTTCCCCGATCCCGAAAGCCTGATCCGCCGCTCGCCGGGCGCAGCCCCGCTGCTGGATGCGGTAAAGGATCGCAAGACCCGCGACGCCGTTCGCTCGGTGATCGAGCGGATCACCGGCGGCGGCCCAAGGCCGGCGGCACCGGCGGCGGCAGAAGGTGCCACGAAGCCGAACTGACGATGGCGGGACCACGAGCCTGTTCACGATGACGCTTGCGACCTGGCCCGGACGGGCACCGACGTCGGCTGATCTTCCGGAATAACTGAACATTAACCATACGAGCCCATGATTTGAGCCGAATTCGGGTGGGCAAGCGCGCACGAGCCATTGCTGGTTTCTCACCGCGATGGCTCTTTTGTTTTGCCGACCGGCGATGGGCTGAGACGTAGGGATCACAGGTGACCGAAGCACCCGGCAGGGAAACGCAAGGGGGCAAACAGCCCGAGGCGGCACCGCAGGTAGCCTCAAGCCCGGTGCTGATGTTAGCTGTCTCGCTGGCTGCCATGGCCATCATTGGTGCGGCCACCGCCAATTCCTTGCCGAGTTTCGGCGGCTTCTCAATGCCGGTTTTTCAGTTCTCTTTGCCGAGCGTCGATCGATTGTCCTTGCCGGACTTCAGCCGCTTCTCGCCGCCAACTTACAATCGCGTCGCTGCACCTCCTCCGCCTAACCCGGCTCCAGTCCTCGTACCGGATCCGGTTGTCAGGGCGGGACTGCGGGACATTCAGACGTCGCTGGAGCAACACGCCGATGTGTTGATGTCGCTCATGCAGGGCTCCGCAGCCCAACAGGCGGATTTGAAAAGAATAACCCGTCAACTCTCCTTGCTGACGGCGCAGGTGAACTCTCTGCAGAATCAGGCACCGCCGCTGACGACTTCCAGCATCGCACCGCCGACGACTTCCAGCATCCCACGTCCAAATCCTCGCACGCGGGTCATCCAGGCGTCGCGAAAAGTACTCCCTCCAGTTCTTCCTCCAACTCCTCCTCCGCTTCCCAAGCCTGCCGGCCCCTTTTCGGTAGGGGGCGCTCCGCTCAGTCCGGCACCTGGCTTGGGCGCAAGCTAGCACCCAACGGACAACGCCTCCTTCCGCAAATGCCCCCGGACATTCAACGGTCTCCTTAAGCCCCGACGCCGTTCAGTCTGGAAGACCCGCCTGCCGCAGCGTTCTAATCCATGATTCGGTCGTGGACTCATTGCGGTTCTGGCGGCGAACAAAGTCAGGATCGATGCGGGCATGGGGCTGGGTCTGCAGCAATTGCCGGATCATATCGCGCGCCTCGTCGACTCGGCCGAGATCGACGAGCGCCACGGCTGCCGCTCGATAGCCGCCCGCCAGTTGCGGCAGCGTCAGGATGGCGCGTCGTGCCCACGCGAGCGCATTTTCCGGATGCCCGGCGTCGCGGTAGCCAATGGCGAGTCCTAGTTCGCAATAACCGCGGAATGGATCGCGCGGGCTCAGCCGCAGGGCGCGCGTGAACATGTTGATTGCTTCGTTCGGAAGGCCAGCTGCTGAATGTACCCAGCCGCCGTGCATGATCGCAGAAAACCCATTGGGATTGAGCATCAGCGCACGCTCCGATCCGGTCAGCGCAGTTTCGATGCTGCCGCCTAACAACGCGATGGTCATCGCCGCGAAACTCGTGGCCTCCGAATCGTCGCCTGTGGTCGCCAATGCAGCATGCGCGAGCCGAAGCGCTTCCGGAATCGCGTCAGGACCGAATGAATCGACCGAATGCATGATGCACGCGGCCCGTAGCGCCAGGGCACGGGCAAAGTGAGGATCTCGGGAGATCGCCTGCTGCGTCAAATCCAGCGCGGCACGCAAGTTTCGCCCCGAGGGTTCCCTGAAGGCCGCTGACGCGCGCATGTAGAAATCGTAGGCGTCGAGACTGGTGGTCGGCTTGCGCAGGCTCCGTTCAATTTCGGCGTGCCGCAGATTGGGCTCGATGGCGCTTACCACCTCTGTGGCAACCCGGTCGTGCATGTCGAAGATTTCCTCGAGCTCGCCGTCGAACCTATCCGCCCATAGGTGCGCTCCGGTCTCGGCGTCGATCAGCTGGGCAGTAACGCGCACACGTCTCCCGGACTTGCGGACCGAACCCTCGAGCAGATAACGAACGCCCAGATCTCGCCCGACTTGTCGCAGGTCCCGCGCTTGGCCCTTGTAGGTGAAGGCTGAACTCCGAGCGATGACGAACAGCCACCGCACGCGGCTAAGGACTGTGGTGATCTCCTCAACCATTCCGTCTGCGAAGTAATCCTGCTCCGGATCCCCTGACATGTTTTGAAATGGCAACACCACGATGGACGGTTTGTCAGGCAGCGCGAGAGCCGGTGGCGGCGAAGGGCTCTCGCCGCCGACGGCAAAGATGTGAACCGGACGGCTGATGTTCTTCAGTTCGATCTCGCCGCGATCAGCGAAGGAGGTACTGAGTCGATCACGAACCTGCTCGTAGACGGCGCGAGACAAGGCAACCCCGCCAGGGTCCGCGATACCTTCGATGCGCGCAGCGATGTTGACGCCGTCGCCCATCAGGTCCTCCCCCTGGACCACGACATCACCGAGATGGATGCCAATACGCAGCCGCAGCGGTTGATCCTCACCGGCCTTTGCCTCGACCTGCTTCTGGATTTCCATCGAACAGGTTACGGCCTGAACCGCGCTGGTGAACTCAACCAGAAAGCCGTCGCCAGTTTCCTTGAACAGGCGGCCGGCATGCCGGGTGATGGCGTGATCGACAATGTCGCGCCGCAGGGCTGCCAGCCGCGCGAGGGTGCCGGTTTCATCCGCACCGATCAGGCGGGAATAGCCCACGACATCGGCCGCCACGATTGCGGCCAGGCGCCTTACGACCTGCTCGCCCGCCATTGAGCCATCCTTGAAGCTGCAGTCTGCCGCGGCACCTGCAGAATTGCATCTTAGGTGACGGGCGGCCCGGTGTCTTCCTTGGTTCGGCCCCGGTTTTCACGATTGGACCGGTGAGGCCTCAACAGCAGCCTGTTCCGCTCTTGGCACCTTTAAGACATGCCGACCGACCCCGGCCACGTCTGTTTATGGGGGTATTCCGGAAGAGGTCGGCGGGTGGCCACAACGACGCGATTGATGTAGTGGACGACGCCCGCTCCAGGCATCGAATGTGCCAAAGGGGTGATCGTTGAACAACGAATCACCG
>NZ_JAFCLX010000035.1:0-77016 GCF_018130205.1 Bradyrhizobium sp. AUGA SZCCT0222
AACGGCCCGGAATTACCGGGCCGTCGTCACTCTCGCAGCCATCGTTCTGTGGATGCGCTAGTGTCCACACCACCTAGAGTGGGATGATTGGGTTGGGCCGTGACCACGGACCATTCTGTTATCGTGCCCCGGACGCAACGCAGCACGAGTGCGGCAAGCCGGGGCCCATGCTACTTCGCATGGGGTTGTTTTCGCGATTTTGTGTCCGGGCCCTGCGATGCGCCGCCCATAGCGCGTCGGAGACGCGCGTGAACGCACTGCGTCCGGGCTCGAGGTCGCGTGTGCTGGCAACGACATGCTATGCATCCCGGCGCGGACACCATCCGCGATGATGGCATGACAAGCCCATGCATTTCGCCGATAATTTGACCTCGACCAATTGTAGGCTGGAGACTCCTTGATGCCCTCCCCGCGCGCCTCGCAGGCCCTTTCCCGTTTCACCGTCCTCGACCTGACCCGCGTCCGTTCGGGGCCGACCTGCGTGCGGCAGCTCGCCGACTGGGGCGCCAATGTCATCAAGATCGACGCGCTGCTGGAGGATGCGGCCGGCGAACAGCCGGGTGGCCCGCGCCAGGGCTCGGACTTCCAGAATTTGCACCGCAACAAGCGGGCGATGACGCTCAACCTGAAGGATCCGAAGGGCCTTGAGGTGTTCAAGCGCCTTGCCGAGAAGGCGGACGTCGTGGTCGAGAACTTCCGGCCCGACGTCAAGGCCAAGCTCGGCATCGATTACGAGAGCCTGCGCCAGATCAACCCCCGGATCGTCTATGGCAGCATCTCAGGGTTCGGGCAGGATGGCCCCTATCACAAGCGGCCGGGCTTCGATCAGATCGCCCAGGGCATGGGCGGGCTCATGTCGGTTACCGGTGCCCCCGGCGAGGGCCCGATGCGGGTCGGCATTCCCGTGGCCGACCTCACGGCCGGGCTATTCTGTGCGCTTGGCATCCTCACGGCGCTGCTCGAACGCGATGCTTCCGGCGAAGGCCAGTGGGTGCAGACCTCGCTGCTGCAGGCCCAGATATTCATGCTGGATTTCCAGGCCGCACGCTGGCTGATGGAAAAGGACGTGGCCAAACAGGCCGGCAACAACCATCCGACGAGCATTCCGACCGGCGTCTTCAAGACGTCCGACGGCTATATCAATATTGCCACCACCGGCGGGCGGATCTGGGAGCGTTGCGCGCAGGCGATCGGCGCGCCTGAACTCCTCACCAATCCCGACTACGCCACCTCGCCGGCCCGCTCGAAGAACCGCGACGCGCTCAATGCCACCATCGGGAAGCTCACCGAGAAGAAATCCACCGAGACCTGGGTCAGCGAGCTCAACGCCGCCGGCGTGCCCTGTGGCCCGATCTACTCGATTGATCAGATGTTCGATGATGACCAGGTCAAGCATCTCGGCATCGCGCAGCACGTGCCCAACGACGAAAACAGGCACATCCAGCTGGTCGGCCAGCCGATAACTTTGTCGCGGACGCCAAGCAGCATGGCGGCACGTCCGCCGGAGTTCGGTGAACAGACCGAAGAAGTGCTTGCCGAATTCGGCTTCGGCAAGGACGAGATCGCCGATCTCAGGCAACGCAAGGTGGTCTGAGCGGTATCAGAGCGCCTGGAACTCACCACACGAAAAAGCCCCGGAAAACCGGGGCTTTTTTATTCCTATCGTTCTGTCGCTCAGTACTTGGCGACGACCGGACCCGCGGTGAACTGGTAGTTGATGCCGGCGCGGGCAACATGGTCATGGAACCTGACGGTGGTCTGATCAGCCGTTCCGCCGAAGTAGGTTTTCGAGCCGAAATCCATATAGAGATATTCCAGCTTCGCCGACCAGTTCCTGGCGAATTTCTTCTCAAGGCCGGCTCCGACTGTCCAACCCACGCGCGTCTCACTGCCGGACACCCTGGTCCCAGTGACGGTGAACGGTGCGCCGATGGTGACGTTGCTGTTGCCGTCGAACAGCTGGAAGACCCCGGAAGGCGTCGTCGCCACTTTGACTTCACCAACCGCCAGACCGCCAGTCGCGTACAGCAACAAACTCGGGTCAACAAGGACACCGCCACGGGCCCTGAAGGTTGCAAACCAAGGCAAGCTCGTGGTGGTGTCGGTGAACAAGGTTGCACCTATGTTGCCGACTCTGATCGATCCGAGTTGATTACGCGATCCTCCGCGTTCCCCCGTGCCCTGGATGTCAGCTTCAAGTCCGACAACCCAGGTGCGATCCAGCTGCCAATTATAACCGATCTGCGCGCCACCGAGACCGCCATCGACATTGTGCCCAAACGTGCTGATCGCAAACGGTGCACCCGGATCGAATGTGGTGCGAGCCCTGCCCCAGCTGTAGCCGCCGTTGAGACCGACATAGAACCCAGTCCAGTTGTAGCCGGGATCGACGATCACGGGAGCCTTGGTGTACGGCCGCGGGGCCAGGTCGGCAGCGAATGCGCTCGTCGTGAGCAGCGAAACAATCGCGGCGCCTGCAATCAGAATGCGATTCATCGGGATTCCCTAATACGTGAAATTGAACTTGGAACCAGTATACAGAAACGGGTGCCGTATCCTGTTACCCGGGAGCAACAAGTGGACACAATTGAGTTCCATCGGCGGATTAGCCGGCGTCAGGGTGAAAAAACACCAAATCCGCCCTAAATATCTGGCTAGGCGTTACTTTTTGACGTCCGCAACAGCCGGGCGAAACTGCCAAATAGCTTGTCGATCACGGGCCAAAACAGGAGAACGATCGCCAGTGTTGTAATCGAGCCAACAAGGCCGTTCGACCAGAACACCTTCATGTCGCCGCCGGATCCGATCATCGAGAGGCGGAACGCGTCCTCGGCGCGGTTGCCGAGTACCAGCGCCAACGTGAACGGCGCGAGCGGTATTCCGATCTTCTTGAAGACGTAGCCGACGACGCCAAAGCCAAGCATCAGCCAGATGTCGAACATCGCATTCTGAATGGCATAGGCACCGATCGCGCAGGACACCACAATCATCGGCGCGACCGCTGCGAACGGCACCCGCAGGATCGAGGCAAAGATCGGCACCGTCGTCAGCACCAGCACAAGGCCGACCACGTTGCCGAGATACATCGAGGCAATCAGGCCCCAGACGAAGTCCTTGTGTTCGACGAACAACAACGGCCCGGGGTTGAGGCCCCACACCATCAAGCCGCCGAGCAGGATTGCCGCAGTGCCGGAGCCGGGAATACCGAGCGCCAGCATCGGCAGCAGCGCTGCGGTGCCCGAGGCATGCGCCGCCGTTTCCGGCGCGAACACACCTTCGATACGGCCCTTGCCGAAACCGTCCGGGTCCTTGGAAAAACGCTTGGCGAGATTGTAGCCCATGAACGAGGCCGCAATCGCGCCACCCGGCGTAATGCCGAGCCAGCAGCCGATGAACGACGAACGAAGCAGCGTCACCCAATATTTCGGCAGGTCTCTCCAGACCGACAACACGACGCGCAGACTGATCCCGGCGGCGTGTCCGCGCAACGCGAGGCGCTCTTCCATCGTCAGCAGGATCTCGCTGATGCCGAACAGGCCGATCACCGCGACCAGAAAATTAATGCCGCGCAAGAGGTCGGTCGAACCAAAGGTCATGCGCAACTGGCCGGACACCGTGTCCATTCCAACGCCGGCGAGCAGCAGACCGAGCGACATCGAAATGACAGTCTTGTGCTTGGCCTCGCGGCCGAGCCCCACAAAGGAGCAGAATGTGAGCAGATAGACCGCAAAGAATTCAGGCGGGCCGAACTTCAGCGCAAAGGACGAGATCATCGGCGCCAGAAACGTGATCAACAGCACCGCCACCAGCGAACCGATGAACGAGGAAGTAAACGCCGCAGTCAGCGCTTCCGCAGCCCTGCCCTGCTGCGCCATCGGATAACCATCGAAGGTGGTCGCGACCGACCAGGCCTCGCCGGGAATGTTGAACAGGATGGACGTGATGGCGCCGCCGAACAGCGCGCCCCAATAAATGCAGGACAGCATCACGATGGCCGAGGTCGGATCCATCGTGAAGGTCAACGGCAGCAGGATCGCCACACCGTTCGGCCCGCCAAGTCCCGGCAGCACGCCGACGAAAATGCCGAGCACCAGCCCGACCATCATCAGGACGAGCGTCTTCCATGTCAGCAGGACGGCAAAGCCGTGCATGAGTAGGCCGAAGGCTTCCATCAGACTACCTGCGATCTACTAACGGCCGAGGGCCGCTTCGAGCGGGCCCTTCGGCATGATGACGTCAAACGCGATGTCGAAAGTCACGAACATCACAGCGGTGAACACAAAGGCCGTCAGCAGCGATTTCCACAACGCGATCTTGCCGACCACGCGCATGAAGGTCGAAACCAGGAGGAAGCTCGCGACATAGAGTCCGAGAAATTGCATGGCCAGACAGAACAGCAGCGTCGGCACGAACACGGCCATGACGCGGCGAAGCTGGGCCCGCGTGACGAAAGTCTCGGCGGCTTCCTTGCGTGACAGGAAAGCGGTGACGAGACCATAGAGGCTGGCACCACCGAGGATCACCGACAGATAGAACGGAAAATAACCGGCCTGCGGGCCGGTGGAGTCCCAGGCGGCGCCGGTGCGCCAATTGTCCCATCCGAGCGTCAGCGCCAGCGCCAGCAGGAGCAATGACACCACGACGTCGACGATGCGGACGCTCGTCACGACAGGTGAGTTGACCTCCGGCGCGGTCGGATCGTCGACGACGATTTCGATGTCGGTATTGGACATTGGATGAGATCTATCCCGGCTAGCTGACGTGGCATACGGGATACAGTGCTGGCGTTGCCCGCGTCAATGTAACTTCAGCGAATGCACTGGCTTGACGCGTTTCCTCAACGCGAACCGGCAACGCTATCGGAACCGATCAGGAAACGTGCTCGCAAGTGCAGCACGTTCAGCTCTCAGCACACCACGCTCGGTGATCAATCCGGTTACCAGCCGCGCCGGCGTGACATCGAACGCATAATTGGCGACCGGCGATCCCGCAGGCACCACCCGCACCGTTTCGATACGCCCATCGGTGGTGCGGCCGGTCATGGTCGCGACTTCATCGGAAGTGCGCTGTTCGATCGGAATCTGCTTTATTCCGTCGTCGATACTAAAGTCGATGGTCGGCGACGGCAGCGCAACATAAAACGGCACGCCGTTGTCGTGCGCTGCGAGCGCCTTCAAGTAGGTTCCGATCTTGTTGCAGACGTCGCCGTTGGCAGCCACCCGGTCGGTTCCGACGATGGCCAGATCGACCATCCGGTGCTGCATCAGGTGGCCACCGGTGTTGTCGGCGATCACCGTATGCGGGACACCATGGTGGCCAAGTTCCCACGCCGTGAGGGAGGCGCCTTGATTGCGGGGCCGGGTTTCGTCGACCCAAACATGGACCTTCAGGCCACGATCATGCGCGAGGTAGATCGGAGCCGTCGCGGTACCGAAATCGACCGTCGCCAGCCATCCAGCGTTGCAGTGAGTCAGGATGTTGACCGTCTCTCCCGGCTTGGTCGCGGCAATCGCTTCGACCAGCGCCAAACCGTGCTGTCCTATGGCCTGATTGATCGCGACGTCCTCCTCCGCGATTTCAGTGGCGCGCTTGTAGGCCGCCGCGACACGTCCTGACGGCGGCAAGGGCCGCAGCATCCCGTGCATTTCATCGAGCGCCCATTTCAGGTTGATGGCCGTCGGCCGGGTCGCAATCAGCATCTTGTAGGCAAGGTCAAGCGCGGCATCGCAGGCATCGGCGCGCATGGCCAGCGCCATGCCATAAGCAGCGGTTGCGCCGATCAGCGGCGCGCCGCGCACCAGCATGGAACGGATGGCTTCGCCGGCGTCCGCCGCACTCGTCATCCGCGCGATGACGAATTCATGCGGCAGCCGCCGCTGGTCGATCGCCCCGACCGACCATCCATCGGGCTCGAGCCAGATGCTGCGAAAATGCCTGCCATCGACCTTCATGAACGCAACACCCTGCCGGCCACCGCGTCGAGCTTGCTGAGCAATGTGGGATCTCGCGCCTCCGGCGCCGTGATCAGCGCGGTATCAAGGGCCCGATCCGAGCCGATCGGGCACGGTTCGTGCTCGCGCGGGAAATCGATGGCAAGGCGCGCAACCAGGCCCTTGGCCTTTTCGGCATTCGAGTTCAGCACGCGAATGATGTCCTGAACCGTCACGGCGTCGTGCTGGGGATGCCAGCAATCGAAATCGGTAACCATCGCCACGCTGGCGTAACAGATCTCGGCCTCACGGGCGAGCTTGGCTTCCGGCATGTTGGTCATCCCGATCACCGAATAGCCCTGCGTCTTGTAGGTCAGGCTCTCGGCAAGGCTGGAGAACTGAGGACCCTCCATACAGACATAGGTGCCGCCTTGCACAGCCGCGATGTCCTCGGCCTTGGCGGCCTCCGCCAAATGCACCAATAGGCGCGGTGACACCGGATGAGCCATCGAGACATGGGCAACGCAGCCTTTGCCGAAGAATGAACTTTCGCGCTTGTGGGTGCGGTCCACGAACTGATCGACGAGCACGAATGTGCCGGGTGGCAGATCCTCCCGAAACGAACCGCAGGCCGAGAGCGAAATCAGGTCGGTAACCCCTGCCCGTTTCAGGACGTCGATATTGGCGCGGTAGTTGATGTCCGAAGGCGACAGAACGTGCCCTTTGCCATGCCGAGGCAGAAATACGATCGGCAGCCCGGCGATGACACCATGCCTGACGGGCGCAGAAGCCTCGCCCCAGGGGCTTTCGATTGCCTCGTCGCGGACATTTTCCAACCCCGGCAGATCGTAAATGCCGGATCCGCCGATAATGCCAAGCACGGCATTCGTCATGATTGCTCCCAGAATGTTTCCCGGAGCGACCGCTCCGGCTTGTTCCCAGCACGCTTGGATGTTCGACTATACTGCGACGCAATAATCAACCATTGTTCGCCTACTGCAAAGGCCCTCTGGCAGGGCTTGTGATTTGACGCCGCAGCGATCAGGAGAAAGTGGATGTCGGCCACCAGCGAGCGGAAAAAGCGCCAGTCCATCATCGACGCCTGCCGCAGCATGAATGTGCTTGGCATTAATCAAGGCACGTCCGGGAATATCAGCCTGCGGCATGACACCGGCCTGCTGATCACGCCGACGAGCGTGCCCTATGAAACGATGCAGCCGGAGCAGATCGTGTTCATGGGTCTGGACGGTTCGTTCGACGCGGCGCAGCGACCGTCGAGCGAGTGGCGGTTTCACCTCGACATTCTGAAGGCACGGCCCGAGGTCAACGCGGTGGTGCACGCGCATCCACCCTATTCGACGATCCTCGCGATCATGGGTCTGGAAATCCCGCCGATCCATTACATGATCGCGGTCGCCGGCGGCGACACCATCCGCTGCGCGCCCTATGCGACGTTCGGCACGCAGGAGCTGTCGGAACACGCCGTGCGGGCGCTCGAGGACCGCATGGCCTGCCTGCTGGAGCATCACGGCATGATCGCCGTCGGACCTTCGCTGTCGAAGGCAATGTGGCTTGCGGTGGAGGTCGAAGCGCTGGCGCGGCAATATCACGGCTGCCTTCAGATCGGCACACCGCGCTTGCTGCCCAAAGCAGAGATCAAGAACGTTCTCGGCAAAATCGCTGGATACGGTCCTGCCGGGAAATAACGCGCTACGGCAGGCTTACTTCGCCACGAAACCGGCTTCGTTCATCAGCGAGGTGTTGAGCTTGTCATCTTCCTCGAGGAACTTCACCATGTCCTTGCCGGTTAGGAAGATCGGCTTCAGCGCCTGCTTTTCCATGTATTCCTTGTACTCTGCGGTCTGTGTCACCTTCTGGAACAGGTCGACATAGAACGCCTGTTGGTCCGGCGTGACCTTGCCCGGCAGGAACATCGCGCGCAGCATCAGATACTGCACGTCGAGCCCTTCTTCCTTGCAGGTCGGGATATCGTTCCAGGATTGCGTCTCGGTGACCTTGGTCTTGTAGGCGATACGCTCCTTGTCGAACACGCACAGCGCGCGGACCTGGCCGGCGCGCCAGACCTCGAGATTTTCGGACGGATTGTTGACGTTGGATTCGGTGTGGTTGCCAACCAGTTGCGTCGCGGCTTCGCCGCCGGATTTGTACGGCAGATAGGAGAACTTCGCGCCTGTCCTCTGCTCCATGAACACGGTGAGCACGTGATCCTCGCGCTTGGAGCCGGTGCCGCCCATCTTGAACGGCGAACTCGCAGCCTTGGCGGCCGCAACGAATTCCTTCACGGTTTTCGGTCCGGCGGCATTGTCCCACAGCACGAACTGATCGAGCGCAACCACCGACACCGGCGTGAGATCGCGCCAATTGAAGGGAATCTTCGCCGACAACGGCAGCATGTAGATCAGCGAATAGGCGATCAGCACCTTGTTGGGGTCGCCGTCGCTGGACTTCATGTACATCAGCGCCTCGGCGCCGGAGGCTCCGCCCTTGAGCGAGACCACGATCGGCTGCTTCATCAAATTGTTCTTCTGGATTGCCGCCTGCATCATCCGAGCCATCTGGTCGGAGGCGCCGCCGGCACCTGCTGCGACCACGATTTCAACCGGTTTGGTCGGCTCCCAGGCAGCGAACGCCGGTACGCTGACGATCATGGCCGCCAAGGCGGCCGTGGCTTTCAGAATCTGTCCCACGTGTTTCTTCCCTATGTCTTTGTTTTAATTATAGAAACGCAAGCACACACGGTACCATTGTGCGGATTTAACAACGCCAGTTCAAGTCGAACCGGCCCACGCTGCCTATGACTTTCGCATGAGCCGAGCAAACCAGGCTTCGCGACGTTACGGAAACCCAATCGTGATTGAAGCTAGGCCCGAACCCTATTTGCCCTTCCAGTTCGGCGTACGCTTGTTGAGGAAGGCATCCATTCCCTCGCGAAAATCCTCGCTCATGTAGGCGCGCAGGATCAGATCCCGGCCCTCCTCGCGCGACAGCGTGCGGCGAATACGGAGCACCGCTTCCTTGGCGGTTTCCATCGTGATCGGCGCATGACCAGCAACGAGCTTGGCGGTTTCGTCGGCGCGGCGCTGCAGCGTCGGGACGTCAGGCACCACCTCGTTGAGCAGACCGAGCGACAGCGCCTCCGGGGCCTCGATCAGCCGCGCTGTAAAAATCAGGTCCTTGGTCCGCGCCGGCCCGACCAACGCAACAACCCGGCTGATGTTGGACATCGACAGGCAGTTGCCGAGCGTGCGCGCGATGGGAAAGCCGATGCGCGTCGTTGCGGTGCCGATCCGGATATCGCAGCAGGCGGCAATCCCGGCGCCGCCACCGGTGCAGGCACCAGCAATGGCCGCAATCGTCGGCACCCGGACCTTCTCCAATGTGCCCAGCACGCGGTCGATCCGCTCCTCATATTCGAGCGCGTCCTCCGCGGTCTTGAAGGCACGGAACTGCGAAATGTCGGTACCCGATGCGAACGCCTTTTCCCCCGTGCCGGTCAGGATCATGGCCTTGATCGAGCGGTCCTGGTTGACGCTCTCGCAGATCGCCGCCATCTGCTCATACATCGCAAAGGTCAGCGCGTTGCGAGCCTGCGGCCGGTTGAACGTCAGCCGGGCGATACCGTCCTCGACTGAATAGATCAGGTCTTCAGTTGCAGCTACCGGTGCGTTCATCGCAGTTCTTTCTGTTCATTTCGTTGTTGGGACCGGTTCAGGCGACGGCGACCTTTGGAATGGAAACCACATCGCGTCCCTTGAGCACTTCCATCGCCGCCAGCACTCCCCCGCCTCGATGCGGCACCTTGGCGAGATCGAGACCCATTTCGACGCCCGACAGCGTGCCCATCAGCATCAGATCGTTGAAATGGCCAATATGGCCGATCCGGAACACCTTGCCCTTGATCTTGTTGAGGCCGGTGCCGAGCGACATGTCGAAGTTTTCCAGTACCACTTTGCGGAAATTATCGGCGTCATGGCCTTCCGGCATCACCACGCCGGTCAGCGCCGGCGAATGTGCGCCCTGTTCCTGGCACTGTGTTTCCAGGCCCCAAGCCTTGATGGCTGCACGCGTCGCGGCGCTGTGGCGCTTGTGGCGCGCGAAGACGTTTTCCAGTCCCTCTTCTTCGAGCATCTTGACCGCTTCGCGAAGCCCGAAGAGCAGATTGGTTGCCGGCGTATAGGGCCACGTGCCCGCCTGGTTGATCGCTATCACTTCCTGCCAGTCCCAATAGGAACGCATAGCCGGATTGGCCTTCGCGGCCGCGAGCGCCTTTTCCGATATTGCGTTGAATCCGAGACCCGGCGGCAGCATCAGTCCCTTCTGTGACCCCGCGACCGACACGTCGATGCCCCAGGCGTCGTGCTCATATTCCAGTGAGCCGAGACCGGAAATGGTGTCGACCATCAGCAATGCCGGGTGTTTGACACGATCGAGGATCTTGCGGACTTCGAGCGGATAGGTGACGCAGGCGGTCGAGGTCTCGTTGTGCACGACCATGACCGCCTTGATCTTGTGCTGGTGGTCGGCCGTCAGTCGGGCTTCGATCTGCTCCAGATCAGCGCCGTGGCGCCAGTCGCCGGGCAGGAAATCGACGTCGAGCTTGAATTTGTCAGCGATGCCGCGCCACAGCACGGCGAACTGGCCGGTCTCGGCCATCAGGACCTTGTCGCCGGGCTGCAGCGTGTTGACGATCGCCGCTTCCCAGGCGCCGGTGCCCGACGACGGGTAGATGATCACCGGCTGCTTGGTGCGGAACACCCGCTGCATGGCCGCCAGCACCGCGTGGCCGATCTCGGCGAATTCGGGACCCCGATGATCCATGGTTGGCATGTCCATGGCGCGCAGCACCCGGTCCGGCACGTTGGTCGGTCCCGGAATCTGCAGAAAATGCCGTCCAGAGTGCACAGTCATGGGGCGTCCTTCCCGTCTCGTCTTTGGCTTCACAAGTCTTGGCTTCACGAGCCGCTCGAATATCACTATTCGGCGGGCTTGTCCCCCGCCCGGCGGGGCCCGTCAATGCACAAGAAGCAGGGCTTTGCCTTGCCAAGCCGGACCCCGGCAGGCAAGACACTGAGGAGCACTCACGAGACCAAGGCAATGGCGGCAACAGGGGCCGAAAAGTCACAAAACTCGGCCGAAAACAGCGCCCTCGCCGTGCGCCTTGCTCGCGAGATTACCGGCGACGTCTTCTTCGACGCATTCAACCGTGGCCGCTACGCGACTGACGCCTCGTTCTACCAGATGATGCCCCTTGGCGTCGTGGTCCCCCGGACCATGGACGAGGCGTTGCGGACGCTGGCCATCGCAGGGGATGCTGGCCGAATCGTCACCCCCCGCGGCGGCGGCACCTCGCAATGCGGCCAGACCGTCAATGAGGGGATCGTCGTCGATTTTTCCAAACATCTGAACCGCGTCCTCTCGCTCGATGTCGAAAATCGCACCTGCGTTGTCGAACCCGGCATCGTGCTCGACGACCTCAACCGCCAACTCAAGAAGCACGGGCTGTGGTTTCCGGTCGACGTCTCGACGGCGTCGCGCGCCACCATCGGCGGCATGGCCGGCAATAATTCCTGCGGCGGACGCTCGCTGCGCTACGGCACCATGCGCGACAATACGCTGTCGATGGATGCGGCCCTGGCCGACGGCACGCTGCTGCATTTTGGCGAGGTGCCGCGCGATCTCGCGCGCGTGAATTCACCAGATAGCGGGCCCGCGTTGTTTCGCGACATGCTCGATCTCGGCAAGCGCAAGGCAGCCGAGATCGCCGAAAGATTTCCACAAGTGCAGCGCCGCGTCGGCGGCTACAATCTCGATGCGCTGGTACCGCGCAACGCGGCGAACAACATGGCGCACCTGCTGGTCGGCTCCGAAGGCACGCTGGCCTTCACGACGCAGGTCGAGCTCAAGCTATGGCCGATCATCCGCAACAAGGTGCTGGGCGTCTGTCATTTCGGCAGCTTCTATGAGGCGATGGACGCGGCCCAGCATCTGGTGAAGCTCCGCCCTATCGCGGTGGAACTGGTCGATCGCACCATGATCACATTGGGCCGCGAGATCGCGATGTTCCAGCCAATCATCAGCACCGCCGTACGCGGCAACCCCGATGCGGTGCTGATCGTGGAATTCGCCGAGGAAGATCAAGCTGAAAACCAGCGCCGCCTGAAGCAGCTCGGCGAGCTGATGGCCGATCTCGGCTTCGGTTGGGACAAGCCGCAGCGCAAATGGGGCGGCGTGGTTGAAATCACAGAACCCGCGCTGCAGACCGGCATCGCCGACTTCCGCGCCGCGGGCCTCAACGTCATGATGTCGATGAAGCAGGAGGGCAAGCCGGTCTCCTTTGTCGAGGACTGCGCGGTGCCGCTGCCGCATCTTGCCGACTATACCGAACGCCTCAACGGCATTTTTGAAAAGCACGGCACCCGCGGCACCATGTATGCGCACGCCTCCGAAGGCTGCCTTCATGTGCGTCCCGTGCTCAATCTGAAGCTGGAGAAGGATGTCAAGGCGATGCGCGCCATCGCCGAAGAGACCTTCGAGATGGTGCGCGAATACAAGGGCTCGCACTCCGGCGAGCACGGTGACGGCCTGGTCCGCTCCGAATTCCACGAAGCGATGTTCGGTTCGCGCATCGTTGCCGATTTCAGGGAGGTCAAGCATCGCTTCGACCCGGACAATGTCCTCAATCCCGGCAAGATCGTCGATCCGCCCAAAATGGACGACCGCTCGCTGTTTCGCTATCCGCCCGATTATCGTATCGGCGAACTGAAAACAGCGCTCGATTGGTCGGCTTATCCCGGCGCCGGCGGCGGCTTCCAGGGGGCCGTCGAGATGTGCAACAACAACGGCGCCTGCCGGAAGCTCGAAGGCGGCGTGATGTGTCCGTCCTACCGTGCGACCCGCAACGAGAAGGACGTCACCCGCGGCCGCGCCAATACGCTGCGACTGGCGATCTCCGGTCAACTCGGACCGAACGCGCTGGCTTCCGACGAGATGATGGACACGCTGAAACTCTGCGTCTCCTGCAAGGCCTGCCGCCACGAATGCCCGACCGGCGTGGACATGGCCAAGATGAAGATAGAGGTGCTGGCGGCACGCGCGGCAACGCATGGGCTTTCGCTGCGCGATCGGCTGGTTGGGTACCTGCCCCGCTATGCCGGCCTTGCGGGCCGCTTCGCTCCGCTCGCCAATTGGCGCAATGGCAGCCCGTTGCTGCGCAAGCTGTTCGAAAAATTCGCCGGCATCAGCGCGCAACGCGCCCTGCCCGCATTCCGGCGCGATGCGTTCCGGACCGATGCGGAGGCCTTTGGACCGGAGAGTGGCCGCGAAGTCGTGCTGTTCGCCGATACGTTCAACCGTGCCTATGAGCGGGAAAATCTCGATGCCGCGCTGCGCGTGCTGGTTGAAGGCGGATACCGCGTCCACATTCCAAGACCGGCAGACCACGCGCGACCGCTGTGCTGCGGGCGCACCTTCCTCTCTGCAGGTCTGGTCGATCAGGCGCGAGCCGAATTGGACCGGCTGGTCGCAACCTACGCGCCGTTCGCCGCGCGCGGTGTACCGATCGTTGGACTGGAACCGAGTTGTCTCCTGACGCTGCGTGATGAGCTGCTTTCCTTGCGCTCCGATAACGACGCCAAGAGCATCGGCGCGCATGCGCTGCTGTTCGAGGAATTCCTGGTTCGCGAGGCGGAGGCCGGCCGTCTGCGGCTGCCGCTTGGTTCAATGCCTGCCAAGGCGCTGGTTCACGGCCACTGCCATCAGAAATCATTTGGTGCATTCAAGCCGGTCGAAAAAGCGCTTCGCCTCGTGCCCGACCTGAACGTCGAGATCATCGAGTCCAGTTGCTGCGGCATGGCCGGCGCCTTCGGCTATGGTGCCGACACCTACCACGCATCGATGCAAATGGCCGAGCTCTCACTGCTGCCGGCCGTCCGCGGGGCCGACCAGACCACGCTGATCGTCGCCGATGGCACCTCCTGCCGGCATCAGATCAAGGATGGCAGCGGGCGATCCGCCCTTCACGTCGCGCGCGTTCTGGCGATGAGCCTCGATCGTGCAATGCCCAATTCACCTCTCTCCTCCCATGCAAAGGAACCGACCCATGGCTGAACTCACGCTCGACGTCGCCCGCAAGATTCTTGATGCCGCCCTTGCCAAAGGCGTCGAGAAAAAACTGAAGCCGCTGGTCATCACCATTCTCGATGCACGCGGCTGCGTCAAAGTCACGGCGGCGCAGGACGGCACCAGCCTGATGCGGGCCGAAATCGCACACGGCAAGGCCTATGGCGCACTGGCGCTGGGCATGGGCTCACGCGCGCTATTCCAGCGCGCACAGGAGCAGGCTTATTTCGTCAGCGCGATTAACACGATGGCGCAAGGCCGTCTCGTTCCGGTGCCCGGCGGGGTGTTGATCCAGGATGCCGGTGTTCTGCTTGGTGCCGTCGGTGTCAGCGGCGACACCTCGGACAATGACGAGATCTGCGCCGTCGCGGGCATCGAGGCCGCGGGGCTTAAAGCCAACGCCGGATAAGTGCAGGCCGTCACAAGCCGAACACCATCAGAACGAATGAGGCGTTCAGGAAGCGGCTTCTCAAAGCGCGCTCGATATTTGTTGCCGAAGCGCAACATGCCTGAAGCGATTGTCAAAACCCGCCCTGGCCGCATTGATCGGGGTTCCGACTCCGATACCATCAACTCATAATTAAGCAATTTCCTACGATGGGTTTGGGGGCTGACGTGCTGGGAATGGGGAATGCACGCCGCTCCAAGCGGCGGCTTGGGAGTTCGAATGCCGCTTGGGCGCTGGCGCTCGGGTTATGCGCGAGCCTTTTGGCGCCGGCAGCGGCTTTCGCTTCAGCAGGATGTGATGCCGTAAACGGTGGCACGCTCAATTTTGCGAAAACTCCGGGCGGCACCGTTAATAGTCCGCCCGTCAATGCTGCTTTTTCAGCCGGCGAAAAGTTGACGTTGACCGTTACCAATCCAGGCAATGCTGCTTCTCTCAATACGCCAAATTCGCTGGTCCTGAGGCTGGGCGCCGCGGCAGTGAACGGCAATTCGATTGCCAATGGAACGACACTGACCTTGACCGCGAACGGCGCCGAAGTGTTCGCACAATCGGGCGTCGGCGAGACCGCAGCCGCCAACATAACCATTGCCGTCGTCTGTCAGGCCGTAGCGGCTGCAACGACGACGACCGTGACCTCATCGCTCAATCCTTCCGCCGTCGGCCAATCCGTCACCTTCACCGCGACTGTCAGCGGCACCGGCGGTACACCGACGGGAACGGTGAACTTTCTCGACGGCGGCGCCGTGATCGGTAACGGCGCACTCGCAGGAGGCGTCGCAACTTTCACGACCGCAAACCTTACGCAGGGAAACCACAGCATCACCGCCGCCTACGCTGGTGCAGGAAGCTTTACCGCGAGTACGTCGGCGGCTTTGACTCAAGCGGTCGGCGGCACGGCCGACAGCGCCAAGTTACAGGCGCTGCAAGCGATGGCCACCAAGGTTGTCGCGCAGAATTCCGGTTCGGCAATATCGGGCGCGGTCGACAGCGCCATATCGGAGGGTTTTGGCGGCGGCGGTCCGCCCGTCACCGTCAATGGCGGCGGAGCTCGCATCAATTTCGCGGCTGACCCGGATGGAAAGCCGGAAACCATCGCGCATGCTGCGGATCCGTTCAGCAGCACCGGCGGCTCGTTCGGGACCGCGCGCAGCTTTGCGCCGGAACAACGGGATCGCGTGAACGATGCCTTCGGCGCGCTGGCCTATGCCGGCGGTTATGCCAAGGCACCACCGCGTCGGGTCGAACAGCGGGATTGGTATGGTTGGGCCGAAGTCCGTGGCGCCCACCTGGATCGCTGGGGGACCGGTGGATTGGGCGTGGTGACCGGCGCCTCGTTGCTCTCAGGTGATCAAGTCAACCTGCTGGCGGGCGTTACCCGCAAGCTGACGCCGAACTTCCTGATCGGCGTGCTCGGCGGCTACGAGACCTTTGACTACCGATCCGACGCGCTGCAGGGACGGTTGAAAGGCGACGGTTGGACGGTTGGTTCGTATCTCGGATGGATGCTTGCGCCGAACATTCGCTTCGATGCAGCGTTCGCCTATTCGGGCATCGGCTTTGACGGCAGCGCGGGCACTGCATCCGGTCAATTTGGCGGACAACGCTGGCTGTTCTCCAGTGGACTGACCGGCACTTACCAAAGTTGGGGCCTGCAGATCGAGCCCTCCGCGCGGATCTATGCGTTGTGGGAGCACGAGAATGCCTACAGAGATTCGCTCGGTACCCTGCTGAGTGATCGCAACTTCGCAGTCGGCCGCGCCAGTGGAGGCGTGAAGCTGTCCTATCCCGTGGTCTGGATATCGACAGCCACGCTGGTCCCCTATGTAGGAGTCTACAGCGATTACTATTTCAATTCGGACAATCTGACGCTGGTTGCGGCTGTCCCCGCAATTCCTGTCATCAATGTATTCGATGGCTGGTCGGCGCGCGCAATCGGCGGGTTAGCTGCAAAGTTCAACAACGGAGCACAGATTGCGATCGGGGGTGAGCGTAGCGGCATCGGAGGCAGTTTCGGCCTCTGGACCTATCGCGCACGCGCCTCCGTACCGTTTGGAGCGCGATAGCGCTGACCGACACTCACTCCACGATCAGCGGTCGTGCAGATAGTCGAGAAGCTTAGCGCCCCGGCCATAACGGTTTGCGCTTCTCGCCGAACGCCTTGAGGCCTTCCTTGGCGTCTTCCGTCATGGCCAGCAAGGCAATCTGGCTTTCGGTGTAGGCGATGCTTTCGTCAAACGACATCGAGGCGATCGCGCGCATGGCATATTTGCCGCGCCGGATCGCGGTCGGCGATTTGTCGACGATACGGCTGATCAGCCATTCGACCTTGGCGTCGAGCTCCGCTGACGGCACCACGTAATTCAGCAGCCCGGCGGCCTGAGCCGCCTTCGCATCGAACGGCTCGCCCGTCAGCGCCCATTCATTGACGAGACGCGGCGGTGCCATCGATTGCAACAGGCTCATCACCTGCATCGGAAATACGCCGACCTTTACTTCGGGCAGCCCGAAGATCACGTGATCGGCGGCCACCGCCATATCCGTCATGCACAGCAAGCCCATGCCACCGGCCATGCAGACGCCCCCTACCCGAGCGATCGCAGGCTTGGTGGCATTCTGCGACAATCGCAACAAATCGGCGTAGTCGACATTCGGCCTGGAAAAATCCATCGCGAAGGCAGCGCCGCTGTTCTGCAGGTCGGCGCCGGCGCAAAACGCCTTGTCGCCGGCACCCGTCAGCACGATGACGCGGACTTCCTTGTCGTCATGGGCGTCGCGATACCCCCTGGCGATGCCGGCGACGACGTCGGCATTGATGGCATTGCGCTTGTCCGGCCGGTTGATGGTAATCCAGAACGCCTGTCCGCGCTTCTCGCGTATCACGCTGCTGTTGTCGGTCATTGTTCCGCTCGCCCTGTTTGCCATGGATTGGCGAACATTTGCGGCAGGATGACGCCGGACTGCAAGCGGGATTTAAGCCGAGGGCGTGGCCTTCTTCACCCAGACCTTGTTGTCATGGAACGCCGCACCGCCCACGGGGGCGACCGCCTCGGCTCCGGTCAGCATGTTGATACCGCGGCCGCCGATATGTGCCTTGTTCGGCTGGATGGATTCCGCGATCAGGACGCCGCGCCGAAGCCCGTCGAACAGCTTTACCGTCAAATTGGTCTCGCCCCTCACGTTGCCGAGTGTGACGACATCCCCATCGGCGAGCCCGAGCGTAGCGGCATCATCGGGGTGCATCATCACCGAGGGCTCGCCCTCGCGCGCAATCGAAGATGGCGTTTCGTTAAAGCTGGTATTGAGGAAGCTGCGCGCGGGACTGGTGGCGAGACGGAACGGATGGGCCTCATCCGCCTCCTCGATAATCGCCCAGTGGTCCGGTAGCGACGGCATCTGTGCCCAAGGCCCCAAACCGGCGTTGCCGAAGGGCGGGTTCGCCCAGTCGGCCTTGAAGTGGAACTTCTTGTCGGCATGTGCAAAACCGTCGAGGTAATGCGAGGTGCGGAAATCCGGCTGGATGTCGCGCCAAAGATCCGCCTCCAGGGCCGCGATATCGCCATGACCGCTCTTCTTCAGCGTCGCGTCGATCAATTCGCGCGGCGACATCGTAAAGCCGAGATGCACGGCGTTAAGCCGGCGGCCGAGGCCCTGCAGCACCTCGTGGTTCGAACGGCACTCGCCGGGCGGATCGATCAGCTTGGCGCCGACCGAAATATGCTGATGTCCGCCACCGTAATAGAGGTCGTCGTGCTCCATGAACATGGTTGCCGGCAGCACGATGTCGGCCATGACAGCCGTTTCGGTCATGAACTGCTCATGCACCACCATGAACAGGTCTTCGCGCGCAAAACCCTTGCGCACCAGCGCCTGCTCCGGCGCCACCGTCATCGGGTTGGTGTTCTGGATCAGCATCGCCTTGACCGGCGGCCCGCCCTTCAAGGCTTCCCCGTCGCCGGTCAGGATGCGGCCGATCTGCGACTGGTCGAGCCAGCGGGTGGTGCGATCGAGCGCATCGTGGCCCTCGATGATGGACTCGTCGAACTTCCAGATCGCAAAATTGTTGAAGAACGCGCCGCCGCCTTCGTGTTGCCAGGCGCCGGTCACCGCCGGGATACACAGCGCCGCATGCATCTGCGCCGCACCATTGCGGCTGCGCGTGAAGCCATAGCCCAGACGAAAGAACGAACGCTTGGTCTGACCGACCAGGCGGGCGAACGCCTCGATCTCCTCGACCGGCACGCCCGAGATCGACGATGCCCATTCCGGGGTACGAGTCGCGAGGTGCGCTTCCAGTTCATTCGGACAATCGGTGTAACGATCCATGTATTCGCGATCGGCGTAACCTTCCCGGAACAACACGTGCATGACGCCGCAGGCGAACGCACCGTCGGTGCCGGGCTTAAGCAGGATCTTGATATCGGCCTGCTTCATGGTGTCGTTGTTGTAAACATCGATCGCCGCGATCTTGGCACCGCGCTCTTTTCGCGCGCGCATCGCATGCGTCATTACGTTGACCTGGGTGTTTACGGGATTGGTGCCCCAGATCACGACAAGGTCGGAGACGCCCATCTCGCGCGGATCGACCCCGGCGATCTTGCCGGTGCCGATGGCAAATCCGATGCGCGCGACGTTCGCGCAGATCGTGGAGTAGAACCGGGAATATTTTTTGACGTTCGCAAGACGATTGATGCCGTCCCGCATCACCAGCCCCATGGTCCCGGCATAGTAATATGGCCAGACCGATTGGGCCCCGAATTCATGCTCAGCTTGATCGAAACACGCAGCGATTTCGTCCAGGGCTTCATCCCACGAAATTCGCGCGAACTGGCCGGAACCCTTGGGTCCGGTGCGGCGCATCGGATGCAGCAGCCGGTCCGGATGATGAATGCGCTCGGCATAACGTGCGACCTTGGCGCAGACAACGCCGGCGGTGTAGGTCTGCTGCTTGGAGCCGCGCACCCGGCCGATGCTGCGGCCGTCGATCACCTCGATGTCGAGCGCGCAGGCCGACGGGCAATCATGCGGACAGGTGGAGTGGCGGATGTCGACCTTGGCATGCTGGTTCATGCCCCGATAGGTAACATCAAAATCCGCCGTCGCCGAGTAGCTTTATCATCGGGCACACCGGCGAAAACGGCAAACAAGCCATGCATTAAGCGTACGATCGGCTGCCCATTGGCGTAGATCGCCTGCCCATCAATCTAGCGCGCGCCACAGTGCACGGTCTTTCGCGCCGATATTACTGCGCGGGACAGGCCGCGCCGGTCTTCACCCAGGCCTCGACCAGCGCGCCCGCCTGCTTTTGCGTACCGGGCGCGGGGCTACGGCCACCACCCGGGGCCCAGGCCCAGCCGACCAGCGTATCTTCGCTGATGTGATGGATCAGATCCTCGGGCTTGCGACCGCCGTTGCGCGCGGGATCCTTAAGCTGCGTGCAAATTTCGGCAACCGTTTTCCCTTCCCATGCCATTTCGCGCGGCGCGAGATGCCATTCCGGATGACCCGGCATGTGACCGGGCTCAAAGTTCGCATTCTGATGACAAATCGAGCAGCGCATCGCCGGAAGGCCGTGGCCATCGACGCCGCGCGCGACGGGTGGCTGATGCAGCCGCCTCTCATCGCCTTGCCGCGGACGGTCAGTCGCCGGATGGCAGTTGGTGCAACGCGGATGGGTGAGCACCTTGCCGAGTTCAGTGAATATCGCCGCCGATCGTGCGTTCGTATCGGCGATTGATGCAAAGCTCTCAGGGCTGGCAAGGTTTTGGGGCGCAGTTTCGGAAACCGCGTAACCCCCAAGCATGCTCGTCGCCACGGTAACGATAGAGATGAGAAGCTGAAACCGCAGTTCCGATTTCATGTCGCTTGGTCCTCGCGTCCAGTCATTGGTTCGCCACGAGATAGCGTTTGGAATCCGCGAGGATTACGTCACGTACAGCCTCATGATATTTGACATAGCCGGTACAGCGGCAGATGTGTCCGTCGAGCGCTTCCGCGATGGTTTTTTCGAGTTCCGCGCGCGCCACCGGCGCCTTCGCCAGACGCTCCAGCAGCACCTGTCCCTCGTTCAGAAAACCAGCGGTGCAATAGCCGCACTGGAATGCGAAGTGCTCGATGAAGGCCTTCTGCAGCGTCGTAAGCTCACCATTCTTGGCATGCCCTTCGACGGTACGAATAGCCTTGCCGTCGAAACTCACCGCCGAAACGACGCAGGTCGGGCTTGTAAAACTCGTTCCATCAGGATTGTCGATGATGACGGCGCAGCTCAGGCACTGTGCAGCACCGCAGCCGAACTTGGTGCCGGTCATGCCGAGATACTCGCGCAGGAAATCGTTCATCGAGAGATCGTCGCGAACATCCGTCGGTTCGTGCGCGCGGCCATTGATCGTGATGCTCAATTTGGTCACGCGAGCACTCCCTTGAGCAGGCTGGTGGTCACCGGCAAGGATTGGAAGCGGCGACCGGTGGCGTCGAAGATGGCGTTCAGGATCGCCGGCACCACCGGAACCATCACGACTTCCGCCATGCCCTTCGGCGGCTCGTCCGGCGTCAGCGGCGGCAATATCTCGGTTTCGAGGTCATGCAGCGGCAAATCCGATCCGCGGGCGACAAGATACTGCCCGAGATTCCACTGGCCGTTGCCGGGACCACCCTCGTAAGGCGGCAGGTTCTCCAGCAGGGCATAGCCGACGCCCATCGCAAAGCCGCCTTGCGCCTGGCCCAGCACCACTTCGGGCACCAACGCGCGGCCGCATTCAAATACGTTGTAGGCCTTGGCGATACGCAGCACACCGGTCGCTCGCTCAATCTCGACGCGGACCAGCGTTCCGCACATCGAGGTGTAGGTGTTGCCGCTCTGGTTGTTGACGGCCGGCGGGAATCTGACGCTGACCCGGTCAATCCGGGCGAACTTGCCGTTACCCTTCCGCATCGCGAGCGCATCGATCTCGGCGCGATATTGTTCGCCGTTAAACGGAAAGCGCGCACGTGACCACTCCCAGCGAGAGAAGCTGTGCGCCATGGCGCCGGTTACCAGATTGCGTGTATGTGCCTTCGAGGCCAGTGCCGGCAAGGGCAGCGCGGCAAGACCGGGAAGCACCAGTTGGCCGTCTTCCCATTGCGCCTTTGCCCAGTCCTTTGCGCGCGGGTCGTTCGGGGCGATGTTCCACAATTCTAGCGCCGCCGGCCACAGGCCGAATCGAAAGATTACACGCGCCGCCTCGGCCGCCGAATGGGTACCAACATGCGCACCAACCGAGGCGCTGGTCGCCGTACTGATCGCGGGCACCCAGCGCGGGTCTTTCTCTGCCCGGTCCTGAGTCTTCTGATCCATCGTGTAGGGATCGCCCGACGTGACCAGGCCCAGAACATCATAGCTATCGACGCGCGCCACCGAAACTTCGTCGGCGACGACGCCGAGATGGGTCGCCACCCGGTTGGCGAGCGCGGTGCCGATGCCGTTACCCATCTCGACATGGTCGCAATAGATCGTGACCTTGCCCTCGGCCGAGAGTTCGACACGCCCCAGCGAACAATCGGCACCGGCGCCGTAGTCCTTGGTCACACAGGCGAGCCCGGTGCCAACGAGAGTGCCAGGCCGCGCGGCCGCTTTTTGCTGCGCGCGCTGCTGCCAGATCGGATGCTTCTCGAGCTTGTCGAGCATTTCCGTGGTGCGGACCGAGACGCTGTAGCGATTGCCGCACATGGTCCGGCCGTCGGGCTTGAGCGCGTTGCGGCGCCGGAATTCAATCGGATCGAGCGGCAAGGCAGTTGCCACCTCGTCGATCAGCACTTCCAGCGCGGTCATACTCTGCAGCGTGCCGTAACCGCGCATCGACCCGGCCGTGACGCCGCGGGAATGTACCACAACCGTGGTCACATCGACTTTGGGAATGTCGTAGATGCCGATCGCTGCGGTTGCGGCAACAGTTGCCACGTTGACAGAAAAGTTCGCAAGGCCACCGCCATCGAGCACATGGTCGGCGGCGAAGGCCGTGATCTTGCCGGTGGTCCGGTCGACCCCGATCCGGGACCGCATCTTGAAGGGATGCCGCTTGATGCCGGCCTGAAACTGCTGATAGCGATCATGCGCCAGCCGGACCGGACGGCCGGGAAAGAACATCGCCGCCAGCGCCACGTATAGGACGAACGGGGTGTGGTCCCGGCCGCCGAACCCGCCGCCGACATAGGTGAACTGGGCGTTGATGCGTGCCGGCTTGAATGGAGCGCTCGCCTTGCCGAGCATATGCTCAATCGATTCAGCTGCCTCGTAGGGAGACTGCACACCAAGGACGAGTTCTAGGCTTTCGCTCTTGCTGTTGTACCAGGCAAGCCCGGCTTCCGGCTCGAGGAACATCGGATCGACGGACTGGGTTTCGAACTCGCGATCCAGCATCAGCAGATTGGAATTTTTCGCTGCGAGCTCGCTTCGAATTTGTTCGCCATGGACCGCAGCCTTGGAGTAAGGCGCCGGCGTGTCCTTTGCGAGGGGCGACCACACCGGCAGTGGCGAGATCTGGGAGCGTCCTGGGCTAACCCAGCCCGCCTGGACCGGCGAATAGACATCGGGCGCATCGGGCGTTGCGCCGGCCACCCGCGTGAAGCGATAGGCACCGTAGCTTGGTATCGCGACCGGGCCGGTCTCTTCGCCGAACTTCACGAAGGTCCCGTCTCGCAACGCCAGCCGCGCCCGGTCGAAGGCGTCAAACGTCTCGAAGATCAACAGCGCGACCGGCTGCCCCATATAGATCGGCGTCTTGCCGACCGGACAGAACAGGTCGCCGGTGTAGAATGCTGGAACGCGCGTGCCGATTTTGTCGAGGTCATCAGCGGTCACAACCACCGACGGCTTGAGCGCGCCGCTCAGCCGCGCGAGATCCATTCCGGCATAGACATGCGTGGCGTCTGGCGCGCGAACCAGGATCGCGTGCGAGGTGCTTTGCGGCCAGCCCGGCAGGTCGGACGCGCGGAAATCAGACGCGTAGAGTTTCGCGCCGGTGACCTTGGCGACGCCATCGATGCGGCCAGCACCATTGGCCGCTGGGTTCCAGCCCTCGCGTCCCGGGAGAGAGGCACGTGGGGGCAACCCGGCCGCTTCCGCCGATCCCAGCCGCGACAGGCTGAGGGCGATGCCGCTCGCCGATATCCACTTCACAAACTCGCGTCGCGAAGGCCGCATGTCCCACCTGTTGGTCAACGCTATCGAAGGAGCAATAGTCGACTCACACGAAGGGTCCGACGACGGATGCAAGATTGATTCGTCGCAAAACAATAGAGGATGGCAGCCGGTTCTCAAACCGGCTGCGCGCATCCTCCGAAGCTACTTGAGATCGGCGATAGATGCCGGGCCCGGCCCGGGTGTCACCAATGTCGGCCATTGCTTGGAGCCGAACGGCACGACGGGCGGCAGGAACGGCGTCATGCCGCGTTTGCCGGTTTCCGCAACGATCGCGACACGCGCGTCGCCCCCCATCAGCTCGTAGTCCATCAGATGATAGTTGCCGAAGAACAGCGAGCCGACCGAGCGATCCGCAATGATGCGGGTCAAGGATTCCAGCATATCTGCCGATGTCGTCGTGAACGAAACCGTCTCGATCAGCAGCAGCCGGCTGTTGATCGCATCAGGGCCGAAGAATTGCGCCAGAACGCTGAACAGCACGTTGTTCTGGCGAGCCACATAGATCGTGTTGCTCGCGGCATAGGTCTTGTCCCAGTCAGCGCCGAGTTGCTTTTTCCAGTCCGCCAACACCGTCATCCAATGCCCGACTTGTGTTTGCGCCGCCCAAGCCACGTTCTTCGCCAGATACGGCGCCTGCTTCTTGCCAAAGGCCTCGAGCGCGGCGAACGGCACGACGCCCTTGGCGACGCACTCGTCCATGAACGCGAGGTTGTTCTGCAGGATGGTCCGATTGTTGTCGCGCCAACCGGGCTCCATCGGCGTGGCGTCGAGGCCATCGAGCGCCGATTGCATGCGGCTGCGATAGGCCAGCATCGCCCCGCGCCAGGATTTGTCATCGGGATTGTCGACATAAGGGCCGACGACCTGGGCCAGCGCCATCGTGCTGTGACCGACCGACTTGAGCAGTTGATAGACGATCGGCACCTGCGGCGCATCCATTGGCGCCATCCCCGGCCGGTACAGGATCATCCGACCACCGGCACCCGAGAACAGGGCGAGAATCACCGGATGCTTGTCCAGGATGTTCTTTTGGAAGATCTTTGCTGCGTTGCCATAAAGCTCGAACATGCCGGTGTTGAGCGCCAGCATATCCCTGGTCGCGATATCCGAGGCGTTTGCAGCTGATTTACCCGAGATCGGCGCCATATAGGCCGGAAGGGTCTGGGCATGGGTGACGGCGCTACTGCCGGCGAGCAGGAGGGCAGCAACAGCCATGCAGGGTAAGAATTTCATGTCACACTCCTCGCGACGGGGTGTCCCGGCTCGGTAATCAGCTCCCACTCTCAATGATTCTATTTGCGTTGGCCACGGCCAGCGTTGCGTCGATGATGCAGATGGTTGCGGCTTGATTGATGCAATACGTCAAATAGGACGAGGCACTTCCGGAAGGGGCTGAGGATCAATGGGTCAAACAAGCCAGCAGCGCGACGAATGTCGCATCTGAAGGTACTGGCGATCACCGCGCGGATCGCTAGACTTCCCTGAAGCCAGATTGGGCCGGCAACAGGCCAAGCAGCACAAGACTGGGTTCGGGAGGTTGAAATGATCCGCTTGAGATTGGCGCTTGCCCTGGCGGCAACGCTTTTCGCGGCACAGACCGTTCTTGGGACAACAGGCCTAGCGCAGGACTATCCCTCGAGGCCGGTCCGGGTGATCGTCCCGTTCGGTGCCGGTGGCCCTGCCGACGTCACCGCCCGCCAGATCGGCAGCATCCTGCAGGAAAGCTTCGGCCAGCCCTTCGTGATCGAGAACCGCACCGGCGCCGGCGGCGTCATCGGCACGCTCGAGGCTGCCAAGTCACCGCCTGATGGTTACACGTTGCTGATGATGTCGAACACCCAGACCGCCAATGAGTCCCTGGTGCCGCAGCGCAAATATGAGCTGATGCGAGATCTCGCGCCGATCGCTCCGGTCAACTATTCCGACCTCGTGATCGTGATCCACCCAAGCGTTCAGGCAAGGACGCTGCAGGAATTCATCGCGCTGGCCAAATCGCAGCCCGGCAAACTGAATTATGCGTCGTCCGGCCAGGGCACGCCGTATCACATGGCCGGCGAGCTGTTCAAGACCATGGCCGGCGTTGATCTTGTGCATGTGCCCTACCGCAACAGCGGCGAGGCGCGTAGCGGCGTGATTGGCGGCCAGGTGCAGATGATGATCGACGCGGTTCCGACGATGGCGCCCAATGTCGCGGAGAACCAAGTGCGCGCACTGGCGACCACCGGCAAGACGCGCTCCACCGTGCTGCCCAACGCGCCGACGACGATCGAGGCTGGCGTTGCCGGCTATGAGGCGACCATCTGGCTGGGATTGATGGCGCCGGCGGGAACGCCAAAGGTGGTCATCGACAAAATCAATGCCGCCGTGAACGCCGCGGTGAAACGGCCAGATGTCGTCAAGCTCTGGACCCAGCAGGGCGCGGTTCCCATGGCGATGACCCCGGAAGAGTTCGACAAATTCCTGCGCGGCGATATTGTGAAATGGGCCGAGGTCGTCAAGAAGTTCGACAAGCCCCAGTAAAGAAGCGCCAGCCAAGGCCCACCCGCGATGCCGAGCGTTCGATTTCGACTTAATGGCGTGGAGACTGACGTCGACGCCGATCCCGATCGGTCGCTGCTGGATATTTTGCGCGGGCAGCTCGGCATGACCGGACCGCATTTCGGCTGCGGCGCCGGTGAATGCGGCGCCTGCAACGTCATGATCGACGATCGCGCCGTGGCGGCCTGCGATACGCCGCTGTGGTCGGTGGCGGACAAGGACATTACGACCATCGAGGGCTTGGGAACTCCTGAGCGACCGCATCCATTGCAACGCGCCTTCATCGCCGAGCAGGCGCTGCAATGCGGTTATTGCGTCTCCGGAATTCTCATGAGCGCGGCCGCGCTGCTGAAACGAAATCCCAAGCCCGGCAACCGAGAAGTGAAAGAAGCGCTCGACGGTAACCTTTGCCGTTGCGGCTCACATAACCGCATGGTGCGGGCAGTGCTGCGCGCAGCGGGCGAGATGGCGTCGGAATGAACCAGCCAGCGCCGAGCCCGTCCTCGCCCAAATTGCCGGTGAATCTTGCGGCAAACCCGAAACTGTCATCCTGGTTGAAATTTTCGCCGCAGGGACAGGTGATGGTCTCGCCGGGCAAGGTGGAGATTGGGCAAGGTATCGTAACGGCCCTGGCCCAGATCGCCGCCGACGAACTCGACATCGATATTGCGCGCGTGCAGATGATCCGCGCGTCGACGGCTGTCAGCCCCAACGAGGGCGTCACTTCAGGCAGCCTCTCCGTGCAACAATCGGGACGCGCGATGCGGCATGCCTGCGCCGAGGCACGCCAGATCTTTCTTCAGCTGGCGTCGGAACGGCTGGGTGTCGATATTGGTGCACTCGGCGTCGACGACGGCACCATTTCAGGTCCGGGTAATGTCACGACGAGCTATTGGGAGCTTGCGGAAGAAGTCTCGCTCGATCGCGACGCGACGCCTGATGTGAAGCCGAAACCGGCCACCCACCGCGCGCTCGCCGGAAACTCGGTGCAGCGGATCGACATCCCCGACAAGGTCTTCGCGCGGGCGCGCTTCATTCACGATTGGACATTGCCGGAAATGCTGCACGGCCGCGTGTTGCGGCCGCAGAACGCGCGCGCGAACCTCGCCGGGCTGAAAGACGGCCATGTCCGGACGATAGCAGGCTTCGTCGCGGTGGTGCGCGATGGCAGTTTCGCGGGCGTCGTCTGCGAAACCGAGCATGGCGCGGAAGCAGCTCTGCAAGCCCTGCGCAAGGGGGCGGTCTGGGCCGACGGCGCCCCCCTTCCCGACGAAAGCGATTTAGCTGCATTCCTGAAGGCCGCCCCCTCGGAAACAACGGTCGTCGACAAGCGCATAGCATCGTCGCCCGGTGCCAAGAAGCGGACCCTTCGACGGCAATATACCCGCCCCTATATCGCCCACGCCTCGATCGCGCCTTCCTGCGCCATGGCACAGTGGAATGGCGACCGCGTCCACGTCTGGACCCACAGCCAGGGCGTCTATCTCCTGCGCACCGATCTGGCGCTGGTTCTCAAACTGCCGGCCGAAAACATCATAGTGGAACATATGGAGGGCGCCGGCTGCTATGGACATAACGCGGCCGACGACGTTGCGCTCGACGCGGTATTGCTCGCCAAAGCCACCGGCGGCCGGCCGGTGCGGGTGCAATGGTCGCGCGAAGGCGAGATGTCGGATGCGCCGTTTGGAGCGGCCATGGCGATCGAGATTGAGGCCGATCTCGACGCAGAGGGTGAAATCATCGACTGGCGCCATTCCATCTGGAGCAACGGCCATGTGGCGCGGCCCGGGCGCGCGGTGCAACCTGCATTGCTGGCGGGATTCGAGCTGGAAGACCCGTTTCCGCGGATGATCTCGACCAATCCACCGCAGGCCAATGGCGGTGGCGGCGATCGCAATGCCGTACCCCTCTATGACTTCCCATCCTGGCAGATCGAAAGCCATCGCCTGACGACGATGCCGATCCGCACCTCCGCGCTGCGGACGCTTGGCGCGCAGGGCAATGTATTCGCAATCGAATCCTTCCTTGATGAGATCGCCACCGAGCGCGACGAAGACCCGGTCGCATTCCGGCTGCGTCACTTGACGGACGAGCGAGCAAAGGACGTGATTCGCGCTGCTGCAAAGCGCACCCGGTGGAAGCCGGAGAAGCAGCCCGGCATTGGCTACGGCATCGCCTTTGCCCGCTACAAGAACACCGGCGCCTATTGTGCTGCGGTCGCCGAGATCGAAAGCGCCGAGGATATCCGCGTCCGGAAGCTTACACTGGCGGTCGATGTCGGCGAAGCCATCAATCCTGATGGCGTCATCAACCAGATCGAAGGCGGCGCGATCCAGGCCACGAGTTGGGTGTTGAAGGAACGCGTCAGATTCGACCGGCAACGCATCACCAGCACCAATTGGACGGAATATCCGATCCTTCGCTTCAGCGAGGTGCCGGAGGTCGAAGTCGAACTGATCCAGCGCCCGGAGATCGACCCGGTCGGTGCCGGCGAAGCTGCCCATGGCCCGGTCTCGGCGGCCATTGCCAACGCCGTGTTCGACGCGCTCGGCGTGCGCGTGCGCCATCTTCCAATCACGCGCGAAAGTATCATCGCTGCCATGGGATCGACTTTATGAGCAGCCTGAACATCCTGAGCGGCGGCGCAGCACAGGGGCTGGTGGCGAGCCTGGCTCCGAAATTCAAGACGCAGACCGGTTTCGATATCGCAGGAGAGTTTGGCGCGGTTGGCGCCATGGCCGACAAATTGCGCAGCGGCATGCCGGCCGACATCGTCATTTTGACCGCAGCGATCGTGGCCAAGCTTGCTGGGGAGAATCTGGTCGTCGCCTCGTCGATCGCGAATGTCGGCTTGGTAGAGACCGCCCTCGCCGTTCGCGCCGGCGATCCCCGGGTTACAGTCAAGGATACCGTCGGCTTGCGCGAATGCTTGCTTGCATCGGACGCTATCTACGTGCCGGACACGGTCGCCTCGACCGCCGGCATTCACGTCGCGAAGGTTCTGGCGCAACTCGGCATCACCGATGAAGTCGCCAAGCGGCTCAAGATTTTCCCGAACGGCGCGACCGCTATGCGCGAAATGGCGGCTTCCGATGCGCGACGTCCGATCGGCTGCACGCAATCGACCGAGATCATCAGCACCAAGGGCGTCAGCCTGTCCGGGACGCTGCCACCCGGTTGCGAACTCGCGACTATGTACACAGCTGGCGTCGCTACCAGGGCTGCCCACGCTCCCCAGGCGCAGGAATTGATCGGCTTATTGATCGGCGCGGGGCAACAAGAACAACGCGAACGCTCAGGGTTTATCAGCATTCCGAAATAGCCGCATCTTCCAAAGGGTTCTATCGTGAAAATCATCGACCTGAGCCGAGAGCTCTATCATCGCACCCCGAGCTATCCGGGTCACCCACCTGTCATCCATGGCGTCTGGAAGACCCACGAAGAATCCCTTGCCGAGTCCGGCAACGTGCACGGACTTGCATCGATGTTCATCTCGATGGTCGATCATGCCGGCACCCACATCGATGCGCCCCGGCATTTCGGCAAGAGCGGCATATCGATCGACCAGTATCCGCTGGAGAAATGCATTGTGCCGGGTATCTGCCTCGACCTGCGCCACATTCTGCCGCGCGCCGAGATTACGCCCTCCGATCTCGAAGTGGCGGTGAAGAAGGCCGACCTGCCGATCCCGAGAGGCGGCACCGTACTGCTCTGCACCGGCCACCACGAACGCACGTTCCCACGCAAGGAATATTCGAACGACAATCCCGGCGTGAATGTCGCCGCGACTGAATGGCTCGCGCAACAGGGCGTCGTGCATTTTGGCATCGACTCGATGCGGCCTGGTCCCGAAGGCGACGTGAACGCGCTCGTTCACAAGGCCTGTCTCGACCTCGACATCACCCACATCGAGAGCCTGTGCAATCTGGAAGCGCTGCTCGGCAAAGGCCGGTTCACCTTCATCGGCCTGCCGATGAAGTGGCGCGGGGGCACCGCCTCCCCGATCCGCGCTGTGGCCGTGTTCGACCTGTGAGAATAATATCGCGAAATGCGCCGGAGAATTAGCCGGCCGCACGCCGCTATTCGCCTTCGTCGCCAGATCCGGCTTCGGCCAAAGCCTGCAGCGGCTCGGCCTTCAGTACAACGATCGCGCCGTGCTCGAGCCGCACCCAGTCGCGCGCCGCCCACGCCCGCAACTGCTTATTGATGCTTTCTCGCGTCATACCGACCATCTCGCTGATTTCCTGCTGGGTAATCGCAATGGTTCGGCCCTGCGGTTCAAGCTTGTGTTTCTCGGTTAAGCGAAGCAACGCGCTGGCCAACCGTCCCGGCAAATTCTGAAGGATAACCTGTTCGACCTGATCGCTGGTCCAGCGAATCCGCGTGCACAACAGTTCGATGAACTTCATCGCAAGGCCCGGCTGGCTGCGCACGAAAGGAATGAACTCGCGCCGGTCGATCGTGAAGAGCTCGCAAGCGGTGTTCGCAGTCGCGTCTGCCGAGCGGACAGAACCGTCAAGCAGCGCGATTTCGCCAAAAATCTCCCCCGCCCCGATCAGGTTCAGGATTGCGTTGCGGCCATCGGGCGACGAAATACTGATCTTCACCGTGCCGGAGATCACGGCAAACAGGCTGTTGCCGGGATCTCCCTTGGCGAAGATCGTCGCTCCCCGCTTCAGCGTGACGTGTTTGGCGTAACGGCAGAGTTGATCGAAGGCTTCGGGCTCAAGGTCGACAAAATAGGGATGCTTGCGCAAAACCGACAGTTTGCTGCTCGAAAATCCCTGAGCTTCACCCGTCCTTTGTTGAGGCACGCCAGTCAAACTCCAGAAACTGTTCGGGATGTAGCTCTTCCGTAATCAACGCCGGTTGGCTTTTCAACCGGAAAGCATCCTACTGCGTCGATTTAGCGACCAAAACTCAAAGGCAGCCCAGGCATTAACGCTCCGATAACCCTGGAACCCGCGATCGGATCGTACGGGCATCGAGCTATCCCGTCACGCGGAAATAGCCAGACGCCATTGAGGCACCAATTTCGGCCTGTAACGGACTTCGCCTGCCCAACGCAGCGCCGACCGCTTCGCTCGGCGGCTTATTCGTTCGCGATACCCATTTCCTTGATCACGCGCGCGTATTTGGCAAGCTGATCACGCGTCATGACACGCAATTCTTCCGACGAACTGCCGCGCACCGCAAATCCCAGCTCCTCCAGCTTGCGCCGTACTTCGGGATCACCGACCGCCTTCAGCGCCTCGGCGCTCAACCGAGCGATGATCGCCTTCGGCGTGCCGGCAGGAGCAAGAATCGCAAACCATGAGTTGAAGAAGAATCCTGGCAAGCCGGATTCGGAGACAGTCGGCACGTCGGGGAATTGCGCCAATCTTTGCTCGGTAGTCACTCCGATCAGTTTGAGTTGGCCGCCGCGCACCAGGGCAGCAACCGTACCGAGGCCCTGGAAGCCGACCGGAATCTGGCCTGCGGCGACATCGGTTGCAGCCTGCGTTGCGCCCTTATAGGGCACATGAGTCAGCGATATGCCGGACGCGGAAGCAAACATCGCCATGGCCAAATGCTGCGGGCTGCCCGGGCCACCCGAGCCGTAATCGATCTTGCCAGGCGCTGCTTTCGCGGCTGCGATCAAATCCGCCGCGCTTTTGAAGCTGGCCCGGTTACTGGCGACCAGCCCCCACTCAACGGTTGCGACCAGCGATACCGGCTCGAAATCCTTCAATATGTCCCAGCGCATCTTGGACTGCAGGTTGGGCACCATGGTCATGATGCTGTCGTTGAAGCCCCCGATCGTGTAGCCGTCCGGTTCAGCCCGCGCGACCTGCTCCGCCCCGATCATGCCTGAGGCGCCAGGCTGGTTCAGGATCACGAATTGCTGGCCCATATTGTCGGCCATTTTCTGCGTCACGATCCGCGCCGCAACATCGACGGCACTCGCTGCAGCCAGCGGCACAATCATCTTGATAGGCCGGTCCGGATAGGACGTCTGTGCGATCGCATTAGAGCTCAGGAGCAGCGCGAGCGCCGGAATCAACGAATGGAGAAGGCGCATTTCATGATTCTCCTCAAGCGGTCAGCATTTGGGATATGGGCCACATCTTCCGGAGAATGATTGCTCCTCCACATCCGCCTTGGCAATCTGGTCGGCAACGAAATGAAGAATGAGCCAGTGCGTCAATCGACATGCGGGCAAGAAGGATGGCCGGGCAACGAGGGAAGCTATCGATGGCGGAGCGACAATTTTGGGAAACGCCGCCCAAGGGTAGACTTAAGAGCCTCCTAAAGCAATTTCCCATCTGGCCCGAAAAACGGGTGCGGACCGTCAAACGTTCCAATCGGCACCTGATGGGTGACGATGCTGCCGAAGTCCTCGCCCGGAAACCAGGTGTGGAGGTGGAAGGCCGGCGGCTCCACCTTGAACGAGGGCTCGCGGAGTTCAGCAAGGTCAAGATCGACCGCGTGGTTCGGCGCCGGGCAGATCGTAGTCGGCACGCCCGCGAACATCGTCAGAGCCGCACGGTGAACATGACCGGCCGAGATGAGTTGCACGCGCGGATGACGCCGAACGATGGGGGCGAGTTCGCTGGCGTTGAGGAGATTCTGGCGATCCATGTGCCAGATTCCGGCCTTGAACGGCGGATGATGCAGGAACAGCAGCGCTGGCCGATCCGGCGAAGCAGCCAGTGTCGCGTCAAGCCAGCGCAGCGTGGGCTCTTCGAGTTCGCCATGGGGCTTTTGGTGGACGCTTGAGTCCAGCAGCAGCAGATCCAGCCCGCCGATCTCAATCCTCTGATTGAGCGGCCCAGACGCCAAGGCATATGAAGCAGAGGGAAACGCATCGCGCATCAGCTGACGCGAATCGTGATTGCCGGGAATCCCGGCGAACGGGAGTTTCAATGGCGTCAGTAGCCGCTTGAGGTACTGATATTCCTCAGCCGTCGGCGTATCTGCCAGATCACCTGATATCACCACAAAATCAGGCGCCGGCTGAAATTCGTTCAACACCGCGACGCAACGTTCAAGGGCCCGGGCAGTATCGACCCGGCCATAGGCGAGCGTGTCCGGCGGCTTGATATGCAGGTCGGAAATTTGGGCGATACGAACCGGTTTTGGCGACATTGGCGTTCTCAACTTTCGGACGGCAGCAAACGAACGGCTTCCGGCGAAATCAACAGCCCGACCCGTTCGCCGGCCTTGGCTTGTACCGTATTCGGCGCATCAACAGTAAATAGCCTATTGGATACACCACTTATGACCAGGCGTTGCCGATCGCCAATAAAGCTGACGCTGTCGATGACGCCGGAAAGCGGGGCACTCCCCGTCTCCACTACGCGGATCGTTTCGGGACGAATCATGGCGACCACGGTCGGAAAATTTGCGTCGATCCCGATCGCCTGCCGCCCGCCCGGTAAAACGAGATAACCGTTCTCGATCGGGGACTCGATAATATTAGCGGCACCTATGAATTCCGCCACGAAGCGACTTTGCGGCGTGAAGTAGATCTCCCGCGGCGTACCGATCTGGGCAATCGTTCCCTTCTGCATGACAACAACACGATCGCCGAGTTCCATCGCTTCGGCTTGGTCGTGCGTTACATAAATTGTGGTGATGCCAAGCGCGCGCAGCAGGCGGTTGAGTTCACCGCGTAGCCGATCGCGCAGCGCCGCGTCGAGCGCCGTCAAGGGTTCATCAAGCAGCAGGATCCCCGGCCGGATCGCGACTGCCCGCGCCAGCGCCACGCGTTGGCGCTGCCCTCCGGAAAGCTGGTCGATGCGGCGATTCTCCAGCCCGGCAATATTGGTCAGCGCGACCAGTTCGGCGACGCGCGCCGCACGCTCCTTGGCCGGCACACCGCGGATCTTCAGGCCGTAGCCGATGTTGTCAGATACGCTCATGTTGGGAAACAACGCATAGGACTGGAACACCATACCGACGTTGCGCCGTTCGATTGGCACCGACGTCATATCGTTGCCGTCGAACAATACCTTGCCACCGGCATCAGGCAATTCGAGGCCCGCGATGATGCGGAGCATCGTGGTCTTGCCGCAGCCGGACGGCCCTAGCAACACCAGCGTCTCACCGCGCGCAATATCGAGCGTCGCGGGCTCCAGCGCGCGCGTTCCATCGATAAACGTCTTGCCGCAGGCCTCAATACGCACCGAGGCGCCATGTCCTGCTGACGCGTTCATCTCTTCTGTTCCTTCTCGGCAAAGAATTGCATGGCCACCAGCAGCGGGATGATCATTACGAAGAATATCAACGTATAGGCCGAAGCGACCTCGAGCCGCATCGAGGCGTAGCTGTCCGCAAGCCCGATGGGCAGCGTCTTGGTCAGGGGCGTATGAAGCATCCAGGTCAGGTTGAATTCGCCAAGCGAAAGCGTCACCACCATCAGGCTGCCGGCAAGTATCCCGGGCACGGCATTCGGCACGATCACGTCGCGGAAGCGCCGCCATGGTGATGCGCCGAGCGACGCCGCACCTTCGTCGAGCGTCTTGATATCGACCGTTGCAAACACCGCCATCACCGATCGCACCATAAAGGGCATGGTGAAAATAACATGCCCCACCAGGATGAAGAGCCAAGAACGGCGGAAGTCGCTGAAGCCTTGGTAAGTGAGCAGCAATGCCAGGGCAATTGCCAGACCTGGTATCGCCAGCGGCAGCGTGATGATCTCCTCGACGATGCGCGACAGCCTCCCTCCCCGCACGTGCAGGGCGTAGGCTGCGGGAACACCTATAGCCAGCGTCACCGCGAGGGTTGCAAAGGCGATCACGAATGACAGCAGGATAGTGCCGGCATAGAGCTGCCAGACCTGGACGACCCATTGCAGGGTTACGCCGGACTGGATACCGCGAAAATAGTTCACGGTAACGCCGGCGGAAATCGACAGGATTGCGGGCACCACCAGGAATGCGGCGACGATCAATGTAAAAATTAGCTGGCCGGTGAAGATCAGACGATCACGCATGGCTCATCCAGCCGCCGCAACTGCGCTGCCGCTGAAGGAGCGGGCGAGCGCCAGGATGAACCAGGTAATGATGCCGAGCCCGACCGACAGCGCGGCCGAAGTCGAAAAATTCGCAGCCAGCGTGAACTCGGTATAGATCAGCATCGGCAACACATCGATGTTGGTCGCCAGCGTAAAAGCCGTACCAAACGCTCCCATTGCGGTCGCAAAGGCAATCGCACCGGAGGCGACGAAGGCCGGTGCCAGCGCCGGCAACACCACATCGCGCTGCACCGCCCATGGACTCGCACCCAGCGAACGGGCTGCCTCTTCCAAACCGACATCGAGCTTCTGCACCGCGGCCATGATGGTGAGAATGACGCGCGGGATCGAAAAATAGAGATAACCGAGGAACAGCCCGTAGATCGAGTAGGCAAAGACCAGCTTCTCGCCCAACACGCGGTTGGAAAGATCACCGATCAGCCCCTGGCGGCCGGCGAGCAGGATGATCAGGAAGCCGATAACCACGCCGGGAAACGCCAGCGGAAAGGTCAGCATCGCAATCAGTACGGCGCGGCCGGGGAAGCGATGCCGCTGCAGGAACATTCCAGCAATCGTCGCCACGATCAGCGTCACAATGGTGGTCGCGGCTGCCAGCGCCACCGTATTGATCAAGGTTGCGCGGTAACGCGGCTCGGTCAGGATCGCCAGATAGCCCGCGGCGCCCTGTGGGCCTTCCGCCCCGGTCACGACCAGCCGCGCCATCGGGAGCAGAAAAAACGCCACCGTCACCACCGCAAGCGGCAGCAGGCATAACCAGACAAAGGATCTATGCGACATCAGCAGAAGGCGCCCTGGAGCTTCAGTGCTGACGAATCAGAACCGAAGCTCTACTTCGTCGACGCGTTTTCTTCACGCGAACCGGTACCACTTCGCTCGAAAACGCTCTAACCGGACGCCATATTGCCTCAGCGAACCTCGGCGAGATAGCGGTCGACGAAGCCTTTTTGCATGTTTTCCATCTGACCCCAGTCGACATTTTTCGCGCGCGTGTAGTCGCTGTCGGGCAGGAACTTCTTCTTCACGGCCTCAGGCAGCTCGATCGGGCGCGCGGGACGCAGATAGGCGTTGGTCCAGATCGCCTGCCCCTTGTCGGACAGAAGATAGTCGAGAACCTTCTTGGCCTTGTCCTTGTGCGCCGCATTCTTGACGAGGCCAACGACGTAAGGAAACACCACAGAACCTTCGCAAGGGATCACAAACTCGAAATTGCCTTTCTCCGAGTATTTCGCGCGATAGGCGTTGAAATCGTAATCCAGCAGGATCGGCATCTCGCCCGAAACCACACGGGCATAGGAAGTCTGCTTGGGGACGATCGGGTCATTCTTCTTCAGGTCCTTGAAGAAGCTGATCGCGGGATCAAAATTGGCCGCCGAGCCGCCAAGCGCCAGGTTGATCGCGACTGCACCGACATACCCGACCGCGGCTGAAGACGGATCGAGATAGCCGACCATACCCTTATAGTCGGGCTTCAGGAGGTCCTTCCAGCAGGCCGGCACCGGCTTGCCACCAAGCGCATCCTTGTTCACGAACAGGCCAAGCGTGCCGGAATGAATCGTGGTCCAGAAGCCATCGGCATCCTTCAGGCCGGCTGGGACCTGATCCCAGTTGGCGGGCTTATAAGGTTCGAGGGCATCCTGCGCCTTGGCCTTCATGCCGAAGGTGACGCCGAAATAGCCGATATCGCCGACGGGATTGCTCTTCTCGGCCAGTATCTGGGCCAACGCCTGACCGGAATTCTTGTTGTCGTGCGGAATATCGTAATTGAGATCCGCCTTGATCGCCTTGAGCATCGAAGCCCAGTCTGCCCATTCCGGCGGACAATTGTAGCAGATGACGTCAGCCGCTTTGGCGGATTGCCCGGGCGCGAACAGTGATAGCGCCAGCAAGACAAGAACAAAACGGACGGTCTTCATGGATAACTCCGGTTTCGAGCGGCCGAAAAGGATATCAGCACCAACCCGCGACCAAGTATAGGCTGCGCATGAAGGTTTTGCGACGGTCTATTGCTATGCAGCAAACGGCTGCAGCCGCGCTGTAGCCGTCCGGGAATTTCGTCAGCCGACGATTTCAGCTAGGCTTCGACATGAGAGGAGACGCTTCATGTACCAGCCCGCCGGCGTCAAGACTTCCCCCGACCTACCCATCCCTAACCAAATGAAGGCCTGGGTACTGGACGACCCGGACCACCTTTCCTTGTGCGAGAAACCGGTCCCTGTTCCCACTCGCGCGGAAGTGCTGGTCCGGATCGATGCGGTTGCGATCTGCGCAACCGACCTTGAGATCATTCATACAGGCTCGCCGGCGAGCATTCAGGGTGGCCTGCCCTTCAACAAGAATTTCACGCCGGGCCACGAATACATGGGCACTGTCGCAGCGCTCGGACCTGACGTCGACGAATTCACGATTGGAGAAAGGATCAGCGTGGAGATCCACGCTGGTTGCGGCCAGTGCAAGCGCTGCCGCCAGGGCATGTACACCTCGTGCCTGAATTACGGAAAGCCCGAGAAGGGACATCGCGCCAACGGTTTCACCACCGATGGCGGTTTTGCCGAATACGCCGTCAACCACATCAACACGCTGGCACGCGTACCAGATACGATGAGTGACGCGGAGGCGACGCTGGTCGTCACCGCCGGCACCTCAATGTATGGCTTGACCGAATTGGGAGGGTTGGTTGCGGGCGAGAGCGTCGTGGTGATCGGCCCGGGGCCGATCGGACTGCTCGCGGTCGCCGTTGCCAAAGCGCTCGGCGCGAGCCCGGTGATCTTGACTGGAACGCGCAACAAACGGCTCGCAATCGGTCAGGAACTAGGCGCCGATCGCGTCATCAATATCAACGACGAGGACCCAGTCGAAGTCGTTAAGCAACTTACCGGTATCGGCGCCGACTACGTCGTTGAATGCGCCGGAAGCGAAACTACAATCAATCAGGCCATTCACATGACCAATCGCGGTGGAAAAATTTGCCTTGCCGCGTTCCCACATGATCCCGTCACGATGGATCTCGCACATCTCGTCAAGAACAACATCTATGCCTACGGCATTCGCGGCGAGGGCCGCAGCGCGACCCGCCGTGCCATGGCACTCATGGCGGAAAAGCGCTTCGATGCGACGAAAATCCATACACATACGTTTCCACTCGGCGATCTGCCAACCGCGCTAAGATACGCCCGTGAGCGTGTTGACGATGCCATCAAGGTGGTCGTCACCAATCGGCAGGCGAGTTTAATCGCGAACGTTGCAGCCGAGTGAACACTGGCTTTCGCTGGCACCGTCGTTCAGATTCTCCCCAGCGCAGTCAGGATCATCTGAGGCGTCAGCGGAATCTCCGTGATTATTGCCCCAAACGGCCTGAGCGCGTCATTGACCGCATTGGTCACGGCGGCGGCCGCCCCGGCCGTACCGGCCTCGCCCGTGCCCTTGGCGCCCAATTCCGATTCCATCGTGGGCGACACCACATGGCCGATATCAATATCCGGCATTTCGCCGGACATCGGGACCAGATAGTCGGCCATGTTAGCGTTGGCGAGCTGGCCACGTTCGTCATAAACGCATTTTTCGAACAGCGCGGCGCCAAGGCCCTGCACCACCCCGCCCCTGATCTGCTCGTCAACCAGCTGCGGATTGATGATCGTGCCACAGTCCTCGACCACCCAGTGCTTCAACAATTTAACGAAGCCGGTGTCGGTATCGACCTCCAGCCATGAGGCCTGGACACCGTTAGTAAAGGCGAAGGGATATTCTCGCGGGACAAAATGCCGTGTCGCCATCAGCTCCGCCTGAATACCCGGTGGCAGCGTATCGGGACGGAAATAAACGATCCTCGCCAATTCACTCAATTCAATGCGCGGCGCGCCATCGCTAACGTTCACAACGCTATTGCTGACGATGTCGAGATCGCCGGGTGACGATTGCAGGATGGCGGCGGCGACATCGAGGATGTTCTTGCGCAGGACCTTGGTGGTCTGAAGTGCGGCCTCACCGCCGATGCCGGCCCCGCGCGAAGCCCACGTGCCGCCGCCATAGGGCGTGTTGTCGGTGTCCCCCAGAATGACGCGAACGCGATCCATCGAGACGCCGAGGACGCTGCCGACGATCTGGGCGGTGAGCGATTCCGATCCCTGCCCCTGCTCGGTGATGCTGGTTTGGCAGACCACCGCTCCCTGGGCGTCGAGCCGCACCGCAACGCCATCCTGCGACGATATCTTGGCGCCACCGACGCCATAGAATGCCGCGCTGGGATTGGTGATCTCGATAAAGCTGGCGATGCCGATACCGCGATGAATGTTTCTGGCTCGCAACATTGCCTGTTCCGCGCGCAGCGCGTCATAGTCCATCATCTTGATAAGTTTCGCCAACGCGGCATGATGCGACAATTGCTCGAAACGCAAACCCGAAGGCGAAGCACAGGGGTAAGCGTCGTCGGCAATCAGATTGCGACGGCGAATTTCGACGGGATCCATGCCGATCTTCATCGCTGCCAGATCGACCAGACCCTCAGTTACTGAACAGGCGATCGGATGCCCGACCGCACGATACTGACACATGACGTTCTTGTTCTGGAACACGACGCGGGCCCGGGCGCGGTAGTTCTTGGTCACATAGGGCCCACCGACCAGGTTGACGACCTGATTGGCCTCGATGGCGCTGGTTCGCGGATACATTGAATACGGCCCGATACCCGTGAGATCGTCGATCTCAAACGCGGTAATGATACCATCGCGTTTGACTCCGATCTTTCCCTTGCAGCGATGGTCGCGCGCATGGATATCGGTGTTAAAACTCTCGACCCGGTCGGCGACGAATTTGACCGGCCGCCGCAGCAGTTTCGACAGTGCGTAAGTCGCCATTTCGTCGGCGTAGATGTGGACCTTGATACCGAAGGAGCCGCCGACGTCCTTGCAGACCACGCGGACCTGGGACTCCTGCAGACCGAGATGCAGCGCCGCAATATTCTGCACCATATGCGGCGCCTGCGTGCCCTGATAGATCGTGAGTCGCCCTTCGGCAGAGTTCCAGTCGGCAACTACCGAACGAGGCTCCAGCGTCACGCCGGTGTGCCGCCCAAAAATGAATTCTGCTTCCACCACCTCGTCGGAGGCAGCAAAGGCCGCGTCGACGGCGCCTGCGTCATGATTACGCTCGAAGGCCAGATTGTCGCCGAGCGCGGGATGGATCACGGACGTTGTGGGATCGAGCGCAGTTTGCATGTCCGTCACGGCGTCGAGTTCCTCATACGCGACGGAGATATGTTCTGCCGCGTCCTCGGCGGCGGCGCGGCTAGTTGCGATGATTGCCGCGACGGCTTCGCCCTGCCAGCACACCCGATCAACCGCGATCGCGCTTTGCGGCGCAGATTTGAGACCCTTCAAGTGCGAGAGTACCCCAACCCACGGCGTGATAACCACAGCAATTTCCTGGCCGGTGACGACGGCAATTACACCCGGCATGCGTTTTGCCGCTGCTGCGTCGATACCTGTGATTTTTGCATGCGCGTGCGGCGAGCGCAGGAACACAACATGCGCCATGCGCGGCAGTTCGATGTCGCTGACATATAACCCGCGTCCCTGCATCAGCCGGTCGAGGTTCGGCCGCGGCACGGTCTTGCCGATATAGGAGTTCGGCCGGTCGAGCACCGAAAACGCGTCACGATTCGCAGGTTTGCGTGTCATGGCGCGCGTCCTGCGCGCAACCGCGCTGTCGTCTCAATCGCATCAATAATCGCTTGATAGCCGGTACAACGGCAATAGTTGCCGGAAAGGTGCTCACGAATCGTTTTCCGATCCGGCTCCGGAGTCTGCTGCAGCAGATCCTGCGCCGCCATCAGCATTCCCGGTGTGCAGAAGCCGCATTGCAAGGCGTTACGATCGCGGAACGCGGCCTGCAGATCCGCGATTTCACCGCTGTCGGACAAACCCTCGATCGTTTCGACCGAGCCTTCTTGGGCCTGTACCGCCAGTATCAGGCAGGAGCGCACGATCTCGCCATTGAAGCGCACCGTGCAGGCACCGCAAACCCCGTGCTCACACCCGACATGCGTACCGGTCAACTTCATATGCTCACGCAGGAAGTCGGCCAGGTTGAGCCGCGGCAGCACATGGGTGTCGATACGCTCGCCATTGACTTCGAGGGAAATGGGCACAGGGGTCATCGCCCGGGTACCCCCGACTGCAAGTCGGCACGGGAAAGCAGCGTGGACACGCAACGCTGAAGTAATACTTTCGCGAGGTGCCGCCGCATGGCCGGAGTAGCCTGCTGATCCTCCTGCGGATCCAGCTCTTCGCCCAGTACCGCGGAGGCTTTGGCCAGGACTTCCGGCGTGACGGCGACGTTAACAAGTTTTCCGGCAGCCCCGGCGAGCAAAGGCCGGTCGCCCACGGCAAAGAAACCGAGGCGGAGATCAGTGAACTGCCCGTCTACGATGGTCGACTGCGCCGCCAAGCCGACAATGGCATAGTCGCCATGACGGCGGGCAAATTCATGGAAGAAGTGCGCGGAATCTTTCCGCGCGACAGGCAGTTCGACGGCAACCAGCAGTTCCTGTGGCGAAAGTGACGTCTCGTAAATGCCGGTGAAGAATCCTTGAGCAGGGATTCGCCGCTCGCCGCGTGGCCCGCAAACGATCACGGTTGCGCCCAGCGCCACCATGCAAGCCGGCAATTCGGAAGCCGGATCCGCGTGCGCAAGACTGCCGCCGAGCGTGCCGCGGTTGCGGATCGCCGGATGCGCGACATGGGAGGTAGCGTCCCTCAACAGAGGAGCATGGGTCGCGATTTCGGGAGATCTCAGGACGTCCACGTGACGCGTCAGCGCACGAACGGTTAAGACGTCGCCATTCACAACTATCCCGCGAAGTTCAGCCAATTCACCGATATCGACAATGAATTCGGGGGAGATCAGGCGCAGATTCATTGCCGGCATCAGGCTTTGGCCGCCGGATAACACCTTGGCCTTGTCCCCGTACGCGACCAACAGTTCCAGCGCACTTGGGACGCTGGTCGGGCGGGCATAAGCGAAAGCCGAGGCTTTCATTTCGGCGTAACCTCCCCCTGCGGGATATTGGCATTTTCTTTGGATTAGACGGCGACAATTTTTAAAGGTCAAGTTTGTTTATCGAGTGATTATTTCGGTGCCTGCGACTTTGGGGCTTGTTATCATGTTGCGACCGACGCACGTTTCCTACCAAACAAAAAGCCTGCCCTTGGGGGATCAGACCATGAAGCTCGGGTTCTTCACGATGCCCATCCATCCTGTCGGCAAGGATTGGCGGCTGTCCCTCAAAGAAGATCGCGAAGCCTTCCTGCTGGCCGACGAGCTCGGGTACAGCGAAGCTTATGTCGGCGAGCACGTCACCGACAAAGCCGAGAACATCACATCCTGCATCGCATTCATCGCCTGGCTTGCCGCGGCGACCAAGCAAATCAAGCTTGGAACCGGCACCATCAACATGCCGAACACTCATCCGGCGGCGCTTGCAGCCTCGATCGCGATGCTCGATCACATGCTTGACGGCCGGCTGATCTTCGGTATCAGCCCCGGTGGGTTGCTGTCCGACGCTGAAGTTTTCGGTAATCTCGACGCAGATCGCAACGCGATGTTCCTGGAGGCGATCAATCAGGTCCTTGATATCTGGGCCAGCGAGCCTCCGTATAACCTCCAAGGCAAGTACTGGAATGTATCGGTACAGAAGACCCTGATTGAGGACATTGGTCAGGGGTTCATCGCGCGCCCGCTACAACGGCCGCATCCACCGATCGTAGTGACGGCAGTGGCGCCGTTCTCGAAAGGCGTGACCGAAGCCGCTGCGCGCGGCTGGGATCCGATTTCGGCGAACTTCCTGATGCCGGCTTGGGTCAAAAGCCATTGGCCTAAATACGTTGAAGGCTGCGAACGTGTCGGCCGCCCCGCAGAGTCGGCGAACTGGCGGGTCGCCAAAAGCGTGTTTGTGGCCAAGGATGCTGCAACGGCAAAAGCCTATGCCACCGATCCGAACGGTCCATATGTCTATTATTATCGCTCGCTATTCACCAAGTTGAAGCGTGGCGGCCGCATCGAGTTGTTCAAAACGCGCCGCGATCAGCCCGACGAGGAAGTGACGCTCGAGTCGATCTGCGACAAACTCATCATTCACGGCACGCCAGATAGCGTGGCCGACCAACTGCTGGCTTTTCAGGAGGAGACTGGGCCCTTTGGCACGCTCCTTTATGCCGGCAAGGACTGGAAGGATCGTGAGCTTGGACGCCAGTCGATGATCCTGATGGCGGAAAAAGTCATGCCGCGCGTTAGCGCAGACATGTCCGGCAAGGCGTCCGGATAGATCAATTCATCCAAGGAATCTGCCGTGGCTCTTAGTGATCGTATCCCCTATCAGGCCCAAATCGATCGACCAAAGTTGATGCTTCCCGGCGGCAAGAAGCTCGCAGTGTGGGTGATCCTCAACGTAGAGGAATGGCGGATCGAGAACGCGATGCCGCGGACGGTGCTCAGCCCGCCGATGGGCCAGCCGCTGCTGCCAGACGTGCCGAACTGGTCCTGGCATGAATACGGCATGCGGGCCGGCTTCTGGCGGCAGTTCAAGGCGCTGACCGACCGCAAGATGCCGGTAACGCTGGCCCTGAATGCCAATGTCTGCAATTCCTATCCGCGCGTTGCGTCCGCCGCGCTCGAGGCCGGCTTCGAGTTTATGGGCCACGGATTCCTGCAGGGGCCGATGCACAAGCTCGACAATCAAGCCGATGCGATCAAGCGCTCCGTCGAAACAATCGCAAATTTCACTGGAAAATCACCGCGATCATGGGAGAGCCCGGGCCTCACCGAGACCGGGGAAACTCTCGATCTGCTGCGCCTCAACGGCATCGAATATCTGGCGGATTGGGTAATCGACGACCTGCCGCAGGATATCGCCACGCCCCACGGCACCATCACGACGATCCCCTATTCGGTCGAAACCAACGACATCGTCGTCCATGCGCTGCAACATCAGCCCTCCGAGCAATTCCTGAAGCGTGGCATGGATCAGTTCGACCGGCTCTATCTCGAAGGCGAATCGAACGCGCGGATCATGGCGATCTCGATCCATCCCTATATTACAGGGGTCCCGCATCGCATCAAATATCTGGAGGCGCTGCTGGACTACGTCATCAGCCATGACGGCGTGGCACTGATGACCGCAAGCGAAATCGGCGACTGGTATCGCGCGGAAACAGCCGGAAAATAACGGCTACCTATCCCACCACCTTGATTGGCGCACGACGAATATCCGCCGAGGTTTCGTTAACCCGCGCGAAGCCGGCCAGGAAGACATCCAGCGCATCGCTAATCATCCGGTCCTTGTCTTCGAGCACCGGCGAATCGTAAATGTACTTGCGAACTCCGTAGTAAAAAATTCCGCCGTGAAGGAACCAGGCGAGCTCAAGTTCTGTCGCACTCGGCTTGTTTTGCACCGCAAGTCCCGCTTCATGACGGCACTCCCGGATGATCCGGGTCAGTATCTTTTCCTTGACCATGCCGACATACCAGCGATTGATGTCGAGGCCCTTCAAGCCCGAATAGAGATAGATGCGAAGCCACTTCCGGGTGAAGATCGCGTCGGTATAGGTACGGTAGAATTCCAGCAGCCGGTCACGAAGCGGCCGCGAGCGATCGGTCAGCAGTTTCTCCCAGCCGGTCTCGAGCGGATCGAGATAGACCGTGCGATAAACTTCCTCGATCAAGTCGTCCTTGCTTGGAAAGTAGCGATAGAGCAGCGGCTGCGTTACGCCAAGCCGCCGCGCCAATGCTCGCGTTCCACCGCCAAATCCTTCTTCCGAGAAAAATTCTGTCGCCTTCGCAACAAATTCCCGGCGACGATCGTCGGGCGAGAGGCGCCTTTGCTTGGCGCCAGCACGTTTGGCCTCTTCTTTCCTGCTCATCAGGATTTGCCGTCATCGCCGGCAAGGAACCGGCCGAACCCGCCGCGTGCAAACAACAGTGGCTGCTGCCCATTATAAGTATAGGCCTCGACAGCTCCCAGGAAAATGATGTGGTCACCGCCGTAGTATCGATTGGCGGCACGGCACTGAAAATTTGCGACGCTGTCAGCAAGCACCGGGGCGTTGCCGAGCCCCGGCGTCCAGCTCACGCCAGCGAATTTGTCGCCGGAGGATTTTGCGAATTGCGAGGCCAGCGTCTGCTGAGAAGCACCGAGAACATTGACTGCGAAATGGCTGGCGTTCTGGAAGATGGTCAAGCCCTGCGAGAACATGCCGAGGCTCCACAGGACCAGCGGCGGATTCAGCGAGACTGAGGCAAAGGAGTTGCAGGTCACGCCATACGGCTTTCCGTCAGCCGCCATCGCTGTAACAATAGTGACGCCGGTAGCGAACGTACCGAGCGCATTACGAAAATCCCGGGGATCGATCGCCGAGTTGTCGCTGGCGAACTCGTTAGCGGGATCGGCCGGATGTTTGGGTGCGTCGGACATCCTCGCCTCAGAGCGTCAGGTTTTCGGACGGCAGGCCAAGCGCTACACGTCCATAATTGGTTCCCGCCGCATCGAAATTGAACGCGAGGTGCGAATTCACCGCGTGGGCATCGCGAAACTGCCGCTGCAACGCACCCGACGTAAACAGACTGCGCGCGCCGCTTGCAGCAAACAGCAGCGACACGGCCTCAGTGCAGAGGTTGACAGAGAACGCGCCGTCACGCCGCAATCGCGTCTTGTCTGCTATATCCGGAACGTGACCACGTCGAGCGTCCACCATCGCTTCGATGCAGTTCGTGCGCATGACCAGCCGCGCCGCGTCGATCTTGGCGGAGGCCTCCGCGATCTTGATCTGGGTCGTCTGCATATCGCTGAGCTTGGCACGATTGTAGGTCGAGGCGCGATGACGTGCGAATTCGACATAATCATTCAAACAGGCCTGTGCATTACCCAGACCGACGCCTGATAATACATAGGGGAACAACGAGAATACCGGCAGCGCATAGAGGGCGTTTGGATTGACGGCACTCCCCGGGGTTGGCCCGCCGGTAAGATCGCTGACGGCGATCGTCATCTGCTCGGCGATGAAGGCGTCCGTGACCCTGACATCGTTCGATCCGGTACCGCACAGGCCGGTCGCGTTCCAGGTATCGTTGATCTTGTAGTTGCTCTTGTTGAGCAGGAAGAGCCGGTATTCGATACCGTCGGCGTCATCGTCGGACGAAACCACGCTGGCGAGCATGTTCCAATCGCAGGATTCGACGCCTGAGGAAAACGGCCAGTGGCCATTGAGCACATATCCGCCATCGACTTTTCTGGCTCGGCCAGCTGGAAAGATGAATGACGAGGCGATCAACGCATCGGCGTCCTTGTCCCAGACGGCGTCCTGCGCATGCCGGTCAAACATGCCCAGCATCCAGTGATGGCTGGCAAGATTGGCAAAATTCCACGCTACGGATGCATCCGCCTGCCCCAGCGCATCGGCGCAATCGACCAGCGCAACATAGTCGAGTTCGGCGCCGCCGACGCGTTTGGGCTGTATGATCCGGAACAGGCCGGCATCGTGTAAATCTCGCTCGGTCTCCGGTGGCAGGCGCCGCAGTTCTTCGGTCCTGGCGGCACGCTCCCGCAGCTTCGGGATCAACGCTCTGGCGCGCGCGACGATGGCGGCATAGCTGCCCGTTCCCGGTCCCGCGAGCGAACTTGCATCTGGCCTGCGGCCGTCCCCTGGCATTGGCGTTTCCTTGCCCAATCCGTCGTTGCGAACTTGAAGCGGTTGGGCCTGGCCAGTCTACCGCCTCACCGCCAATGATCAAGGCGCGCGGAACATGGCTCTTCCACCAAATTGGGCTGGTGCCATGAGATCTTTTGCGTCGCGCCATGACGGATCCGTTGGCTATGCACCCGTGCTAAAACGAAAAAGAGCCCGGCGGCCGTCAGGCCACCGGGCGAGGAGTACTTCGAAAGAATGCTGGACGCTGGCTATCCAATGAGCTTCCGCCAGTAAAGCGTATTTGGCCAAGCCCATGGGACTGGCGGCTGAAACAGCCGGTAGCCGGCGCGAATGAAATTATTGGCTGACGACAGATTGTCAGTCGTGTCGGAAATGACCGAGCACCATCCATTGAGCCGCGCACGCCCCTCCACGGCGCCCATCAAACGAAGTTGCAACCGGCGTCCCCAGTGCTTTCTCAGCACGCCAACCCGGCAGAAATAGCCAGCATTGGACACGTGGGTTGAAGGAACAACTCCCGCAAAGCCAACTGGCTCCGTCTCGTCACGAGCGAGCCACCAATGCCCATGATCGAACTTTGGTATGGGGGCACAATCCAGGAATGTCAGCCGATGAAGTTCCAGGAGCGTATCAGCTATTTCATCGTCGTGCCCGTCAACCTCACGAATCCGGTACATTGGCTCCACCTGATGCTGAAATTTGAGTTGTCGACGGATCGCATTCAGCAAACCGTCGGCAATGAATCTGGACGCCACATCGATGACCGTGGCTACACAACATACGCCGAGATATTCCGGTCATGGCGCATCTCCGCGATCACCTGCCAAGCGTAGCCTTGATGCCGAGCCAGACCGCACCAACAAATCCGGTGACGATCACGGTGATGACCGCCTTGAACGTATAGCTCTGCATCCCTCGAAAGATGATGATGCCGTCACCGGGCGTCTCGATCTTGTCGCTGTACAGCTTGAAGCCGCTGCCGACGCCGAGCGCGGCGATCTTGCTCTCGATCAACCGCTCGCTCGACTGCGCCAATGTCCGTTGCGCTTCGCGGATGCAGACCGCGAGCGTGCCGCGTTCGGCCTGGCAGGTCTCGACCAGCAGCTCGCCAAAAAAATGCGACTTTCCGGATCCCCGGCCGCCGAAAGCTCCGCGGTACCTGCTGGGCCGAAGCAACGGTTCAAATACTTTCGCTGTCGGGATTTTCAGGATTGACGATGTGCCGTTCGATGCGTTGGGGAGGCCCGCCCGGGACTTCATTGCCGCTCTCCTGTGGTTGCGCGGCCTTGCCCCAGCCGCGATCGAGGACGGCGTTGGCCGCCGAGACGCGCGCCGCAGGCGTCGCATCCTTGCTTTGCATGATTTTGACGAGGACGTTGATGGCCGTCTTGGTCTGGCTCCGTGCCAGTGAGCGGATGTCTGCCAAGGGTTTCCTCACTGCGTCTCGTCATGATTCGCCGTGACGTATTCGCACGGCGTAAGGTCGGTCGGGTCCGCCGCAGGCTCGTGCACCGCGGAGCGGAACGCGATCGTCGGGAAATCGGTCTGTTCATGATCATGCCCGGGGCGCGGGATGAACTGGATGATTTCGGCACTCATGAGGGATCCTCCCATACCGCGATTGCAATCAGGCCGATCAGCGCGAGCGATATCAGATACGCCGTCATCGGCTTCTCTCCGGGAAAAAATGCGCGGCATGATCGCTGGTGTGCAATCATTTCGGGCGCGAACCGTATCCCTGCTGCAGGGGCCGCTTGCGGACGTGACCTGGGCCACGCCGCACGCCGGCACGTTCGCGCGTGCCGGCTAAGGATGATCTCAAAGGTTCGGACGACGGCGCGCCTGCGACGCCTCAGGCGACGGGCGTTGGGAGTTGGGGCGTCATGACAAGCGGCCGCCGTCCGATTGGAAAATTTCAACAAAAAAGCCCGCGGCGGATTTCTCCGCCCGGGCTCTGCATGATTTTCGCGATGATGATGATGTGCCGGTGATTTGCCCGACGTGTCAAATTCTTTTTCAGGCCGTCAATCAATCGCAGAAAATCAGGGAACGCCGATGCGACAGGACTCGCCTGACAATAAGGCGCGAGCCGATGGAATTTTGGTCTTCGAGACTATCGCTGCTGCGCGGCAAGCAAAAGCGCGAGCAACCCGTCGGGCGGCGGCTGATCCGGATTGTCAGGATCGATGCCCGAAAGCGCTGTGATCCGACCTGCAAGGCCGCCCATCGGGCTTGGACTGACTGAGGGAGCGAGGGATGCTCCTGGAGCCTGCGGTTCGTTGGCGCTCGGCTGGTTCAGATGTTGAATGTACTCTAGCAACGTGGAGGCCGTTGGACCCTGGGATTGCCCCGGCCTGGACGGAGAGCTGCCGCCACCGGCTGCGCGGGACAAGGCATCGTTTCCGTTGACGAAGTCGTTTCGGCGTTGCGGCGGCGCCGCCCGCATCGGATACAGCGGATCGAGGCCCGCCAGAGCCGCGGCCCAGTCGATGCGGTCGCTAGAGGCGTTCAGTTGATCGGGAAGAACGAACTGCGCGGCCGGAGCGCCGGAGTCGGATACGGACGCTGGCGGCGGATTGCCATCCCGCCGGCTGACATACCGCATCGGCTTGGTGCCGACGCCAGGCGCTTCGGAAAAGTCCGTCGATCCCCGGATCGGCGGCGGAGTCGTCCACAACGGCATCGGCTTGTCGTTGAATATTCCGGGTGGCTTGCCGGGTTCAGCCGGCGGCAGGGGCAGGTTCGGATTACGCGGCGTGATGCCGGCAGGCGAGGAGGTCCAGTTTCCGAAGCGGTCGCTCGGCGACTCATCAGCAATCACCCGTTCGAGGTAGCGAATAGGACGGCCCCCTGAGATATTGCCCTTGCCCTCCGAAACATCAACGGGCGCTGAGCGAGGACCAATCGGAGCTTCGAACGGCTCGTTCAACCCTGGAGCAAAGAACTCCAGAAGTTCACCCGCAGGACCCAACGGATCACGCGCCACACCTGTTGCGGGTGGGAGTTCACCAGCTCGCAAGGCCGAGGCAGCAAACGAATTGCTGTTCTGACGCTGACCACGGTAGGCGAAACCTGCGCGGTTGACGTCATGCGCAAAGCGTTGCATTCGCGCGAGATGACCGCTGAGATCATCGCCCTCAGCAATTATTTCATAAGGAGCGTTTGGATCGTCGCTTTCTTCTTTTTTCCTGTCGAACGCGTCCCGGTCACGAACCATCGCGTTCATTCTACCGAAGCTTGAAGGGGCGCTTCCCGTCCGAAATATCTCTCCAATAACGTTGCCCGCCTTTTCCAGTCCACTCAGCTCTCTAAATTCCGGCGTTGCTTCGACAACAACGTGCTTGATCAATTCGCCGGATAGACCCGTGCGCTCATAGTGGATCGCAGTGTGAAAGCTTCCCGGAGCTCCGGTCGGGGTATACGTGACATAGATTCTATCTGCCATAATCGCAATTTCTCCAGCTGTACCGTTGATGAATCTCTAGTCAGGAAAATGGAAGGTGACGCGAGCCAATGTAGGGGGCAGTAATATTTCCGGTGTTCTTGTCCAACACGAAGTGGACCGCCCAGTCGGCGCCCTCAAAAGTGATGCCGAATTTCGTTGGATTTTCGGAAAGCGGCACAAAGAATTTTGATGCCCTTACGATCGGGATTACTTCGTCAACGCGACACCCCGTTTCGGGCAAATACCTCCTGATCGCAGCCCAAATGAACCGTTCCTGAACGGTTTGGGCAAGCAACTCATCGATCGACTCGACAAATCGCTCCAGTTTTTGTGCACACAATGTGGCGCGGGGTTGCCCCGGTCCTCGCGGCGACTTCGGCGTTGCACCCGGGAGAAACAGCCTTACGCTAGAATTGGTCTCGTAGCCCCTCAGTTCGATATTGGCCCCACCGACGCTTGCACATCCGAAATTTTCGACGGACAAACCCGCTCGCCAACTCAATTGGAGGATGAGCGCAGAATCATGCGTGAGCAGGACGATGGATGAATGATCATCGTCGTTGAAAACATCCGCCGGCCCGCCGGCACCCCGAAGCGCGGACTTGAATTCGGTGTCCTTGGCGGCAAACCACTGTTGCGCATCCTTCAGGGCATAAACGTAATCCCCGGCGAAACACACCTTGAGGAATTTCGGATTCTTTACCCGAACACCCCAAACGCTGATCTCGAATTCCTCGTCGAGATCCGACAACTTCGAGACCGAGATCCTGCTGACGTTGCTGTCGCGGCACGACGCATACAGAAGAAACCCCAACACGAGAACCGTTCCATAAACGGCCAGCAAGACAATTGTTCTTACTATGATTTGATCGACAGTTAGCGGGATAAGCGTTCGAGATTCGAATGCCATGTCAGGCCCCCAACGCACCAGACAGTGATCGAGTAAAAGTCACTCGACAGAGTGGCTATCATCCTGGTTCTTTCGCGCGCTTTCTGATTAGCTTCCGCTGAAAATTTCAGGATATTTTGTGCAGGCTGCTTGTTCGACACGACCAGCCCGGTCTCTTGGCTGTCGGAATCCGCTTGCTCAAGTCGCTCCTGAGCTGCGGGACGAACTGGATAACGTTGGCGCTCATGAAATGACCCACACGGCGATTCCAATCAGGCCGATCAGCGCGAGCGATACGCGGTCATCGACTTCCCTCCGGAAATAAAAATGCGCGGCAGGATCGCTGGCGTGCGATCATTTCGGGCGCGAACCGTATCCCTGATACAGGGGCCGCTTGCGGCCGTGACCTTGGCCACGCCGCACGCCGGCACGTTCGCGCGTGCCGGCTAATCATCTCAAAGGTTCGGACGACGGCGCGCTCGCGACGCCTCAGGCGACGGGCGTTGGGAGTTGTGGCGTCGTGACAAGCGGCCGCCGTCCGATTGGAAAATTCAATAGAAAAAGCCCGCTGCGGATTTCTCCGCCCGGGCTCTGCACGATTTTCGCGATGATGTAGATCTGCCCGTGATTTGCCCGACGTGTCAAATGTTTTTCGGACCGTCAACAAATTACCGAAAATGCGATGCAACAGGTTGGATAATTTGAAACTTCCCCGCGGATAGCATCGCTGTAAATGAAAAAGCCCGCGGCCGATTTAGCGGCGCGAGCTTTACGATATCGGCGACGATGAAGATGTGCCGCTGATTTGCCCGACGCGTCAAGCGCAAAAAATTGGTTCGGTGCATCGACATTCAAATGGAAACATTGGGCGCAAGGCACAGCCAACGCTCAATCAGATCGCAAGGAGGCCGTTGATGTATTTCGTCGCTACCGTGCTCGCGATCCTGTCGGGCCTGTTCTATGCGGCAAGCCATAACGAGATCGGCTCGCTCGGCGTCACGATGTGCCAATACGGCAGTTCGTTTTGTGCCAACCCGCTTCTCGTCCTGGTGGGAGCGGGGCTTGCGGCTGTATGGGGCGCGTTCGTCAGCGTACGCTGACGCGCCGGTCACGCGCCTGATTTCGCGATGATGATTTTATCGCGATGGTGACTTTCTGCCCCTGATTTGCCCGACGTGTCAAACGCGAAATCGGGATCGCCGCGTCAGCCCTCGCGGCTTCCTGCAAGCTGCCCGAACGACTGTTCGTCAACGGGATCGGCTATCGACACCTCTTGAGCGAACCGGCCGCGGCCCTGCAAGGCAGCATCGAGCCATTCGTGTTTCACGCCATTTTGCATAGGAAGCATGCAGATCACAGGCCATTTTCCGTAATCTCCCGGATTGATTGCAGCGGCAAAGAATTGTCCCTCACGATATTGACCCAGCATGGGGCAGATCGTGATTTACAAGGGCGTGGAATACAGCGTCACGGCCACCAGCGAACCGGATGTCTGGCAATGGCGATTTCAGATCGGCGGGCAGACCGTGGCCGGCAAGACCAGGACGCGGCTGATTCATATGGCCGAGCGTCGTGTTCACATGAGAATTGACGCTGCCCTCAGGGTTTCGCACGGCGAGAACCAACCTGCCGACTAGTTATCCCCGGACCGCACGGGGTTTGCCGGCTGCACGGGCTTCGGCCCCGGCGCATCGGGTTCTAGTTGCGGTTTCGGTTCGGTCGGCATCACCTTCGCGCCGGCCGCGCGGGCGGCGTCGCCCGTGGTGCTGTAATGAGCCTCCGCGGCCGTTTGCACCTTGGGCTTATTCCTTGGGCCGTAATCAGCGATTAACATGCTGAACCCGCCAACACACGCGACTGCAATCGCGATCGCCAAAGGTGCTCCGCCGCGGCGTGTCGCATGGCTTTCCTTCGAATGATTGTTCGTCATTTTAGAAACCCGGATTGATTGCTGTGTTGGAATCAAATCCCGGGGCTGACGATTGTTCCGCCTTCAGACCGCCCTGTCGCGGAACCGTGGCGGAACAAATCGCCTACTCGCGCATTTCCAGGATGGTGAACAGATTTCAAAGTTTAAAGTGAGTGTCGACAGTGAGCATCGAGACACCTCCACCGCTACAGCCCAACATGGCCGAACGCGCGATCGACACCGCGACCGATGTATCGCGCACGATCACGGATGTATCTGCAGCACTTCAGTCCGCGGTCGATCGTCTAGCCGAGGCGATCGCAACGGCACGGCAACCCGGCAAGCCGCTATCCACCGTCAGCGCAATTGCCCGGGAAGCGCCCCTCGCGAGTCTGTTCGTTGCGTTCCTGTTCGGAGTCGCAATAGCGCGCCGGCGGTAGCGGCTGCCGTTCAGAACTTGCCTTTGGTCGCGTCCTTGGCAGCCGACATGACACCACCGCTGATCTGTCTCATATGCTCGCCGGCATTGGTGAACTGGCTTCGCAGGAATTCGGACTGAATCCGCATCGCTTCCTGGAGGTCGGTCGCATGAACCAGCTTTCGGGCGTGCTCGAATGCTGCCTTCATGTTCTGCTCGGTGAACGATAGCGCCTGCTTCGAAATCTCCGTCCCTGGCCCCGGCATCGACGTCATCGACTTGCCGGCGGCATCGAAGAACATGCCGAACGCCTTTTCTGCCTGATCGATGGTTTTTTCGGCCAGATCGCGCAGCTCGGCCGGAACTTCGAGTTTCGGTTCAATCATGATCGCCTCTCCAATGTCGTCTCTGGGAGGTTAGCATAGTTCAGGGCCGCGTCTGCGCCGTATTGGCCCGGCGCCGCACTTCCGGGGATGTCATCCAGCCGCCTCCGCAAAGGAATTATTTCCTGCTGCAGCCCCGTAGCGATACGGGCTAGCGTACCCGATTCCAATCATGTCAACAGTGTGGCATAGTGATTCGGGGGCTTGAGTTCGACGGTTTGTGGCGTTGCGTCGCTCTCGGGAACATGGGGATCAAATGCTGCAAACATTCCGGCCAACGCCAACCTGCACGCGCTTTCAAACCAGCATAGAAATGCCCTGCATCAAATGCGGCGCGCAAATGAGGCTGGCCATGATCGAGCCACGCGATCAAAGTTACGATGTGCTGACCTATCGATGCGCCCCATGCGACTCGGGTGAGAGCTTTTTGAAGGCCCGCTAGATCGGGTCACAGCACGGCAGCCCCTGCCTCCGTCAGCACTGGCCCCTCGTCTCGTATCTCAATCAGACCGAGTTCGGTCAGAACGTGCAGATCCTCGTCGCTGACAGGCGACATTTTCAGCCGGCGGGCCTGAATGTCCCGCAATGTCCAACGAAGGCCAATAGCCTTTTCGAGGCTGAGTTCAGCGAAAGGATTGTCCACCATCCTTCCTCGACTATTGGTAGATTTCGATCAGATTTTGTCTGCATCGCGGCAGCTTCTTGCGCGCACCGGCTAATGCAAAATCGGCGCCGGCCTCCCCGAGAATTGCGTTCAAGACCTGACTCGTCAGGACGCCATCCACCCAAATCGGCCCGCAGCACCGTGCTCAGTACCGGTAAGGTTCAATATCCAGCAGCGGGAATGCACTGAACACGCTCGGCAGGTTGGTCGGCATCGCCGCTTGTAGATATGATTTGTTGAGCTCCGCAAGACTGGTGACGCCGAGCAACCCGAGGCACCGGATCACTTCATCCTCCAGCAATTCCAGCATCCGGGTGATGCCGGCCTCGCCCGCGGCGGCGAGCGCCCAGCATTGCAGGCGGCCGATGCCGACGAGATCGGCACCCGAGGCGATCGCCTTCACAATGTCTGTGCCGCGGCAGAACGAGCCGTCGACCATGATCTTGGCGCGGCCGGCAACGGCGTCTACGATTTCGGGCAGCACATGCATCGAGCCGCGCCCATGGTCGAGTTGGCGTCCGCCGTGGTTCGACACATAGATCCAGTCCACCCCATGATCGAGCGCAATGGCCGCATCTTCCGCGGTCGCGATGCCCTTGAGCACCAGTGGGATTTTATACTTGTCCTTGATCAGCTTCACGGTCCGCCATTCCAGTCCCTTCTGGAAGTCGCCGCCGGTAGCGCGGATGCGGCTTTCGCGGACATAGCGCTTGGCGATATCGCGCTCGCGCCTGCTGTAATGGGCGGTGTCGACCGTCAGGCAAAACGCGGCATAGCCGTTTTCGATCGTGCGGCTGACGGTATCTTCGACGAAGGCATCGTCGCCCCGAACGTAAAGCTGAAAGATGCGCAGCGCATCGGGCGCTGCTTTTGCCGTAGCCTCAAGCCCTGGCTCGGAGACCGAACTGAGCATATGGGCCGCGCCGAACGTCCCGGCTCCCCGTGCCACCGCAGCACCTGAATCGGGATCGAAAATCTCCAGCGCACCGACGGGCGCGATCATCACCGGCAGGCGCAGTTTACGGCCGAAGACCTCGGTCGACGCGTCGACCCGGGCGACATTACGCAGGACCCGCGGCCGGAATGCGATCTCGTCGAGCGCCATGCGATTGCGGCGCATGGTCGTCTCGGTCTCGGAGGCCCCGACGATATAGTCCCAGGCGTTCTGGTTCAGCCGGGCCCGCGCCTTGCGCACGAATTCATGGAGATTCTGGAATTCTTCGCCGCTGGCGCCGAGTTCGACATTCCTCGCCGGCCGGATGGGGGTCCCATCATTCATGCTGTTTCTCTCCCGTTTTGGCGGCACATTAGCCGCAGACAAATGGGAAAAGCTACCGCTTTGAACGGGTTAATCCGGTGCTGGAACGAAGGGCTGCTATTCGCTGGCGAGGTACATCGGCTTGGAATGGAAAATTCCCGCGCCCGAGACCTGGGAGGCAATCAGGAATGCCGCCATCACGGCCGGTACACTGATGAATCGCAAGAATTGATCAATTGAAAGCATGCTCGTCGTCCCCAAGGTGCTTGTGAGGCGCGTTCAATCCGCCCCTCGCGTCGTCTGCTGATCGCCCGTGAAAAGCTGGTCGGTATAGGCCGCCCCGGAAACCGTGAGCAGCGCAAGAATCGAAATGACGACCAGCGTTTTCATGTCGTCACGGTCGATTTGGATTGTGGCCAAAAACGTCAGAGCTTGGCGCATTTTGGGGACGAACACAGGGGAACTTCGTGGCCGCTGGGCTCCGGCGGCACCGCTCAACCGCCCGAAAAACGGTTCCTGTATTCGGTGGGCGATACGCCGAGGTGCCGCAGGAACGCGCGGCGCATGCGTTCGTCATCGCCGAACCCGGCGCGTTTGGCGACCTCGATCACGCCGCCGACCTGCCTGCTTTCCAGCAACAGACGTGCGGTTTCCACCCGCAGCGCTTCGACACCGCTCGCCGGCGTCATTCCGGTGCGGCTGGCATAGGTGCGAGCAAAAGTCCGAGGCGTCATCCCGGCCTTCGCGGCCAGTGTTTCGACCCTGAGATCGCTTGCGATATTCTCGATGATCCAGGCGTGCAACGCGCTGAACCGCCCTTCGACGTCGGAGGCTTGCGCCGCGAGCACGGTAGAGAATTGGCTCTGGCCGCCAGGCCGCTTGAGAAACACCACCAGCCTTCGCGCAACGTCGAGCGCGGTGGTGTGGCCGAAATCCTCTTCGATCATGGCGAGCGCCAGATCGATGCCGGCGCTGACGCCAGCCGATGACCAGACCCGCCCGTCCTTGACGAAGATCGCGTTCGGCTCGACGCGGATGTTGGGGAAGCTGTCCTGCAGCCTCGGGCAATAGCGCCAATGGGTCGCGGCGCGCTTTCCGTCCAGCGCGCCGGTCCAGGCCAGCGCAAAAGCCCCGAGACACACCGATGCCACCCGACGCGCCGTGGGCAGCGTCTGCGAAATCCAATGCATTAGCCGGGCGTCTTCGCGGATATCCCAAATACCGGGCCCGCCCGGGATCACCAGCGTATCGACCTGATGCGGCCGGACGCTATTGATCGCGGCGGTATCCACCATCATCCCGACGTCTGTCGGCACCAACCCGCCCGAGGCTGACAGATAGGACAAGGAATAGCCCGGACCAGACAACTCGATCGCCGCCAACTCCGCGAACACCTGCGCCGGACCGGAGATATCCAGCAGGGTCACGCCCGGAAAGGCGACGATCGCGATACGCCGCGTCGACGGCGTTTCACGCGGTCCGGAGCGTCGGGGTTTGGCAGATTTCGAGGGCATATTGTCCTTTAAGCCATTCGAGGCTCGCCTGTATAGCTCAGGGGCGTAACTGGAGTTCGGCGATGACGCGAAATCTGGGCAGCCGGTATCAGGCGATCAAATCGCCCTGGACAGACTACGCAGTCTACAGCTTTCCGGATGCATCAAGCGTCGCAGCCCCCGACCGCCAACCGCTGATGGACGCAATGAACGGCATCATCGCCGTCAACTGGAAAGCCAGCGAACCGCATTGGACGGCGGACGCTTCCCCGTTCGACAGCAAGTTCAGCCTCATTCTGGTTTTTAGCAGCTCAGGACTGGTCGCGTTTTCGGTCTATCGCGTGCTGAGGATCTCCAGTGGACTTGCAATCTATCGTAGTGGAACCGAAGTGCTCCCCGCCCATCAGGGCCGCGGGCTCTACGGGTTTTTCACCTCGGAAGTTCTGAGGCGCTCAGGTGCCGCCGAGAAAGGTGACAGCGTGCTCTATGGATGGCGGACGCGAAATCCCATCGTATGGGCCGCCAATGCCAAGATCTGCGAGAAGGTTGCCCCCTCGCTGCTTGGGGACACGCAGGATCCCGCATTGCAAGCGGCCTGCATTGAGATGTGCTCCTCGCTGTACCCCGGCAAACTGCTGGAACTACCCGGCATGATCATGCGGGGCGCCTACGGCCACATTAAGCACCACCGGCAGGACTATCACGGCGTGGCGTCGCTGGTCGACGCCGCGATGTCCCGTGTGATTCCCGATACGGCCGACGCCCTGTTCTCGGTTGGATACGCGAGGGTATGATGTCGATGCCCGGACAACAGGCCATGATCGCACCGGTCTCGCGGTTCACCGATCGCGCCTATCTGGCCTGGGCAGCGGTGGCCATCGCTTACGCCATCGCGTTCCTGCAGCGCGTGTCGCCGCAATCGGTCAGCCTGAACCTCATGCACGACTTCAGCACCGACGCCGCCGGCGTCGCGATGCTCGCCTCCAGCTACTTCTGGGGCTACACGCTGATGCAGATTCCGGCGGGTCTTCTGGTCGACCGTTACGGCGTCAAGCGCGTGGTGCTGTTCAGTATGGTGGCATCCTCGCTCGGGAGTGCTGCGTTTGCGCTGGCGCCGAATATGCTCGACGTTTTTGCGGCGCGCCTCGTCATCGCTTGCGGCGACGCGCTGGTATTCACGGCGCTGTTGAAGCTCGTGGCGCAGAGCTTCAGCGACGAGCGGTTCGGCGTGATGTCAGGCATCTCGCAAGTATCCGGCTACGTCGGCGGGGTTATCGCGACGACGCCGCTCGCGGCCGCGGTAACCGGCTTCGGCTGGCGCGCGTGTTTCCTGTTCATCGCCGCCGTCGGATTGGCCAACCTTGCCTTCGCCAAGGTCGTGCTGAAGCCTGATCCGGTGTCGCGCAGCAACAAGACGTTGAAGAGCGTCGTTGTGGCCGCCGGACAATCGCTGACCCAGCTCGCCAACTGGGGCTGCGCCATGACTTTTGCCTCTCACTTCGCCGTCGTGACGACACTGTCGGGCGTCTGGGGTATTCCGATGGTGGCGCATTTCTTCAATATCTCGCCGACGGCGGCCGCCACTCCCCTGCTCGCTTTCATGATCGGTAACGCTGTCGGCTCGATCTTTCTGGGTCACATGGCTGACCGCGCAGCAGCCGCGCTCGACACCGCGCTGATCCGCATCTGCGTGCTGCGGATGGTGCTGATTGCAATGCTGCTGCCGCCGATCGCACAGGCGTTCGGCCTGATCTACGTTACAACAGTGTTTACGGCGCTCGGACTTGTCGCCGGCGGGACGGTGCCCCTGGTGCTGAAATGCACCAAGAAACTATACACCTCCGACCTTATCGGCGTCGGCGCGTCCGTGAACACGACGGCCGCGGGAATTTTCGCCGGCGCGGCACAGCCCGTCATCGGCTTCGCCATGATTGCCGCCAGTCCGCTTGCCGCCAGCGGCGGCATGCAAGGCGCTGCCGCGATCGGCGACGCCGGGTACAGCATGCTTATCGGAATTCTGCTGCTCATGTCGCTGCCGGGTATCGCCGGGCCGTTATTGATGAGGACCAAATTGATAGTTCGCTAGACGCATTGAACGTAGAGGGGCCGTTATGGAGCGTTTGTTTTTGAGAAAAGAGGAAGTCGCTTCGAAGTATGCGGTGAGCAGTTGGCAAAGTGTCATGTTCTCCGAATTCGAAGCCCAGATGAGCAGCGAAGCGAGACCTTTTCCCTGTGTTTTCGGCGTGACCGGCCATCGGCAGGACCAGTTGCGCTATCTGTTCCTCGATCCCTACGACGTCGAGATTCTAGGCGTCCAACTCGCACAATACGTCTCCGAGTCCAGATCGTACGGTCCCAACACTTCGTTGATCGTATTCACCCGGCCTCGCCCGGTGCAGACGCTTGACGCCTATTACCGCAAGATGTGGCTGACGCTCGACCAGTTGGCGCGGCTCGACAAGAGTCCATGGCCGGCAGAGATTCCCGAACAGATCGATCATCCAATGTGGGAGTTCTCATTCGCCGGAGAGCCAATTTTTGTGGTGTGCACGACGCCGGCACACGTGATGCGGCAAAGCCGCCGGTCGAGCGCCTTCATGCTCACCTTCCAGCCACGATGGGTGTTCGAGAAGATTCTCGGTAGCGAAAAGGCTGCCAACGCCGCGTTCGCCGAAGTACGCAAGCGGCTCATTCCCTACGACAATGCAAGCCCCTCACCGCATCTCGGCCGTTACGGTGCGGCCGACGGGCGCGAGTACCAGCAATACTTCCTGCATGACGATAACGAATCCGGAGGAGGCTGTCCCTTCGCCAAGCTCGCGCAGAGCAAACCGTCTCAAATCGAAGACAAGGAGCAAGCGGCATGACCCAAATCATTGCAAGTCAGAAAACCGAGTTCGCTATCGATCCCGTCATCCTGAACCTGCTCCCCGAGCAAGGCAGCATCGAATTGCAGCATGACGCCGCGGGCAAGGTGCATCGCTTTCACACCCATCCGGTAGATGAAATCCTCGTGATCATTAGCGGCCGGCTGAATTTCATGTGGGATGGCGGCGAGCGCATCGTCGGCGCCGGCGATACCATCCACCTGCCCGCCGGCACACTCCACCAATCCGAAGCGCTGGAAGGCGGCGCAGTCTACGCGATCGCGACCCGTCCACCCGCCCATCAAGCGAACGATTGAAGCAAGGCGCGCGTGCAATGGGGGTCAAGACAATGAGGGATCGTTAGACGAAGAGTCCGTCGCCACTCGTTCGACCAGATCGATGATTTTGGAACGCTGACCGGACGGAAGTTTCACGAAAGCCTTCAACAGTCGCAGGCTTTCGATCGTTTCGCTCGATGGAGCTCCGAGTTTGTTCTGCAGCTCTGCAACATAAGTGGGATTTTTCATCTCGCACCTTAGAAGAGGAACAGGAATGGCATATCCAGGTAAACGTGAGGGCTTGGCCCAGAAAGTAGATACTGCTGCGCAAGAAGCCGAACGGCTCGGCCTGACGACGGCGACCCTGATACTTCGCATGGCTCGCCTGGAAATCGATCGCGCGGAGCCTGAACAGGTTGTAACTATGCCAAAAAACAACCTTCGCAGCAAGCCGAACTGAACGGCCGAAACGGCCCGATTCGGTGCGTCGAGGGGGTCGGCGGAAAATGTACAGTGCCGGGACCGGTCCGAATGGATCAGACCCGGCGCCGATGGCACGATTGGAAACGAAAGACAGCCGATCAGCCGGTATTGCCAGTCTTTCCGAAAGCCCCCGCCTCGGCCAAATCAGCGATACGGCGGTCATCGTATCCAAGCGTCTTGCGCAGCACTTCCTTGGTGTGCTCGCCGAGCAGCGGCGCAGCGACGGGGTCGATCGTCGGCGTGAGGCTCATATTGAGCGGCGTTTCGATGTTGGGCACCGAACCTGCGGTCGGATGCGGGATGTGGCTGAGGCGATCGCGATCGCGCACTTCCGGCGCGTTGAAGCCCTCCTCGACGGTGCGCAGATAGCCGACCGGTATGTTCGCCTTTTTCATCTTCGCCATCCAGTTCTCGAGCCGGTCGCTGGCAAAGACGCCGGCAATGATGGCGCGCAGCTTTTCCTTGTTGGCCGTTCGGTTTTTCCGGTGGGCGAACTCAGGGTCGGTCACGAGGTCGGGCCGTTCCAGCACTTCCGTCACAAGGCGGCGGTACAGCCGGTCGTTGGCACAGGCCATATAGAGCGGCCCGTCGGCGGCCTGATACACGCCGACCGTCGGTGAGCCGTTCGGTGAATTACCGAAACGACCGGGGTTCTCGCCGCTGATCAGGTAGGCCATGCCATAAAAGCCGGTCATCGCTACCGCGGTGTCGATCAACGCCACCTCAACCTGCTGGCCACGGCCGAGCCGGTCGCGCGCAATCAGAGCCAGTAAGATCGCGTTGCACGCCGACATTCCCGTCGCCATGTCCACGATCGGCGGGCCGGTTCGTACCGGCTGAGCATCCGGAAAGCCGTTCAGCGACATGAAGCCGCTTTCGGCCTGTGTGATCGGGTCGAACCCGGGGCGCAAGGCGAGCTCTCCCTTGCGGCCATAGGCCGAGATCGAGCAATAGACCAGTCGCGGATTGGTTGGAACGACCGACGCATAGTCGAGGCCGAATTTCTTCATCACGCCGCCAGAGAAATTTTCCACCACGACGTCCGCTTTCGCGATCAGTTCGCGCGCGACCTCCAGCGCCGCCGGGTTGGTGAAATCCAGCGCAATACCGCGCTTGTTGCGGTTGAGACTGAGAAAGGCCGCACTCTCGCCGCCGATTTCCGCATGTTCATAATGACGCGTATCGTCGCCGCCATCCGGATTTTCGATCTTGATCACCTCGGCGCCAAAGTCGGCCAGCGTTTGCGTACAGGCGGGCCCTGCAACAACACGGGTGAAATCGACGACCAGCAGACCATCGAGGGCGGTCGGTTCGCCCTTGGCGCGCGGCGTGCGCTCCGGCAATTGCGGTCTGGCAGTCATGTCGACATTTCCTCGTGTTATTTTGCCTGGCGGAACAGATAGCCGCCACCGCCAAAGGTGTTTCATGGCCTTTTACCGGAAGCCCATAGGTAACACCAAACCTCTATTTTGCAGGGCGGGACTTGCCCCTGACATAGCTCAATCTCAAAAGCGTGCAGCCGGTATCGATGGCCTTCGGCACGATCAGGTCCGGTACAAACCCGATCGCAAACAAAATCGTGAAGAGAAATGTGAAATAGGCCACAGCGCCGAACAGAAATGCAGTGAATTTGAGCATTCGATTTGTCGGCATGACCGAGCCAATGGCTCGGGCTTCGGACACGAAGTGAACTCCGCGAAAGGCAATGGGATCGCAACTCCGGTTCTTGCAGAATGACCGAAACGCGCCGACAAGACTTGCCTGGGGCTTGATCTCGTCCGGAGACCGACTTGATTGTTTCTTGAGAAAGGATGCGGCAACCCAACGTGAAATTTGACTTCGACAAATACGCTCTGGACACCGATCTTCGCGAGTTGCGCCGCGACGGCGAACTGGTTGCGATGCAGCCGCAAGTATTCGACTTGCTGGTTCATCTGTTGAAGCATCGCGATCACGTCGTCAGCCGGAACGATCTCATCGCGCTGGTTTGGGGCGGTCGGACCATGTCGGACTCAACGCTAGACAGCCGCATCAACGCCGCCCGAAACGCCATCGGCGACTGCGGCAAGGAGCAACGGCTGATCCGGACAATTCCGCGAAAGGGTCTTCGTTTCGTTGGAGCCGTGAACGAGCGCGTGAATGGCGTTCACCCGACCCCCGAGCCAGCCGAAGCAGCGGCCGAACCGGCCCCCCGGCCCTTGCCGGTACCGGATCGACCGGCGATTGCCGTGTTGCCGTTCGACAACATGAGCGGCGACCAGGAACAGGAGTACTTCTCTGACGGGATCAGCGAAGACATCATCACCGCGTTGTCGAAATTGCGCTGGTTCTTCGTCATCGCCCGCAACTCGTCGTTTTCCTACAAGGGCAAGGCGGTGCATCTGAAGCAGGTCGCCGCCGAACTGGGGGTGCGCTACGTCCTCGAAGGCAGCGTGCGCAAGAGCGGTGATCGCGTGCGCATCACCGCTCAACTCAACGACACTGCGACCGGAAGCCACGTCTGGGCAGAGCATTACGACCGCGATCTGGTCGACGTATTCGCCGTCCAGGACGAGATCACCGATGCCATCGTCGCGGCGATCGAGCCGCAGATCTATGCCGCCGAAAACTTCCGCAGCCGGCGCAAACCACCGAACAGCGTGGACGCGTGGGACCTTGTTATGCGGGCGCTGTCGCATCATTGGCGCGTGACACGGACGGACAGCGCCGCCGCTCAGACGCTCCTGGAACAGGCGATTGCGATCGATCCGAATTACGGCCAGGCGCTGGCCCTGATCGCGACCAACCACATGTTCGGCGTGCATCTGGGCTGGGCAGACATTACGACCGTAGCCCCCATCGCCGAGCGCGCGGCGCTTGCGGCCATTGCTGCCGACAGCGAGGATGCGTGGGCGCATACCGCGCTCGCCAGCGTCTATTTCTCCACCCGCCGCCTCGACCACGCGCTGGCCGAATTCGAGTTGGCGTTACAGCTCAACCCGAACTTCTCACTGGCGCAAGGATACTACGCGCTGGCGCTGTCCTATTGCGGGCGGTGGCAGGACTCCTATGCGGCCGCGCAACGCGCCATCCGCCAGAGTCCGCGCGATCCCTCGTCCGCAATCTATTACGGCGTCGCCGCCTATGCCCAGTTCGTCGGCAGGAACTATTGCGAGGCGATTTCGCTCGCGCGCGAAGCGACCCGCCAGCGCGGCGATCTCAGCGGCGCCTACCGCGTGCTGACGGTGGCCGCCGGCATGGCCGGGAAGATCGACGTCGCCAAAGCTGCGCTCGAGGAGCTGCGGCGGACCCAGCCCAACATATCGCTGGCCTGGATTGCGACGCAGCTGCCCTGGAAGCTCGAGGCGGATCGGGAGCATTATTTGGAAGGTTTTCGCCGCGCTGGGCTGGAATAACCTTCATCGCGGGGGCGTTTTCGCCGGATTGGCGGTCGCGAATCCATAGATCAGCGCCAGCCGGTCGAGGCATTCACAGAACCGGCGTGCGAAATAGTCCTTCCAGCGCTGCGTGCGCAATCCCCGCCTCTCCCCGACCTGCTCCATGGTCAAGCCATGAACCAGGACGTCATGCACCAGCGCCGAACCATCGGCCCCCAGCTCGCGCTCGGCGCGATTGAGCCGCAGCACGGCCTTGCGCTGCCCCTCGGTGATCGGCTCCCGCATCTGCCCGCCATCAACGTACTCCCTGGTCGGATCGACGGCGCGCGGGCCGCGTTCGGCTCTCTCCCAGTCGCTCTGGAATGCTCGCCCGCCCTGGTACTGCGCCTCGTCGATCTGGCGATGCGAATGCAGACGGGCAAGCGGATCGTTGCGGATGGAGCGCAGCGTAACGATCTTCTCGCCCGGCTCCAGCGCCAGGGGATTATCGACCTCGACGGTCGCGACCTCGGCGTTGCGTGGCAAATCCCGGGATTTCCGGTCATGTGCCTTTGCAGGGTTATACGGCTTGTTCCGTTTGGCTCTCGGCATATCGGATGATCTCCTTACAAGAACGATGGGATTTGGATTGCGCCCGGAAGAACCCGGCGTTGCTGTTCATGCCGTCTCGACCAGCTTGAGCAAGACAGTGCCCGCCGTGCGTTCCGATGGCGTGCCGGGGCCGCGACTCAGATGAAAGTGCGGTGTGCAGTAACTCGAGCCAGGCCGGCGTGGATGACCGCAGAAGGTGATGGCTTCGCCCTCTTCGTCCCCGCCGTAGGGGTAGCGGCAATTGCCGCGTTCCAGTTCGAGCAGGGAAAGATGGAGCGGATCGATCTCGACACAACGCAGCTCGACCGGCTTCGCCCCTCTAAACGGCGGCACCGGCCATGGAAAGCTGGGCGATGTCGACTTTACCAGGTGAATTTCACCCGGCCGGTCTAACCGCGGCTGCGAGTATGGGGGCGATCCGGACCGATCGTTCCCGGCGAGCCCCATCCGCCTGGCACGGCTCAGCACGGCATTGCGGGAGTAAGCTGTGTTGAATTTCCTGTTGATAGCTGCTGCGATCCTGGCAAAGGACAAATGCAGGGCAAAGAGCTCCCGCAGCGCGCCCGAGTGCTCGGGCGCCCAGTCTATTGGTTCCATTAGCGAATTCCCTGTTTCTTCAAACGCCGCCCGACGCCTTACCATTTACTTCCGATATTCCGAACAAAAAGTCAAGCTTGTTTCTGGTAATCGTAACTGCTAGTGTTTCCGAAATTCGGGAAAGGATGAACCATGCTGGACGTCAAAATGATCGAACGGGCACTTGAGAGGACGGGTAAGAGCAAGGGCGGCCTGGCGGAGGCCATGGGGGTCCGTGCGGGCGCGGTCTCGGAAATCCTGTCCGGGATACGGCTGATCAAGGCGTCCGAGATCGCGCCGATCACGGAATATCTCGGGCTGAATTCGGTGCCGATCATGGGGCGCGTCGGCGCCGGCGCAACGATCGAGCCGGAGCATGAACAGGTGCCGCCCGAGGGCCTCGGCGAGGTCGAACTGCCCTTCCCGATGGCCGAAGAGACCATCGCCTTTGAAGTTGCAGGCGATTCCATGCTGCCAAAGTACGAAAATGGCGACGTTATCGTGGTTTTCCGCGATCAGCGCCATCCGCTGTCGAGCTTCTACGGCGAAGAGGCTGTCGTGCGCCTGAAGACCGGCGAGCGCTATTTGAAGACGATCGAGCGGGGAAAGTCCGCACCTCTGGTCAATCTCAAGAGCTTCAACGCCAAGCCGATCACGGGCGTGAAACTCGAATGGATCGGCGAGATCTGCGTCACCCTGCCGCGGGGGCAGATCGAACGCCTGCGCAATAAGGCGGCTGCGAAGACACGCAAGGCGGCCAAGGCAAAATAGCGGCCAGACGAGCGGAGAAATAGCGGGCGCCCTGGCGGCAAATCGCCAAGGTGATTCGGTCCGCCCCCTGCGGCGCGCCGAATCATGCCCGCCTAATTTCTTTTTTTCGGAATTTTGCTTGACTAATTCTGATTTACGGAACTATAATGGCTCCTTCAGAATTGTTCAGGCAGATTGCCAAATATGCAGTATTTCGTCGTGATGATCGATTACGGCCGGCGTGGCCGCGAGGCCATTGTCGATCCTGAAATCACCCGGCGCGAGGTCATCTCGCGGATTGCGTCGGGTGAATACAGGAACATCAGTTTTATCCATGAAATCGTCGATTCCTCCGTCGAGGACATAACCGCCGACATTCTGAACGAAGCCGCGCTTCCCGACATTGGCGCGGCAAGCGTCGATCTGCAGGCCGACCAATTCGACCACCGACGCGACCTGCGAAAACACGAAACCGTCTGAACTCGCGCAACCCTGTTCCGTCGTCAAAATAATGTGATCATTAACGGGCTTTGATCGTCGGCGGCTTCCTTAAATATTCGTCACGCAAAGTCTACTCGGACGGCGCAGACAATTGCGCTACATAAGCGATTCGATTTTCTCCGGCTTGCAAAGTTCTTAAACTCCATGTTTCCGTCAATGAAGGCCGAGATAGCCGCACGCGACGGCGATCCCCGGCTCAGTCTGCTGCTTGGTATCGCTGCCTGGTTCTTATTTCTGGATCACATTCCGCATAACGCGGTCAGCGTATTGACCCTGCGGAATTTCGGATTCAGCGGCGCAACCGACCTGTTCGTGTTTGTCGGCGGCTATACCGCCGCAATCCTCTATGGAAAAATGATGCTGGAGCGCGGTTTCCTGGTCACCGCTACCCGCATTTTCAGGCGCGTATGGCAGCTATACGCCGCCTATGTCGTCCTGTTCGTGATCTATATCGACTTGATCGGATACGTCGCCAGGAAATCGGCGGCGCCCGAGATCATCCACGAATTCAATGTCGCCGGAATCCTCGGCCACACGATCCGTACATTGATTTACGGCCTGCTGCTCCAGGCCAAGCCGCTCAACCTCGATGTCCTGCAGCTCTTCATCGTCCTGATGGCGTTCTTTCCGGTCGTATTGTTCGGAATGTTGCGCCGGCCGAACCTGACGGCAGCCGGGTCGATCGTCCTTTACCTCGCCGCTCGCAAATTCGACTGGAATCTATCCTCATTTCCGGACGGGCACTGGTACTTCAATCCGTTCTCCTGGCAGTTGCTGTTCGTGCTCGGCGCCTGGTTCGCCTTGGGCAGCGCGAAGCAAATGCGGGCGATTCGTTCGCTCCAGGATCTTTCGATCCTGCGCATACTGGCTTTGCTCTATCTCTTGTTCGCGTTGATCGTGACCGTAACGGGAAACGTGCCGCAGCTGGCTGGAATCGTTCCTGACGCCGTGATCAATTTCTTCCTTCCGAATGAAAAGGAAAATCTGGCCCCTTACAGGGTACTTCATTTCCTCACTCTCGCCTTCCTCTTCTCGTTCGCGGTCCCGAGAGACTGGCATGGATTTCAACGGCCAGCCCTGCGGCCGATCGTGAAGTGCGGGGAAGAATGGTTGCCTGTCTTCTGCGCCGGTGTCTTCCTTTCCTTTGCAGGGCATTTCTTCCTGATCACGGGACCGAATTCGCTCGCGATGCATTTCCTGGTCAGCATCGCCGGAATCGCGATCATGGCGGGCGTTGCCTATTACACGTCGTGGTCCAGGCGGCAGGACTACAAACCTGCGCTCAGCACTCGTTACTGAGCGAGGCTGCGGTCCACCAAACCGCTACGGCGCGTATTCGATGTGGGCGCGGATCGAATGGTTGACCTGATCGATCCAGCCGAATTTCTGCACCGCTGCGATCATGTTCGACAGGCCATCCTGCCACCACGCCTCGTATGTGAGCGAAGGCCAATCGCGCAAGACCTTCTCCGAAATCCAGGCATGCTCGCGATCGCTGCGCACGGCCACGCTGCCGAGCAGCTTCTCCTGCACGGTGGGATCCATCTCCCCTTCGATGCGGACCGAGAATGCCTTGAAATTTCCGGGGTCATCGATTTCGACGGATCGGCTCGATGCGATAACGCGAATGATCATCCTTGGTGTTCCCACGCGGTCTGCGCCATGCGCTCCCGCGCCGCGGGCAGCATCTCGCGCGCAAAGATGCCAGCGGAGTGCAGTACCTCCTGTTGGCTGAGGTTGCCGAACGAAAACTGGCTGATGAAGTAGTTGGCGCCCGCCTCCTCAGTCATCCTTCTGACCTGCTCCCGGATCGTGCCCCGTGATCCCGCAATCGCTCCGCCGTTTTGTACCATCGTATCGAAATCCTCGGGCAGCCGGGCGAAACGCGGCTGCGTACCGTGCTTCTTCCAGAGCTTTATGAAGCTGCTGTAGAAGTTCGGCCAGGCACGGCGACCAAGCGCCATCGCCTCCCGGTCGCTGTCGGCCGCCACCACAAAGCGGTTGATCCCGAGCAGTGGCAGCTGATCCGGCGAATTGCCCGCCGCAGCCCATTCGGCACGAAAGCGGTCGGTAATCTCACGTACCCGTGGCAGCGGCCCGCCGCACACGATGTTGATCCTGTTCTGCGCCGGCCAGACCGCGCCCTCGGGCACCGGGACCGCGTACCATAGCGGCGGGTGCGGAAGCTGCGCCGGCTTCATGTCGATCGGCACGTTCGTGAACTGATAGTGCTTGCCTTGAAAATTCACCTCGGCCTGCGTCAGCGCCTGCATGATGACGGTGTAGGCCTCGACATACATCGCCTGTGCCTGGTCCGGATCGACGCCAAAATAATGCAGCTCATGCGGCGACGCGCCTCGGCCGATCCCGACCTCGATCCGGCCCCGGCTCAGATGATCCAGCATGCAGATTTCTTCGGCCAACCGCAGCGGATGGTGCGTCGGCAATACGTAGACCAGCGCACCGAGGCGCAGACGCTTGGTGCGCTGCGCCGCCGCTGCAAGGAACACGCTTGGCGATGGCGTCAAATTGAGCGGCGTCGAATGGTGCTCGCTCATATGGTATGTACGGAATCCGGCTTGATCGTAGAATTCGATCAATTGCAGCCGATTTTCATATTGTTCGCTGAGCGGATAGGGCCCGTGATCGTTTTGATCGAAGATTCCGAACTGCATTGCACCACCCCGAGGACGTCTTTTCCGGCCCGCCACGATGGTACCTGCGGCGACGACCGGCGCGTCGTAAGAGGATGTTACATGGCAAACGCCAGACCTTCCAGCACCGAGACCGCGAGGAGCGTCTCTCTCAATCCGGCGGTAATGCCCGCTTTAGCCGTGCCTCGCTGTCGCGCAGCGTTACCGAATCGAGTTTCCCTTGAGAAGATGCCTCCTTGGCGCACGCAAAGATCCGGTAGAACTGCGTACCGTCGAAGGCGACCAGCAGCAGATCGACGCCGGCATTGAGCGCTTCCACCACCGCTGTGCAGACATTGTTCTGATAGATCGCGCCCATCACCAGATCGTCAGTCATGATGACGCCCTGATAATTCCACTTCTTGCGAACGATGCCGTCAACCACAAGCCGGGAATGCGACGCCGCGCGGTCGGGATCGACAGCGGTCAGCGTCACATGCCCGATCATCAACTGCGCTCTGGAGCCCGCCAGCACATCGCGGAACGGCCGCCAGTCGGACGCTTCGAGCTCCGCCAGAGGCGTGTCGAGACCGGCACTGAAGTGATGGGTATCGGCACGAACCCGCCCCAGTCCCGGAAAGTGCTTCACGGTCGCACCGACGCCGAAGGCCTCAAGCCCATGGACATAGGACCTGGCGATGTCGGCCACGATGGCCGGGTCGTCGGAAATCGCGCGCTGGCCGATCAGCGTGTTGAAATCGAACCGGTTACGCTTCGCGTCGGGTCGCAAATCCAGCACCGGCGCCAAATTGAGGTTGACGCCAAGCGCCGCCAGTTCCTGTCCATGCGTTCGCCCGAACGCTTCCGCTTTTTCCGTGCGAACATCCGGCGGAAGGCTCGCCAGCGTCGAGAGCGCAGGCAATTTGGTCAAGGGCGGCGACAGATGCGAGACGATGCCGCCTTCCTGGTCGGCGGCGACAATCAATGGCGGCAGGCCGGCAGCACGTCGTTTTTCCTGAAGCGCCGAGATTTCAGATTTCAGCGTCTCCGGTGCTCTTCGTACATTGTGCTTGGTGATGTAGATGCCGGCAATCAGGCCTTTTTCGGCCAAGGCAGCCACCTCAGGGAATGATGAATACCCCACCATGAAATGCTGCCCGAGGCTACGCGCCTGCGCGACGTCGGTCTGCAGAACGTTTCGTTTGCGCAACTCGAAGGAAGCTTGCGCGCACAGCATTGACAGCGCCGGCAGGCACCACAGCAGGACCAGCAGTTCTCCCGCGATCCCTCGCCTGCGCCAGTGACCGCCACGAAGCAGGCAGGCGAGAACGCCAATGCTCACCACGGCAAGAACGATGTTACCCGTACCACGCAACGCAATCAGATAAGGATCATTCTTGTTCGCCGCGACGAGAATGAAAGCCAGCCCCGCGAACCAGACCAAGCCGACGCCGATACGTTTGATGATTTTCATGAAGGACGATGCTGTGTGCGTGTGACTGGCGAGACCATCGCCGTATCAAACTTGTTATTGCTGCGCGAGCGCATAAGCGTGGCTGCACAGAAACTGCATAAGAATCCTGAAGTCTTGCAGACCGCCTTCCCGGCATTTGCACAACGGCCGCGCATAGCTCGTCTTGCAAACCGGTGACGACCTTTGAATGCCGATTCCCTCGCGTTTAGCCAATGATGGCTGGTGGCTCTGTGAGCCACTCTCGGCGGCGCGGGTCTGCAATCTTTCCCTCCAGACAGGCAGCGCAACGATGGCTGAATTCTCCACGCCGGCACCCCATGCAGGCTCCATTCGGGAACATGCTTTCCCCATCAAACCGGCCATTGCCGTGGCCCTCGCGGCATTGGCCGACTGGCTGTTCTACGGCCAGCGAACCGGAATATCCGTTGTTATCTTCGCCATTGCACTCACCGCCGGCGCGCTGCTCGCCAATTTCACCAGGCTGAACAAGGCGCAGGTTCTGCTTGCGGGCCTCCTTGTGTTCGCCAGCCTCATCCCGGCCGTCGAGGAATTCAATGCCGCCTCATTCTTCTTCATTGTCCTGGCACTCGGCGTTGGCCTCTCGCTAACGACGGATCGCAAACTGACCGGTGTTGCCGAACAAGCCGCCGCGCTCTGCGACCTTTATCTGGTCGGCCCGTTCAGATTGCTCCGGGACGCCATCAGCGCGTTCAATCTCCCGGCGCTGACGGCAGGTTTCACCGTGTGGTTCATTCCGGTGGTTCTCAGCGGCATTTTCGCGCTTCTGTTCGTATCGGCCAATCCGCTGCTTGAGAAATGGATCAGCCTGCTGAACCCCGGCAGCGCCACCTCCTATATCAGCCCGGGACGGGTGCTGTTTTGGGCGGCCGCTTTGTCGCTCGTTTGGCCCTTTATCCACGTCCGGTGGCGCCGCAAGTCCGAGGTGCCGGCCGACTTTGTCGTATCGGTAACGGAGGAGCAGGAGAAGCCATTTCATGACGTCGACTTCTTCGGTGTGGCGACCATCCTGCGTTCGCTGATCCTGTTCAATTTGCTGTTTGCGGTTCAAACCGCCCTGGACGTGTTCTTTCTCTGGGGCAACGCGACGCTGCCGGCCGACATCAGCTACGCGGCCTATGCGCACCGGGGCGCCTATCCCCTGATCCTCACCGCGTTGCTGGCTGCCGGATTCGTACTCATCGCAATGAGACCCGGCGGCCCGGCCGAGCAGTCGAAGGTGATCCGGCCGCTCGTCTATCTCTGGGTCGCGCAGAACGTCCTGCTGGTTGCGTCATCCATCCTGCGGCTCGATCTCTATGTGCAGATCTACCTGCTGACCTGGTGGCGCGTCGCAGCCTTTATCTGGATGCTGCTTGTCGCGTTCGGACTGCTGCTCATCGTTGCCCGTATCAGGCTCAATCGTTCGAACGATTGGCTGATCCGCGCGAACCTCATCACTTTGATCGCAACGCTCTATGTTTGTTCGCTGGTCAATTTTCCTGCTGTTATCGCCGACTACAATGTCGGTCATAGCCGCGAAGCCACGGGAAAGGGTGTCCCTGTCGACATCAACTATCTGTTTCATCTCGGTCCTCAGGCCTTGCCCGCCATCGACAGGGCGATTGCCCTCCGCAGCTTCGATCCAAACCTTGTTTTCCGCCGCAACTACCTTGTAGAACAGCATCTCAATGATTTGGCTTCCTGGCGCGCCTGGGGTTTTCGGAGCTGGCGGCTCCAGCGTACTCTGGACGCCTCAAAGAGTTCGACCGCGAGTTGACGACGACCTTTGCCCGGAGAGACGTTTGACACACCGTATCCTCATCGTCGATGACGACCTGCATATTCGCGAAGTCATCCGGGTCGCGCTCCGGAAGGCCGGGATGACCGTGTTCGAGGCGCGGGACGGCAAGGAAGCCTTGACCCGCTTCGCCGCCGACAGGCCGGACCTCATGATTCTCGATATCGGCATGCCGGAATTCGATGGATTGGATGTCTGCCGGGAGGTCCGGAAGTCATCGGACGTTCCGATCCTGTTTCTTTCGGCACGCGACGAAGAGATCGACCGCGTGCTGGGCCTCGAGATCGGCGGCGACGATTACGTCACCAAGCCTTTCAGCCCGCGCGAACTCGTCGCGCGGGTGAATGTCATTCTGCGCCGCACCTCCCTGCGCGGGCCGGACCCAAAGGCAAATGCGGCACTTTCCCAGGGCGGGCTGCTGGTTGATCCGGAACAGCATGTTGCGGCGTTCGCCGGTACACCGCTTCGCCTGACCGCCATCGAATTCGGAATCCTCAGGGCTTTTCTGACCAGGCCATCGGTGGTCTTCAGCCGCGAGCAGATCATGAATGCCGCCTATCAGCTCAACATCCAGGTGTCGGACCGCACCATCGACAGCCATATTCGCAACATCCGCGCCAAGCTTGCCGCGGTGAATTGCGACAATGTCATCGAGACCATCCACGGCGTTGGCTTCAAGCTCGGCCGATGCGAGCCGCACGCATGACATCGCGGGCCGGCGAGAAATGGCGGCCGTCGGTCGGAATGATCATTTTTGCCGCGTTGGCTGCTGTGGCCGCATTGCCTCTGGTCGGGCTGTTCTTCTTTCGGCTCTATGACAACCAGCTCATTCACCAGACCCAGGCCGAGCTGATTGTCCAAAGCCGGGTATTGGCCGCGGTCTATGCGCGAGACGTGGAAGCCCGGCTCAATGCCGGAGTTGTCCTTGGCGCTGAACTCCCGCCCGAAGCGCGCCCCGTTTCGGATGACAAGATGACGCCAATCCGGCCGGCGCTCGACCTTGCCGCCGGCGCCGACCTGCTGAGGCGGCGGCCCGACGCACTTCCGGCCGGCGCTCCCGCATCTCAGGCCTATCTCGAGATCGGCGCGCGGCTGATGCCGATCATCCTGGAAACGCAGAAGGTCACGCTGGCGGGTTTCCGAATTCTCGATCCCCGCGGCGTCGTGATCGCCGGCCGCAACGAAGTCGGCCTATCGCTGGCGCATATCGAGGAGGTGGCGACGGCGCTGCAGGGCCAGTATCGCGCCGCGTTGCGGATCAGGGTCCCCGACAAGCCCCCGCCGCCGATCTACTCGATCAGCCGCGGCGTCGGCGTTCACGTGTTTTCGGCCATGCCCGTGGTCGTCAACAACCGCGTTGCCGGCGTCGTCTATCTATCGAGGACGCCGAGCAACATCTTCGACCATCTCTATCAGGAGCGCGGCAAGTTCATTCTTGCCGGCTTCGCCGTCATCTTCGCCACTGTTATCATCGGCCTGGTCTTTTCCCGCACCATCACCCGGCCGATGCGCGAACTGGTCGATCGCGCCGCTCGTATCAGCCGCGGCGACCGCGACGCCTTTCAGCCGCTGGCGCATTACGGCACCCGCGAGTTCTCCCAGCTGTCGCACAGCTTCCTCGACATGGCCGAGCAATTGTCCCGGCGGTCGGATTACATCGCGACCTTCTCGTCGCATCTCACCCACGAGCTGAAGTCGCCGCTGACCTCGATCAAGGGCGCCGCGGAACTCCTGCTGGATTCACTGCAGAGCAAGACCGGCAATCTCACACTGATGGAGCAGAAGACTTTCGTATCGAATATTCTGGGTGACACCGAGCGGCTGGAAGCGATGACGCAGCGGCTGCGCGAACTGGCGCGCGCCGAGACCACGCCGCAGAACGAGCACACCGAATTAAGTCAGGTCATCAGTGGACTGAAGAGCCGTTTTCCCACCCGCGCGATCGACGCCACCGGCTGTCTCGAGCGCTCGATCGGCATGTCCAATGAGAAGGCGCTCATCGTCCTTTCGCATCTGACCGACAACGCCATTCGTCACAACGCTGGGAATGTGCGGCTAGCAGCGGTCGATGAAGGTGCCTCGGTCAAGATGACCGTGAGCAACGACGGCGACCCGATATCGGAAGCTAACCGGGAGAAGATATTCGACGCGTTCTTCACCACCCGCCGCGACACCGGCGGCACCGGAATGGGACTCGCGATCGTCCAGGCCGTGATGGCGAGTCACGGCGGATCGATCCGGCTGTTGCCATCCGACAAGGACGTGGCGTTCGAGCTGCAGTTTCCGGCCGCCTAGTTTATTATTGACGCGTTTTCTTCACGCGAACCGGTATCCACCCCGGATCAAGTCCGGGGCAGGCTTTCGCTCGAAAACACTTTAGATCCGCTCGATGATGATCGCCGGCGCCATGCCACCGGCGGCGCACATCGTCACCAGGCCACGCCTGAGGTCGCGCCGCTCGAGTTCGTCGAGAACGGTACCGATCAGGATCGAGCCGGTCGCGCCGATGGGGTGACCGAGCGCGATCGAACCGCCATTGACGTTGACCTTGTCGCGGTCGAGCTTGAGGTCGCGGATGAATTTTTCGGCGACGACGGCGAAAGCCTCATTGATTTCGAACAGGTCGATATCATCGAGCGTGAGGCCTGCCTTGGCCAACACCTTGCGCGCCGCCGGCACCGGCGCATTCAGCATCAAGGTCGGGGAGTCTCCCATGTTCGCCATCGCGACCACGCGCGCCCGCGGCTTCAGGCCATGCGCCTTGGCGTAATTCGGCGAGGCCAGCAGAATGGCGGCCGAGCCGTCGACGACGCCGGAGGAATTGCCGGCGTGATGCATGAAGTTGATGTCGAGATCGGGATATTTGTCGAGGATAAGATTGCGGTAGGTCGTGCCCTTGTCGTCGAGCGGATAGTCCGCGACCGCGGTAAAGGCGGGCTTCAACCCGGCAAGGCCTTCCAGCGTGGTCTGCGGGCGCGGATATTCCTCGCGGTCCAGCGCAAGGCTGCCGTCTTCGCGGTGAACCGGCACGAGGCTCTTGTCGAAATGACCGCCCTTGATGGCGGCGGCCGCGCGCTTCTGGCTCTCGACGCCCAGAGCATCGACATCCTGACGCGAAATACCCTCCAGCGTCGCCACCGCATCCGCACAGACGCCCTGATGCGATTGCGGGTGCCGGGCGCGCAGACGAAGGTTGCCATTGTCCATCATGAACGGCCCCTCGCCGCGGCGACCCTCCATCGACATCATCTCGGTGCCGCCGGCGATCACGAGATCCTCGGAGCCCGCCATGATGGCGTTGGCCGCCATGTTGACGCTGGTGATGCCGGAACCACAGAACCGGTCCAGCGTGACGCCACTGGCGCGCACGTCATAGCCGGCATCCAGCGCGGACATCCGGCCGAGGTCGCCGCTTTGCGCTCCGCGCTGGGAACTGGTGCCCCAGATGATGTCGTCGACGTCTGCGGTATTAATCCCGGTGCGATCGGCCAGCGCACGCAACACCGTGGCGCCGAGTTGCTGCGGATGAATACCCGCGAGCGCTCCCTTGCCGGCCTTGCCAATGCCGCGCGGTGTCCTGCAGGCGTCGATGATCAGCGCGTCAACCATGGTGGTTTCCTTCGGAACTGTTGGTTGGCTGCATTTGCAGCCGATTAAGCCTCGGAGTCAATTCATCCCCATGCCTGGACTCATGCACTTCAAGCAGAGGGGCAGTCCACTATGGCGCCCTCACTCTCTCCACTCGTCGTCCCGGCCTTGAGCCGGGACCCATACCGCGTGATCTCTCGGTGAAGAACTGGTAGCAGAGACCATTCGCAAAACTACTCCCTGTGGTTATGGGTCCCGGCCTTCGCCGGGACGACGTGGAAATAGTTTCGCATTCCCGCGACGCATTGCGCCCGAGCTTTGACAGAAATTCCTTGCCCACTCATCGAGAGGGCGCAGGGAAGACCGGGTGCGCGCTGCACCCGCGGTCCCGTGTGCGATTGCACAAAACAAAGTGCACACGAGCATACAGGGCAGCGGAGAACACCCGGCCTTCCCTGCGCAATGGCTTTACGGCTTATGCCGCGCTCTCCCCGGAGACGAGTTCTTGATTGACTCCGTCGCTGCCGTTCAGCTCTCGCCTACCCGACAGCTTGACACCTGCAACGGGTGCCAGGACCACACGGTTTTGCCGTACGCTCATCCACGCCATCGTCGAGGCGTAAACCAGCGTCCACCGCAACCCGTCCAACGTCCGTGACGACGGCCGACGCCCTTCTGAGTAGGACGGGATGG